>NZ_JBIQOB010000002.1:0-237309 GCF_044130285.1 Acinetobacter sp. BSP-28
AAAGCTTCTTTGAATTGATGTATTTCATCCGCAGATTATGCACGAATGCTAAGAAAATTAGAGTGAAAATATCAATCAAAAAGGTGGTCATTTTTTGATTTATGAAAGAGATCTATTATTTCACACAAATAACAACATTTGAAAAATTTAAAAGCTGGTTCTTTCGTATCCTAATTTTATATGTGATATGGATGATTTTTTACATACCTTTTTGGTTTAATTCAAATGATTTATTCGGAACTCTACTAAATATTCCAATCGGTTACTTTGTTTTATGGTATCTATCTGGAGTAATAATTGGTGGTAGCCTTTTATTTTTTTGTAGAAATATGGATTCTAAGTATTTGTTAATACTAGCTGTATTTCTATACCTAGTGGGATACCTTTTACAGCAAATTGGAAATTTGCATATATTTACAGGAATTGTAGATAAATTATTAAATTGGTACCCAATATCAAGAAACTTCCTATTTAATTGCTTTCCTTTGCTAGCTATAGGATTCTTGATTAAAAAGAAAGGTTTAGATTTAAAAATAAATATATCTCTGGGTATGGTACTTTTCTCAATATTTTTAGTTATTTTGGAAAGCTATATGAATTATAGGTTTATAAGTATAGATGAATCATTAGATCACTTATTTACGATATTGATCGTAGCCCCAGTCATTTTTATTTATGTGAAAAATATAAAAATAATGGGAAATAATAAAAATTTAGCACTATTTTCAACAGCAATATTTTTGATTCATCCTTTCTTTATGAAAGTACATAGCTTTTTTTCGATTGAAATATCTAGAGTCCTTTTCGTTTTAGTATTAAGCCTAATTGCTGGATTGTTCTTAGTATTACTAAATAAGAAACTCAAATATTTACTTTAAAAAATCTAAACTGAGCATAATACATGTTATACGAAATGCTTGTGTTAGAAATCATTTTATTAGATCTTGCTACTCTGATCTGTAGGGTAGCAGGGTAGCAACTCCTTTATTTTTTGCGTTCCATGCTTATTATTTAATCATTGTTCCATGTTTTTAATTAGCTAAACTGAACAAAAGAATCTTACTTGCCCAAAATCATTTCCAGTACAAACTTTGAACCAATAAAACCTACGGCCAATAAGAAGAAACCAATCAAGGTAAAGCGAATGGCTTTTTGACCACGCCAGCCAAACTGGTAATGACCAATTAAAAGGGAGCCATAGACGAACCAGGAAATAATGCTAAACGTCGTTTTATGGGCTAAGTGCTGGGCAAAGAAATCTTCAATAGTAAAGAAACCAAAACCAAGCGCTAAAGTCAGCAGGATAAAACCGGTAATGATTAAATCAAATAATAACGATTCCATGGCCTGGAATGAAGGTAATAAATTGACCCATAGTCTTTTGGTTTTATTTTTTAATTCACGGTTCTGAAACCACAAAATCACGGCTTGAATGGTGGCCATCAGCAGAACGGCATAGGCTGATAAAGACAAAATAATATGAATGTCTAAACCCAAAGAGTGCTGTTCAATGACCTGATTGGTCTTGCTTAAGGTAAAACCTAAAATGAGACCGATTGCAGCAACAGGAATACCCAGTAAATTCAGTGCCAAAATGGGACGAAAGGTACTAAACAGCAGGCTGAGCAGTAGCATCAGACCAGAGGTAAATGACATCAACACAAAAACATCATAATTGATGCCCGAAGGGGTCAGCATATCGTTATACAGAACAGCGCCATGCAACATTACCCCTAAACCCAGTACAAGCCCAATAAACCAATGGTTTGGATCACGTTTTGACATTAAGTGGATAAACAGATACCAGAAAGATGAGGTATAAGCGATTAATGCTAAGATCGTGTAAACCAGGGGCAGGCTAATCATGTCAAACCTTTTTCAGGATGATGAATATTCATTTATATAAATTCGATGCGAACTACAGTATCCTATAGCATTCTATGCATAAATTTTCTATTTTAAGAAACAATTTTTTGCTCACGGCTATTTTAAGCGGAATTTGCAATGTTTGATACCTTAACAGAACGACTCACGCAGAGTTTAAGAAATGTTACTGGCTCAGGGCAGCTAACCGAAGACAATATTAAAGATACGTTACGTGAAGTACGTATGGCACTTCTTGAAGCCGATGTGGCGTTACCTGTAACTCGTGAGTTCATCGCGAAAGTTAAGGAAGAGGCATTGGGTCAGGAAGTGATGACTCAGTTATCACCAGGCCAGGCATTCGTAAAAATCGTCCATGACGAATTGACTAAAATGATGGGTGAGGCCAATGAAAGCCTTGACCTCGCAGCCAAACCACCCGTAGTTGTACTGCTTGCAGGTCTGCAAGGTGCGGGTAAAACCACCACTGCTGCAAAACTTGCACGCTTCTTGCAAGAACGTCAAAAGAAAAAAGTGGCAATGGTTTCTGCCGACGTATATCGTCCAGCAGCAATCAAGCAGCTACAAACGGTAGCAGGTGAAGTCGGCGCGATTTTCTTTGAATCGAGCGCAGATGAGAAACCAATTGATATTGCCAAACGTGCCATTGAACAAGCTAAAATCCAGTTTGCTGATGTACTGATTGTCGATACCGCAGGTCGTCTACACGTCGATGACGAAATGATGGACGAAATTAAAGAACTCCACGCTGCCATCAAGCCAACTGAAACCCTATTCGTGGTCGATGCCATGACTGGTCAGGATGCGGCAAATACAGCGAAAGCCTTTAATGATGCCTTGCCTTTAACCGGTGTGATCTTAACCAAAACTGATGGTGATGCACGCGGTGGTGCAGCACTTTCTGTACGTGCGATTACCGGCAAGCCAATCAAATTCCTGGGTATGGGTGAAAAACTTGATGCGCTTGAACCATTCCATCCTGAGCGTATCGCGCAGCGTATTCTCGGCATGGGTGACGTACTTTCTTTGGTCGAAGAAGTTGAACGTAAAATCGACAAAGAAAAAGCCGAAAAAATGGCGAAAAAATTGCAAAAAGGCGGCAGCTTCAACTTTGAAGATATGCTGATGCAATTTGAACAAATGAACAAAATGGGCGGCATGATGGGCTTCCTGGACAAGTTGCCTGGTATGAGCAATGCCGGCATTCAGGATGCAATTGCCCAAGCCAACCCTGAAAAGCAAGTGAAAAAGATGGAAGCGATTATCCAGTCGATGACCATCAAAGAACGCCGTAATCCGGACCTGATGAACCCAAGCCGTAAAAAACGTATTGCAGCAGGTTGCGGTATGGATGTTGCTGAGGTGAATAAGCTGATCAAGCAACATGCGCAAATGGCGAAAATGATGAAGAAATTTGCCAATCCATCTGGCATGGCAAAAATGATGCGTTCATTGGGTAATATGCAAAAACAATTTGGCGGCGGTGGTATGGGCCCACTGTTTGGTAATAAAGACCAGAAATAAAGATAGACTTTGTCCAAACTAAAAGAAGGCGCTTAATGCGCCTTTTTTTATTGCATTTTTCCTATCCTAAAAACACTTTGAAACAATCCAGTTTATTTTGTGATGAATAGGCTGGATTTTTTGCTTCTCATCGGCATATCATAATTGAATAAATATGACTCATTCTACAATTTATAATAAGAAGAACAGATATGTCACAATTAAAAAAGCAGGTTTATATTGTGCATGGTGATCAGGCTTCTCCCAATGATCATTGGTTTCCATGGCTCAGCCAACAGGTTCAGCATTCAGGTCATCTGGCAAGGCGACTAATCTTACCCGATCCGAACGCACCGAATTTTCAAAGCTGGCAACAAGCCTTAGCGCTGCAAATACCAAAATTAGATCAAGACAGCATTATTGTGGCGCATAGTCTAGGCTGTCTTGCGAGTTTACATTTTCTCACACAGGCCCTTAGTCAAAATCAAATTAAAGGGCTGATTCTGGTGGCCGGATTTAAAGACAAACTCACCGCATTGCCCGAATTGGACGGTTTTATTCGACAGGCCAAATTAGATATGGCCATTTTGCAAAAACAGATTGCGACACGATTTTTACTATTTTCCTGCAACGATCCTTATGTGTCACCGCCCAAAGCTGTATTGCTCGGACACTTCATTAATGCCCAGATGCAGGAGGTGAACCATGCCGGGCATTTTATGCGTAGTGATGGTTTTGATGAATTTAATCAGGTTTGGGATGTGCTGAAACCTTTACTGCTTCATTAATCTGGCTGGAATCTCTTGCAATCTTTTGGCGAGTGATGGGTTAAATTGCCAGGTGCACACATTCGGCAATTTATTTTTATAAAAAGTGCAACGAATGAATCACTTTATTCAGGCTGAGCGTATTGCACACTAGAGCATCCTGATGAAATGGAACAACAATAATGGCCCAAGTGATTGTCATCCATGGCTATACCGCCAGTCCGGACGAAAACTGGTATCCCTGGTTCCAAAAGCTGGCTACTGAACAGCATTTTAGTTTGAATATTTTGCGTCTGGACCCTTCAATGCATCCCCAGCTGTCAGTATGGCAGTCACAAATCGAACAGCAGGCAGGTCGTTTGGATGAAAACAGTATTGTGATTGCACATAGCCTTGGGACTATCGCGGCATTAGATTATTTATCCAAACATTTAATTCATCAGCGTATCAGGCAGCTGGTTTTGATTGCCGGTTTTAATGGCCGTTTGGGACGTCTGGATGAAGTGAATCCGTTTATTGATGCGGCACAGATTGATTTTGAATTGTTAAAACGCCAGATTGAACATCGGGTAGTGATTTATTCGGAAGGGGATCATCATGTTCGGCCCGAATTTAGTATTGAACAGGCCAAAAGTCTAGATGCTGAAATGATTGCAGCCCGGCATCAGGGACATTTTATTGATTCTGAAGGCTGTACCGAACTGCCGGAAGTCTGGCAGATCATACAACCTTATCTGATTCGTTAAATCTGATGCGTTAAAATCAGGCTTCAGCCAAGGAGTAAATATAATTTTGTAGGCCTTTCAGCAACAGGTCCGGCTCAATCACAGGCTGATACTGTGCAAGATATTTTGCAAATAGCGGAGCATCACCACCGGTTAAAATCAGTTTGCCTGGATATTTTTCCAAGACCTTTTCAATGGTACTGACCAGACTGAGCAGAATGCCATGGTGAACGGCATCGATGGTATTGCGACCCGGGGTCAGTTCATCAAATATAGCATCGGGAATCTTGATGCCTTTGGTATTTTGAATCAGGGAATCACGCTGCAAATACAGGTTCGGCAGGATATAACCGCCCAAGTGCTGCATGCCATCAGTTAAATCAATGGTTAAAGCGGTTCCACAACTAATGACGCAGTATTTTTGCTCCGGATTGTTGACCACTGCCAGCATTTGTAACCAGCGGTCGACACCAAATTTGCTGGTATCTTCATAAGCGCAGCGTAAGCCGTTATATTCAGCATGCACTTTGGCAAAGCTCACCGGAACATTTAAAAACTTGAGAATTTTCTGGATGCGTTCATTGTTCTTTTTGTCCTGAACCGAAGATACCCCGACTTGTTGCAAATCCAGACTTTTGAAATGCTGGATCAGACCTAAGAGCAGGTCGGCAGGGGATTGCAGATGCATTTCTGCGCCCTGTTCAATCACCTGATGATTTTCAGTAATCCAGTATTTAAGTCGGGTATTGCCGATATCGAGCCATAAATTCTTCATTGCATTTCTCTACGCAGAGGTATTCAGGCGGCGTAAACGCCCTTGATAAAACTGTTTTAAACCTTCAGGCGTTTCAATCGTGACAGAACCATCATCCTGAATGCCCAGGAAGATCCCTGAACATACTCCCGAATGATCTTCAAATTCAACAGCCTGGTTTTTAAAAGCCGCATAATAATTAAAACGGGCCGCCAGATTACAGCAGTCATGATTGAACCATGCACCGGCTTGCTGAATGGACATATACAGTTCTGCAATCAGCTGAATACGGGAAATATCCTGTAATCCTAATTCACGCAGTGACGTTGCATGCTGGTCAATCTGTGCCTTGGGAACAGGCTCAAGGTTAATCCCGACACCGACAATGACCTGATGCGGGGAAATCGGTTCAACCAGAATGCCGCCCCATTTACCTTGGCGACTATACAGGTCATTTGGCCATTTCACTTGCAAATCTAAATCCTTCAAGCTCGGCATTTGCAGGATATTTAATGCAATTTCAAGCGCAAGCCGCCCATCAATGGCTGTTCGGGTATTCAGCAATGTGCTTAAATAGATGTTGCCTTCAGGGGACACCCACTGTCGTTGACGCTGTCCACGACCTTGAGTCTGCCGGGTACTGCAAACCAGAACGCTGTGCACGCCTTTGAGTGCAATTTCACGTACATCATCATTGGTCGATGTGGTGACGGGTTTGAGTAGCAAAACTTCAGGAAGCTGATGGGCATCATCGAGGATTTTTTGTAGCTGTCTGGTCTCTAAATCCATTTAAATCTAAGCAATAGTGGAATGTGAATAATGGAGTTAATCATATATTTATTGATTGGTGCAATGGCAGGTTTTGCTGCCGGGCTGTTTGGCGTCGGTGGCGGCCTGATTATTGTGCCTATTCTTTATATTGTATTTACCCAGTTACATTATGATGCTGCGGTCATTATGCATCTGGCGGTTGGTACATCTTTAGCCACCATTATTGTCACCTCCATCAGCTCAATTAGCGCCCATCATAAAAGAGGCGCGGTGATGTGGGATGTATTTCGTAATTTAGCACCAGGACTGGCTTTGGGGGCATTTTTAGGGGCAGGTATTGCGGATTATATGTCCGGTCAGGGCTTGCAATTATTGATTGGCTTTTTTGCTATTTGGGTGGCTTACACCATGTTTAATGGTGCAAGCAAAGCTATTGATCCGAACCATCATCTACCCTCCAAGGGCATGCAAATACTGGCGGGTGCGGGCATCGGGGTTGCCTCTGCCATATTCGGCATTGGTGGTGGCAGCCTGACCGTGCCGTATTTAAGTCGTCATGGCGTGGTGATCCAGAAAGCGGTGGCTACCTCAGCCGCAGGTGGTTTGCCGATTGCCATTGCCGGTGCTTTGGGCTTTATGTGGTTTGGTTCCAATACTGAAACTGGAATACCGCATAGCATTGGCTATGTGCATATCTACGCCTTTATTGGCATTAGCATCATGAGCTTCATGACTGCGAAATTAGGCGCAAAAGTGGCGCATAAGTTATCGCCAGCCATGCTGAAAAGATGTTTTGCCTGTCTGTTGGCAACAGTGGGTGTGTATTTTATTTATCAAGGTTTTTCGACCTTTTTTTAATTTTAAAAAAACAATATAAAATAGGTAAAAAGGTGTGCTATGGTTTTTGCATACGCACCTTGATATCGCTCATCCTGTAATTTTTTGGGATGTGATGAATCAAAAATAAATCTTATTTTATAATTTAAATGAATTACTTATGATGGAGTGAGTCTAGAAATAGCTATTGGAAGGGGATAGAAGGTTTTATTCAATCCGCTAATAACAAACTGATATTGGCCTTAACGACTTGAAAATTGTCTGACAATGTCATATTTTTTGCAGTTAAAATCAAGTAAAAAAGCAAGTAACAGTCAGGATTTATCCAAAAGTTTTTTTTGATTGCATCTTATAAAAACAAGATAGGAACAGTATGCAAGAACAAGAAAAGGACAGTTTGTCCGAGCAAATTGCCAGGCATATTAGTGAGCAAATCATTCGCGGTGAACTGGTTGAGGGTGAGCGCATTCAAGAATTGCGAATTTCCTCTGAACTGGATGTCAGCCGTGGTTCGGTACGTGAAGCATTATTGCTGCTGGAACGTACCCAATTGATCGAAATTTACCCCCGTCGTGGTGCGATTGTCTCGGAAATGTCTGCCCAGCAGGTACGTGCCTTGTTTGAGATGTGTGCATTGCTCAGCGGACAGATTGTGCAGCGCATGGCAGAAACCTGGCGTCCCCATGAAGCCGAAAAAATTCAGGCATTACTGGCACAATTGCAGGAAGAAACACGTCAGGGGCATACCGAAAAATTTTATGATCTAATCTTTCAGGGCTTGTCACGCCAGCATGAAATGGTGGGTAATCCTTACTTGATGAAAGTCTATCAGGAACTGTTACCTTCACTGCGCCGCAGCTATTTTTTAACCTTAAATATCTCGCATCGCGAACTGCAAGAATCATTTGAATTGTTTAAGTTGGTGACTGATGCAGTTTTGATCCGAAAATCACAACAAGCTACTTTATTTATGGATGATTTTTGTCGACACTTGCGCAACCTTGTGTTGGAATCGCTAACACGGATGAAACAAATCGAACTTGCATGGGCAAGACGTTCACGACGTTGATCAGGACATTATGCGTTTAAGCAGCTTAAAACTTTCCGGCTTTAAATCTTTTGCCGATAGTACGACTTTACATTTCAAGGCCAATCGTACCGCTGTGGTTGGGCCCAATGGTTGTGGTAAATCGAATGTGATTGATGCCATACGCTGGGTGATGGGTGAATCCAGTGCACGCCAGCTGCGTGGCGGCAGCATGCAGGATGTGATTTTTACCGGTACTGCGAAACGTAAACCGGTTGGGGTAGCCAGTGTTGAACTGCGTTTTGACAATACTTATGGCAAGCTCGGTGGTGCTTACAATGCCTATAATGAACTGGCGGTGCGTCGTCAGGTCAACCGCGATGGCAAATCCGAATATTTTTTAAATGGCACCAAATGCCGTCGTCGTGACATTACTGACATCTTTTTAGGTACAGGTCTTGGTCCACGTTCCTACGCGATTATTGAACAGGGCATGATTAACCGTCTGGTCGATGCCAAACCTGAAGAAATGCGGGTGTTTATTGAGGAAGCTGCCGGTGTTTCACGTTATCAGGCACGCCGTCGTGAAACTTTACTGCACTTAGATCACACTACACAGAATTTATCGCGTCTTGAAGATATTGCATCCGAACTGAAGTCGCAGCTAAAAACCCTGAAACGTCAGTCGGAAACGGCCATTCAATATAAAGAACTGGAAACCCAGATTCGCACCATCAAAGTTGAAGTGTTGTCTTTTCAGTGTGAGCAAAGCAGCCGTTTGCAGCAAGAATATACCCTGCAGATGAACGACCTGGGTGAAACTTTCAAGCTGGTACGTTCCGAATTGACTACCTTGGAACATGATTTGACTGCCACTAGCGAGTTATTTCAGCGCCTGATTCAGCAATCCACACCGTTGCAAAATGAGTGGCAACAAGCGGAAAAGAAACTGGCTGAATTGAAAATGACGCTGGAGCAGAAGCAGTCATTATTCCAGCAAAATACGACAACCTTAAGTCAGCTGGAACAGCAAAAACTACAGACCAAAGAACGGTTGCAACTGATTGAATTGCAAATTGAAACTTTGCAAGCTCAGCATGAACAGCAGACTGAACAATTACAACAGCAAGAAAGTCAGGGACAAGATCAGAGCCAAAACCTGGGTGATTTGAAAGCACAACAGCAACAAGTACAGCAACAGTTTGCACTGGTCAAAGCTCAAGTTGAAAAGCAGCAGCAGCAAAAAATGCAGATGCTGGCGCAAAGTGAACAATTAGCCAAAAATATTGCCCGGATTGAGCAGCAAAAGCAGACTTTAGAACAGCAAGCTGCGCAGATTCAAAATCAAAGTCAGCTGGATGCTATGGAGCAGCTGATACAGGCCAAGCAAGAGGCATTGAGCCAGCAGTTGCAACGTGAACAAAGTATTATCGATGTCCAGTTGCAGTTAGATGATTTACAAATCCAGTATCAAAGCCAGCAGAGCACACTGAATCAGCTGAATGCGGAAATTCAGGTTCTACAGGCGGAACAAAAGCATTTAAACCAGTTATTGGTCAAAGTCAATTCACAAACTAAGAGTGATCAACCGCAGTTGATGCAGGTTTTGACACTTCATGATGAAGCCAAACCTCATGCCTCTTTGATTGAGAAGTTCCTGGCCAAATGGCTGTCGGCACATTGGCTTGAATCTGCCAGTGATTTTGCTGACAGTGTTGCACGCCAGCTGACTGCACAACCAGTGGCTGAGTCAATTCAGTTGTCAGGTTGTGCAAGTCTGGCCAGCTGGATTGAATCGCCGCAGTCTTCCTTATGGCAAAACGTGGCACTTGCCAATGACCTGCAGCATGCATTGACGCTGCAAAACCAGTTGAAAGCCGGGCAGTCGGTGTTGAGTCTGGATGGTTATCATGTCGGTGCAGACTGGGTGATTGGCCTGTACTATGACGAAGCCAGTCAGGCAGGACAGGGGGCGCTGAGTCATCGTATCCGTCTGGATGAAATTGAGCAGTTACTTGTAGATAAACAGGCAGAGCACACCCAGTTGCAGGTGCAGGTCGCAGAACTGAAAACTCAGGTGCAGACGGTAGATGAACAACTGAAAACCGATCAGCAACTGCTACGTAAAGAAATTCAGGCTACCCAGCAAATTGAGCTTAATATCACCAAAGTCCAGACTGCCCATCAGGCCTTTGAACTACAAAAACAGCAACTGGCCAATCAACTGGCACAGCTGGATGAGCAGCTTGAAGAAGATGCCATGCAAAAAGATGATCTTGAGATCGATCTGCATGCCTTAAACCTCAAGCTGGAGCAAAATCTACCCAACTATAAAACCATGCAGTTTCAGGTCGAGGAGCTGAGTGAGCAGCTGGAAAATACCCAGCATACCTGGCAGCAAGCTCAACAGGAGCTGGAGTTGCTGCGTCGTCAAACCACGCAAACCCAGCAGCAGATAGAGTTGCTGGAAAAAGATGCATCATTCTCAAAAGCACAATATCAGCAGATTATTGTGCAAATGGAGCAGGCGAAAAAGTTTGTCGATCCGGTACAGTTGGAACTCCCTGCGCTGCAATCGCAATTCAACGAGCAGGCGAAAATTACCGAGAAACTGCAAAAAACCTGGAACGAATGGCAAGTTGAGTTGAACAGTGTCCAAGAAAAACAGCAACTGTTGACCGAACAGCGTCATCAGCATCAGCAGCAAGATGAAAAATTGCGTGGTCAGCTCGAAGAGAAGCGTCTGGCCTGGCAAGTGGCCAAATCGGACTTTCAACATTATTCAGAGCAATTGGCTGCATTGAATAGTGACGTCATTAACGGTTTAACAATTGATATCATTAGCCATCAAAAACAGCTGGAACAGGCACAGCAGCGCTTTGAAAAACTGGGTGCGGTCAATCTGGCAGCTTCTGAAGAATATGAGGAAGTATCCAAGCGTTTTGAAGAGCTGAGTCATCAAATTGAAGACCTGGAAAAAACAGTTGATCAATTACAGGGTGCTATGAAAAGTATTGATCAGGAAACCCGCAAGTTGTTTATGACCACCTTTGATCAGGTGAATCATGAACTGCAAGACCTGTTCCCTAAAGTATTTAATGGCGGGGAAGCCAGTTTAAGCCTTGAAGATGACTGGCAATCGGGTGTAAAACTAATGGCGCGTCCACCGGGTAAACGTAACAGTTCTCTGGCGTTATTGTCCGGTGGTGAAAAAGCATTAACAGCATTGGCATTGGTGTTTGCCATCTTCCGTTTAAATCCGGCACCGTTCTGTGTGCTGGATGAGGTAGATGCACCTTTGGATGATGCAAACGTGGGGCGGTTTTGTAACCTGGTAAAAGAACTTTCTGAACAGGTTCAATTCATTTACATTACCCATAATAAAGTTGCAATGACGATGGCAACCGATTTGTTAGGTGTTACCATGCCAGAACCGGGCACCTCAAAATTAGTCACTGTCGATTTGGAACAGGCAAAAGAATACGGTTTAGTTGCGGAGTCATAGTATGGAAGTCACCACGATTGTTGGCATTGTTATCGCCATCATTATTATGCTATTCGGTTTAAGATTATTGTTTAAAAAACCTGCGGATGCAGCACCGTCATTAGATTCGGAACTTCATGTCAATTCTGACAGCCAGCAACCGGTAATTCCTCGCCATGTTCGTGATCAATTACAAAGTGCAACAGAAGCTGAACAAGCCGAACGTGTTGAACCGACTTTAGCTGAAACGGCTGCTGAACAGGTTCCTGCATCTAAGCAGGCAGAAGCGAAAACTGAAAAGGTTGAAAGTGCACAGGTTGAACAGGCAGAAGCACCCGCTCAGGCGGAGTCAAAAGCTGATGCGACAGCTGTAGAAGAGTCAAAACCGGCAGCCAGCACAGAGCCAGCACAGCAAGGTCTACAGGTTGAAGATAAAGATGCTGCTGAATTTAACCTGAACAGCACGATCGAAAAAGCTGAAATTTCAGACTTTGAAGATGAAAGCAGCATTCTGGATGAACATTTGCATGAGCAGCAACGTGTGGATGAAGCCAGTGCATTATCTACCGCAGCCGAGTTTATTGCTCTAAATATTTATCCGGAACGCCGGGTGCTTTCGGGTGAAAAAACCTTAAAAGTCTTGCTGAAATATGGCCTGCGTTTTGGTGAAATGGCATGTTTCCACCGTTATAGTGAAGATGGCAGCAAGTTGTTATTTTCAGTCTTGCAGATTACTGACGAAGGTGCAGCCGGTTTTGATCTGGAAACATTGTCGACTGAACAGGTGAAAGGTTTGGCTTTCTTCCTGGCATTGCCACACAGCGATGTGCAAAATGCCTTTGATACTATGGACAGCATTTCACGCCTGATTGCCCGTGAAATTGACGGCACCGTGTATGACCAGAACAATCAGGAATTTACGCCGCAATTACGTGAACAATGGCGTCATTTAGCGATTGATTACCGTGCAGGTCAGACCACAGAAGTTTAGTTTGAAACTGGCGGACTCGATTTCTATAATAGCGAGTAGATTAAATATTTGTGAAGGGCGGAAATAGACCGCCCTTTTTTATGGTGTAGATATGACCGAACATTCAACTGTCGTGGCGCAAATGCGTCAATTGATTCAAATTTTAGCCAAGCATAATCATGCTTATTATGTGATGGATCAACCATCAATTGAAGACAGTGAATATGATCAACTCTTTCATCAGCTCAAGGCTCTAGAAGAGCAACACCCCGAATATGTACAGGCGGATACCCCGACCAATAGAGTAGGCGGCAAAGCACTGACAAAATTTGCCAGCGTGACCCATACCGTGCCTATGTTGTCATTGGGCAATGTATTTAACCAGGAAGAACTGTTCGCCTTTGCCCGCCGTATTGAAGAACGTTTACCCAATCAGAAGATCCAATACGATGTCGAATTAAAGTTCGATGGCCTGGCCATTTCCCTGTGGTATGAAAATGGCGTGCTGGTTCGTGGCGTCACCCGTGGTGATGGCGAAACCGGTGAAGACATTACCCATAATGTCAAAACCATTCGTAACTTACCGAAAGTACTTTCATCTGCCCACACGCAAGTTCCCACATTTTTAGAAGTGCGTGGTGAAGTGCTGATTCCTAAAGCCGGTTTTGAAAAGCTGAATGCTGAAAATGAAGCCAAAGGTGAAAAGACCTTTGCCAATCCACGCAATGCAGCGGCCGGCAGTCTGCGTCAGCTGGATCCCAATATTGCTGCATCCCGTCCATTAGCCTTCTATGCTTATGGTATTGCACAGTGTGAACCGCATCATGGTCAGACTACCATGTATGCCAGTCTGGAGTGGCTCACCCAGTTTGGCTTTGCCGTGGGTGAACGTCATTTTATTTGTGACAATATTCAGGATGTGCAAAAGGCTTATGAACAAATCAATCAAGAGCGTCCTGATCTGGACGTAGAAATTGATGGCATGGTCATTAAAGTCGATAGTTTGAAACAGCAGCAACAACTGGGTTTCTTAAGTCGTGAACCGCGTTGGGCAACCGCCTATAAGTTTCCGGCAGTGGCTGCATTAACCACGGTGGAAAATATTGACTGGCAAGTGGGGCGTACCGGGACTTTAACGCCTGTTGCACGTTTAAACCCAGTGGCTGTTGGTGGGGTGACCGTATCCAATGTCACCCTGCATAATATTGGTGAAATTCACCGGCTGGATGTTCGTATCGGTGATACCGTCAGCGTGTACCGTAGTGGTGATGTCATTCCGAAAGTGGAAAAAGTCTGGCTGGAATTCCGCCCTGATGAGGCGGTAGAAGTGCATTTACCTGAAAATTGCCCGGTATGTGATTCACCTGTGGTGATGCCTGAAGGTGAAGCTCTGGCACGCTGTTCAGGTGGGTTGTACTGTGCAGCACAGCGTATTGAAGCGATTCGTCATTTTGTTTCACGTAAGGCCATGGATATTGAAGGCTTGGGCGATCGCTGGGTGGAATGTTTACTCCATCTCGACCTGCTTAAAAATGTCGCGGATATTTACTGCTTGCACGAACATCGTGAACAACTCTTAAGCATTGATAAAATGGGGGAAAAGTCGGTTCAAAACTTGTTTGATGCCATCGAAAACAGCAAGAAAACGACACTGGCTTCCTTTATTTATGCTTTAGGGATTCGTGGTGTGGGAGAAACCACGGCACGTATGCTGGCCAATACCTTCCAGACCTTTGAAGCACTACAAAATGCCGATATTGAAGCACTGAAGAAAACGCCGGATGTCGGGGATATTACCGCTGAATGGATTATTGATTTCTTTCAGGCACCGCATAACTTAGAAGTATTGGATCGTCTGTTGGCGGCGGGTATTCACTGGGATGCACCAATTGCACCAACGCGCCAACCACTCAATGGCGAAAGCTGGGTGGTGACGGGAACTTTAAGTTCTATGGGGCGTGATGAAGCAACTCAATTACTGCAAGCTTTAGGCGCACGCGTCAGCGGCAGTGTGTCGAGTAAAACCAAATGTGTCGTTGCTGGTGAGAAAGCCGGTTCCAAGCTGGATAAGGCAGAAAAACTCGGTGTCGCTGTGATCAACGAAGAACAGTTTATTGCTTTGATGAAAGAGCATGGTCAACTTCCTGCTTAATCGATCTTAAGCATGAATTAAAAAAGACATCCTCGGATGTCTTTTTTATGGCTTGATTGGGTTGGGATCGTCATGATGAGCTGAATTCACGTACAATATCGATCTATTGACAGGTATTGAGCCTGTCTTATCAGATGATTCTGTTCTCCCGTTGATTATTGGCATACACATGGCGCAAGCAAAGAAAACTTTTCCGCAACAAAAATCGCAATTACATGCACGAAATCTGCATCGCAGTCGTTACGATTTTCCTCAGTTAATGCAGACTTGTCCGGAACTTGCACCTTTTGTTAGCCCAAATAAATATAACGATCTTTCAGTCGATTTTTCTGATCCACAGGCTGTGAAAATGCTCAATAAAGCATTGCTGAAACATTTTTATGGCATTCAATATTGGGATATTCCTCAAGATTTTCTTTGTCCGCCTATTCCGGGTAGAGCTGACTATATCCACTTTTTGGCTGACTTGTTGAGTGCCAATAATAAAGGTCAGATTCCAACAGGGCATGCCGTTCAAGTGTTGGATATTGGGGTGGGAGCAAACTGTATTTATCCGATCATTGGTCATCGTAGCTATGGTTGGAAATTTGTCGGCTCAGACATTCATTCTACATCCTTTAAAAGTGCTCAATTCATTGTGGAGGCGAATCCAAATTTGCGTAAAGGGATTCAGATTCGATTGCAGAAGAACTCAAGCAATATTTTCAAAGGTGTGATTAAACCCACAGATCATTTTGATTTGACGATGTGTAACCCGCCATTTCATGCCTCGCAAGATGAAGCAAATGCCACAGCAACTCAAAAATTAAGAAAACTTGGCAAGCCGGTTGATCGGACGAAGGTGGTGTTAAACTTTGGTGGTCAAAAAAATGAACTCTGGTGTGACGGTGGTGAAGAACGCTTTGTCTGCCAAATGGTACAAGAGAGCATACAGTTTGCTGAGCAATGTCTTTGGTTTAGCACACTGGTTTCCAAGAAAACAACATTGCCTGTGCTTTTAAATGCGTTGCGTAAGAGCGGAGCAGTGGATGTGAAAACCATTAAAATGACGCAGGGGCAAAAAGAAAGTCGTTTTGTCGCTTGGACTTTTTTAGATTTAAAGCAACAACAAGCATGGAGAAATGCACGTTGGACTTCAGCTTAAGCCTATTTTCGCTGAGGATGAGTGAGCTTGTCGGTGCATGACTAAGATTTGGCCTGCTTATACCAATGAACAAGCTCAATTTTGCTTATATATAATAACCTGATGCCGATGCACTCAGCGTTTCTGATTTGATACGCATATAGTTCAATGAATATATGCCACAATGATTTTGAATCTAGTTACAAAAAACCAATACATTATAAAAGTACTTTGATCTTGTTCATCTAAGCTGAGTACTGAGTGCAAGACATTGTTTTATAAATGGGAATTTATTCAACTAAAACTGTAAATGTAAGTGCTTCTCATTTTAATTGTTTAAAAATCATATATTTACGGAAATTTTATTTTGCAAATCCAGATGATTTTCTCCATAATAAGCCCATAAAGGTAGGGAGTTATAAAAATGCGTGGTAATCCAGAAGTCGTAGATTATTTAAATATGTTGATCGGTGGCGAACTGGCTGCTCGCGACCAATACCTGATCCACTCTCGTATGTATGAAGATTGGGGGCTGACCAAAATCTTTGAACGTATTGATCATGAAATGCAGGAAGAAGCACAGCATGCGGATGCCATTATTCGCCGTGTATTGTTTTTGGAAGGTACACCGAATATGAACCGTGATGACATCGAAACCGGTGAAGATGTGGTGACCTGTTTAAAAGCTGATTTAAAGCTCGAATATCATGTACGTGAAAAATTGGCACAAGGTGTGAAATTGTGCGAAGAGAAAGGTGATTATGTGACCCGTGATATGCTTCGTCAGCAAATGTCGGATACGGAAGAAGATCATACTTACTGGTTAGAAAAACAGATTCGTTTGATTGAATTGATTGGTTTGCAAAACTATATTCAATCGCAAATGTAAGATTTGTTTTTCACTGCTTTATTTTGGATGAAGCAGTGAATGAAGTTACACATCGTGAAAAGCCTCTGGATGAATGTCTAGAGGCTTTTTTATGAGCTAATATCAAACTTGAGCAGCCTGATACTATTTGTATTACCGCATATTGCAATGAGATTCTGATTGGGCTTGTATAGGCGATGCCTTTCTTTTTAGCGATAAAAGTAAAAAAATCCTGTGTTGGCTGAGAGCTTCGTCCATGAAGCTCCAGCCAACGGTGGCATCTATACCACCTCGCACGATAGCAAAATTTCGAGGTGTGAAAAAATGAGATGAATTTGTATATTTAATAGATTTTATTTTTGAAAAATCATTATTTCTTTTTAGAAAATTTCTGAATATCCGCCAAGACTTGAGCCGCATGGGTTTGAGTATTGATACTACTGTAGTGATAAACAATGGTGCCTTGTGGATCAATCAAAAAGCTTTCCCGTTTGGCAATCTGGGTAATACCCAGGTTACGTACAATGCCGAATTGATTCGCCAGTTGATGGTGAACATCGGCCAAAAGAGGAAAAGGTAAGCCGAGTTTTTCTGAAAATTTTTGGTGAGATTTGACATCATCCAGACTCACACCCAACACGACAGCATTATTTTTAATAAATTGAGGATACAGGTTTTTGAACTGATTGGCTTCCTGGGTGCAGCCTGGGGAATTATCTTTGGGATAAAAATAGAGTACTACCCATTTGCCCTGATACTGTTTCAGTTCATGCCATTTGCTGTTTTGGTCTTGCAGTTTAAAGTCCGGTGCAGGTTTACCGACCCATTGCTTTTGCGAATTTTCTGATTTTAAGAAAACAGACTCTTCTGCAGCATGCGCATGCGTTGTTGTATTTAAGCAGAGCAAAGTACTGAATGTAAGTAAGATAATGCTTAATTTTTTTGAGTCATTCATATCGTATACTTTTTAGAATGGATAAGAAGATGTATTGATCTTAGCAAAAATTACAATGTTGTGAATATTAGAAATGATCGGTATTTATTTTGATCGCTCGTATGATACAGTCCAAATCACTTAAATATAAGAAAAATAGAAGCTTATGGATGTTGGTGCGGTACTCATTAAGTTGAAACCGGATGTTTTGGATCAGGTGGAACAATGGCAAAATGAAATTAATGCACGTAAAGATGAAGCGATTGAAACCTTGTAGGCTGAAGGAATAGAAGTGGAATCGTGGTTCCATCTACAGCTTGAGGATTCGGATTATTTATTAGCTTATATGCGTGCGCAAGATATTGCCAAAGCGCAGGAAATTGGCAGAAAGAGCCAGTTTCCAATTGATCAGGCGCATAACAGTTTAAAGACACTTGGGCAAAAGTGATCCCTGCACAGTTATTGGTAGATTTGGAAAATCTTGATCGGAGTTGATTGCTTTCTTTAGGCTGTAATATTGGATAGGCATCCTTTAAAAATTACATATGATTGTAATTTACTTTTGACGGGGCAAAAGTAACAAAACCCCTCTGTTGGTCAAAAGGGATATCCCTATCACCCTTGACTAACGGCGACATTCATGTCGCCTACCTCGATAGCAGATTGTGAGCGAATGTTGAAATGCAGCTACGTGAATTGAAAGAGACGTTTTATACTGTCTCAATGATTTAGTTTTCTTAGAGTTTACATTGAACCAACGTATTTTACTCATCACTGGCTGGGGCGGCGGAACCAAACTGCTAGATCCCTTAAAACAGGCTTTGGCAGTACAAGGACATGATGTTGAACTTTGCAACATCTTTAATGCTTTAGATGAACAGGTTTTACAACAGAAAGTGGAACTGGCTCGACAATTTGATGTGATTACCGGTTGGTCTTTGGGTGGTCAGTTGGCCACAGTTCTGGTGGATCAGATACAAAAGCAATATGAACTAGAAAAAGTATTGATCACTTTGGGTTCCAATCCCTGTTTTGTGGCAAATGAAATATGGCCTACTGCAATGGATCAGCCGACGTTCCAGCAGTTTAAACAGTCATTTGAGCAGGATGCGATTGCCACGCTGAAAAAGTTTGGCTATATGGTATGTCAGGGCACTGAAACCACCAAAACCGACTTTATCAGCTTGCAAAGTTTGATTCAGGCACAGAATTTAGAAACCCTTCGTGAGGGATTAAATTGTCTTGAGCATCTAAATAATGCAGATATCTTAAAAAATTATGCAGGGCGTCAGTATCATATCTTTGCAAAGCAGGATTTTTTAGTTAGTTACAAAGTAGAGCGAAATCTTCGAAAATTCAATGCAAAGTTTTTGGAGACAGAGCTGCTCAGTGGTTCCCATGGCTTTCCTTTATTTGAAGCTGAACTAATAACTGGCAAAATCTGCCAATTTTTAAAGAAAATAGAACAAACAAACGGATAACTGGTTTATATCGCAATTTATTTTTACTTCATGCAGGTTTAAGATCAGGAAAAATTGATTTTCAAGCATCTGCATGGAGTGAAGGATGACCGAATTAACTGATCTGGAATTTGATCTGGCACATATCTGGCATCCCTATACGTCCATGACCAATCCATTGCCGACCTTTAAGGTGAAACAGGCTCATGGTGCCATTATCGAACTGGAAGATGGGCGGCAACTGATTGATGGCATGTCGTCCTGGTGGTGTGCCATTCATGGCTATAACCATCCTGAACTGAATCAGGCCGTTCAGGATCAATTACAAAAAATGTCGCATATCATGTTTGGTGGTCTGACCCATGATCCTGCGATTGAACTTGGAAAATTATTATTAAAAATAACCCCGCCCAGTCTGGATAAAATTTTCTATGCGGACTCGGGTTCAGTTGCTGTAGAAGTCGCGTTAAAAATGGCTGTGCAGTTTTGGACTGCACAGGACCAGAGTCAGAAAACCAATTTTGTCACGCCGCGATCCGGCTACCATGGCGATACCTGGAATGCTATGTCGGTTTGCGATCCGGTCACTGGAATGCATCAGATTTTTGGTTCCAGTCTGCCGAATCGTTTCTTTGTCGCAGCCCCACAAATTGGCTTTGATGATGAATGGAATCCAGCCGATATTTCCGAGCTGGAGCAAGTGTTAAAACAGCATCATTCCACCATTGCTGCTTTAATTCTGGAACCGATTGTGCAAGGTGCGGGTGGGATGCGTTTTTATCATCCGGAATATTTACGTCAGGCCAAATTGCTGTGTGAACAATATGATGTGCTGCTAATTTTTGATGAAATTGCCACTGGTTTTGGCCGTACCGGTAAGCTGTTTGCTTGGGAACATGCCGGCGTTGAGCCGGATATCATGTGCATCGGCAAAGGGTTAACTGGTGGTTATATGACGCTTTCAGCGACCCTCACCAGCAAGCGCGTGGCTGAAACCATTAGTCAAGGCGAGGCGGGGGTGTTTATGCATGGCCCCACCTTTATGGCCAATCCGCTGGCCTGTGCGGTGGCTGTGAAAAGTACCGAGGTTTTATTGGCTCAGGACTGGCAAGCCAATATTCAGCGCATCGAGCAACAGTTGCAACAACATTTACAACCCCTGTCAGCGCTGGATTATGTCAAGGATGTGCGGGTACTTGGTGCGATTGGGGTAGTTGAATTGAACTTCAATGTGGATATGAAAACCCTGCAACAACAGTTTGTGCAACGCGGTATCTGGATTCGTCCTTTTGGAAAATTGGTGTATGTGATGCCGCCTTATGTGATTAGCGAACAGCAGTTGAATACTTTGCTGGAACAATTGGTCAGTGTAGTTGAGCAGATGCAAGAGGTGTCCGCATGAACCTGTTAAATGATGATGCATTCAATAACAATCTGTTAAACGATTATGCAATAAAGTTGGATACCTTAAAACAGCAAGGGAATTTACGTCAGTTTAGTGCCAATATTCAGAAAGGCCGGATGATCGACATTCACGGTCATCAGATGCTGAATTTGTCATCCAATGATTATTTGGGGCTGGCAGCAGACTTAACTTTGCGTGAACAGTTTTTTGACGAAACCCCGAATGAACTGCGCAGAATGAGTTCATCCTCTTCAAGGCTGTTAACTGGAAACTTTCCTGAATATGAACAGCTGGAAGCCAGTTTAAGTCAGGCTTTTCATGGCCGTGCGGCGCTGCTGTTTAACAGTGGCTACCACATGAATATCGGGATTTTACCGGCCTTAAGCGACAGTAAGACTTTAATTTTGGCGGATAAACTGGTTCATGCCAGCATGATTGATGGTATCCGTTTATCGACAGCAAAATATGTACGTTATCGACATAATGACCTAAATCATCTGACACAACTTTTGCAGCAGTATCATGCTGATGAGGCATTTGATCGCATTATTGTGGTGACGGAATCCATTTTTAGCATGGATGGTGACGAAACCGATCTGGCTGAACTGGTTCGCATCAAACAGCAGTTTGCTAAAGTGATGCTCTATGTCGATGAAGCGCATGCCATTGGTGTACGTGGCGAGCAGGGTCTAGGCTGCGCAGAACAGTATGATGTCATTGATGATATTGATTTGCTGGTCGGGACTTTTGGCAAAGCCTTGGCATCGGTCGGTGGCTATCTGATTTGTCACCCGATCATTCGTGAATATCTGATTAATTCAATGCGTCCACTGATTTTTAGTACCGCACAGCCGCCAATTTGTATGGCGTGGACCGATTTTATTTTCCAGAAAGTTTTAAGCTTAAATGATCAGCGGCAAAATTTAAATCAGGTCAGTCAGCAATTGCAGCAAGCAGTCAAAAATCAAGGTTTTGATTGTCCTTCGACCTCACATATTGTTCCGGTGATTATTGGCGAGTCACAAATGACCGTAGAAAAAGCCCAGCAGCTGCAACAGGCCGGTTTTTATATCATGCCGGTGCGTCCGCCGACTGTGCCGAAACACAGTTCAAGATTACGTATTTCACTAACTTCTCAAGTCAATGCAACTGATATCGATCAGCTCGTGGATTTGCTGTGAGTAGCTGCCGTGAATATTGATAAATCTCAGGTCGCACAGCGTTTTGAAAAAGCGGGGAAAAGTTATACGGCACAGGCCATAGTGCAAAAAAAGATTTGCCAGCATCTCCTGCAATTAATGCAGCAATATTTGCCTCAAAAAAGTTTGGAGCGGGTCTTTGAGATTGGCTGTGGATCGGGGAATTTAAGCCAGTTATTGCTGCAAAATTTTGATATGAACACACTGTTTTTAAATGACCTTTATCCGCGAGTTCAGCAGCATTTTCAGCCCAATCCAATCCTTGAATGGCAGATTGGCGATATTGAGCAACTCGACTTTCCCTCCTCTCTAAACCTGATTGCCTCCAGTTCTGCCTTGCAATGGATTTGTGATTTGGACGCAATTTTCAAAAAATGTGCCCAAGCCTTGGTACCCGCAGGTTATTTGTGTTTTTCCACATTTGGTCAGGAAAATTTAAAAGAAATTAAGACTTTGACTGGGCAGGGGCTGGATTATCTTCCAATTGAAGCCATTCAGGACAAGTTAATCCAACAGGGTTTTGAAATTTTGCAGCTCGAAGAAAGTTTGGAAATGTTGAATTTTTCTTCTCCCAAAGAAGTGCTGCAACATTTAAAGGCCACCGGTGTGACTGCAACAGCATCGCAGCATCGCTGGAGCAAACAGTCTTTACAGCAATTTTATCAGGATTATCAGCAGTTTTCAGAGCTTGATCAGACTGGTCAGCGCCAATATCAGCTCAGTTATCATCCTATTTATTGCATTGCACGGAGCACGTCATGACAGCACCCGTTTATTTTATCAGTGGCATCGATACCGGTATAGGCAAGACCTTTACCACGGGTTATCTGGCCAAGTTATGGAATGAGCAAGGCAAGAAAACGATTACCCAGAAACTGGTTCAAACTGGGAATACCGATATTTCTGAAGATATTGAACAGCATCGTGAAATTATGCAGATGGGCTGGTTTCCAGAAGATGAAACTAAACTCACCATGCCGGAAATTTTTACTTATCCGGCTTCGCCACATTTGGCGACGAAAATTGATGGCCGTGAAATTGATTTTCAGAAAATTGAAAATGCAACCCGGCAATTAACTGAAAAATACGAAGTGGTGTTACTGGAAGGTGCAGGCGGTTTAATGGTGCCTTTGACCACGGAACTGTTAACAATTGATTATATTGCGCAGCAAAAACTTCCGGTGATTCTGGTGAGTTCTGGGCGTTTGGGCAGTATTAATCATACGATTTTAAGTTTAGAAGCCTTAAAAAGCCGCGGGTTGGAACTGTATGCATTAGCGTATAATTTGAATGATCAATCACAAGATGAACTCATTTCTAAAGACACAGCAGACTATCTTAAAGGCTATTTGGCGAAGCATTTTCCCAATGCACAGTGGATTGATATTCCAGTTTTATCCTAATGCTATCTCAAAAAAGTCAGTGATAAAAAAGCCACTCAATCGAGTGGCTTTTGATTTGCAAGGAAAGCTTTTAAAAATTAAAATTTCTTAAAGCTTTTATTGCCAAATGGTTTGCGTGGTGCATTTTCATCACGACGTTCACGTTGGCCATAAGTACCTTGATTGCCAAAGTTGTCAGGGCGGTTTTCACGCTGTGCATAGCTATTGCCTTGACGCGGTTCACGTTGAGCATAAGTATTTTGGTTGCCATCCTGACGGCGTTCGCCGCGTTGGGCAAAACCGTTGCCATTGTTGCCGTCACGACGTTCACGTTGGGCAAAACTATTGCCATTATTATCACGGCGTTGCGCATAACCATTCTGGTTTTCACGACGATCACGCTGTGCATAGGCCATTGGGCTCTGGTTTTCACCTTCTTCGCTGTCACGGCGTTGCTGACGTAAATAACCACCACGACGTGCAGCCATTGGTTTTTCTTGCATACGTTCAGTACGGCGTTTTGCCATACCGAATAAACCAGTACCTTGACGCGGTTTCAACTCAACAGATTTGGTCAGGTTGTCGATGTCGGCTTTATCCAGCTCCATCCAGCGGCCGGTACGAAGTTCACGCGGTAAAATCACGGTACCGTAACGGGTACGAAGCAGGCGACTTACTTTTAAACCTTGAGATTCGAAAATACGGCGCACTTCGCGGTTACGACCTTCTTTTACCACCACTTGATACCAACGGTTAATCCCGTCACCACCAATTTCAGAGAATGATTCAAATTTTGCCGGACCATCATCTAAAACCACGCCTTTAAGCATGTTGTTTTTGATTTGTGGCGTTACTTCACCCATAACACGAACGGCATATTCACGTTCAATTTCATTTGATGGGTGCATCAGGCGGTTGGCCAATTCACCATCATTCGTGAACAGTAAAAGACCGGTTGAGTTAATATCCAGACGGCCGACCATCACCCAGCGATCATTGGCAATTGCAGGCAATTGTTCAAATACGGTAGGACGTGATTCAGGATCATTGCGTGAGCAAATTTCACCTTCTGGTTTATAGTAAATTAGAACACGACGACGAATTTCGTCTTCAATCTGGAATTGGACTTTACGACCATCGATGCGAAGCTCATCACCCGGTTCAATGCGTTCGCCCACTTGGGCAACGCGTCCATTGATACTTACACGACCAGCGGCAATGACTTCTTCCATATAACGGCGAGAACCCAAACCTACACGTGCAAGCACCTTTTGTAATTTTTCACTCATGACAGCATAACCTTAGAAATTATCATCAACAGTTCACCTATCTACGACTTCGCTGCGTGAGCATCGAGCGCCATAAAAGCTTCCTTGGCATCCTGCAGGGGAGGCAATTGACCTAAAGACGCCAGGCCAAAAGCATTTAAAAATTGTGGCGTTGTAACTAACAACGCGGGTCTTCCCGGGAGTTCTCTAAAACCGGATTCTTTAATCCAGTTCCAGTCAAACAATGATCGAAGGATTTGACTATTGTTTGAAACTCCACGAATCTGTTCAATATCTGCCCGGGTTACTGGTTGATGATAAGCAATCACAGCAAGGGTCTCGAGCAGGGTGGGTGATAAACGAGTTGGTCGTTCCGGCCACACCTGGGTAATGATATTGCGATATTTTGCCCGAACCTGGAAACGGAACCCTTGTGCGGTTTCTACCAGTTCAATTGATCTGCCATGTTGTAGCATGGCGAGTTGTTGTAACAGCTGACGCAATTCCTGTTTATTATATTGATTTTGGAATGCTTCTTTCAAACGTGCAAGCGAAACTGCTGTTTCACTGGCAAAAATAATGGCTTCCAGTTGCATCAGCACTTCATGCTGATTTTCCGCCACAGATAAAGTGGTCGCTTGATTATCCATCATGCTTGAACTCCCTGAATCGCCAGTGGGGCTTCAATACCGGTGGCAATAATAGTCACTTTTTGTTGGCGAGTAAGCTCTAAAATAGCCATAAACGTAACCACCATGCCCATACGCCCCTGGATTGGACGTAACAGTGCTTCAAACTGCAAAACCTCACCAGAGGCAATTTTTCTTTCAATAAAGGCGATGCGCTCTTCAAGCAACACCGGTTCTTGCTGAATCTGATGGGTAATCGGTTCCGGTCGATTAAATACACAAAACAGGGCATCGCGTAGCAGGCTGACATCATAGCCTTCGTTGTTTTGGGCCACATGACCCAGACTGACATTGCTCGGAAAGGTATCACGTTCCAGTACAGGCATTTGACCTAGACGTTCAGCCGCCTGTTTCACTCTTAAGTAAGTTTCAAGCCGGTCAATCAGTTCTTGTTTGGGATCTTTTTCAACAATAACGCTGGAGCTTGGTTTTGGCAGCAACAGTCGTGATTTCAGGTCGGCCAATAAGGCGGCCATCACCATATAATCTGCCGTCAGTTCAATATTCAAGGACTTCATGGCATTCATGTAAGATAAATACTGTGCGGCAATGGGTGCGATATCGAGCTGTAATAAGTCGAAACCACTTTTTTGAATCAGGTAAATCAGGAAGTCGAGTGGACCTTCGAAATGCTCTAGCAGAATTTCAAATGCAGCAGGAGGAATGTATAAATCCTCTGGAATCGTATCTTGCCACTCATCCATAACGCGGATATGTGAGCTTGGCTCCATAGGATCATGGATAGGTTGATTCATTGCAGTTTTAGGCCACGCGAATTTTCAAAGGCATGCAGAAGATGCTTTTGCCTCGATCTCGCATCGAAAGAAAAAGCACGTAAATTAGTAAGCGCTAGTGTAATGGAAATTTGACTTCAAATAAATTAGTTAAGTCAACAAATACAAAAAAACCTGAAATTAACTAAGGTTTTTTGCAAATTGATTATGTGAAATTGCTTAGGTTTGATTCAGTTTGATTTTTTGACTCATGTATTGGATTGCATGTTTAAATCTTGATCATAAAAAACCCTCTATCTCACTAGGCTTCTTTCATCCTTGTTGATCACTACATTCTTTATTTTTCTTTCCGGGAGAGAAATAAAAGCAATGTATGAACGATGTGTATTTAGTCCTATATCCTGAAGAAAACAAAATTTTAAAGAGAATAAAATCAAGTTCTAAATAGAATAAAACAAAAAAAATAGGCAATATGAAAGCCAATAAAAAGAGATTTCATCTGTCATGAAAGACAATCAAAAAGTACAAGAAAATGAATATGGTCAATTTGTTGGTATGCCATTGACGAATACCTTACCTGTCAATTTTTTAGCAAAAACCCTGTATGGCAAGCATGCCACCTTGCAGCTGCTGTCTTCAGCACTACTTGACCCGAAGCGGATGCAGCAAATTTGGCAATGTGTAAATAGCGAGGTCGATCGCAGTTGTTGGACCTATTTACCTTATTCAGGTTTTGTAAATGAGGCGGAGTTGCAGATTGCTTTAGAAAATAGTTTCGGTTTTAAAAATTCGACCCATTATTTAATTGAGATTAATCACATGATTGTGGGGTGGGTGGGCTTGCTGAACCAGCGTTCTGCAGATCATGTTATTGAAATCGGCAATGTTTATTTTTCCCATCAAATGAAACAGTCTACTGCATCGACAGAAGTGATTTATTTGCTGTTGCAGGGGTGTTTTAAGCAGGGTTTTCGCCGTGTGGAATGGAAGTGCGATGATTTGAATCTGCCGTCTAAACGAGCTGCTTTACGCTTTGGCTTTCAGTATGAAGGAACCTTTCGCCAAGACCGTATTGCCAAAGGTCGTAATCGCGATACGGCCTGGTTTTCAATTCTGGATGAAGAGTGGCCTGAATTGGAAAAAGCCTATAAGGCTTGGTTCAATGCAGATAATTTTGATCAAAATGGACAACAGAAAGTTCAGCTAAAAAACTTTGTGGATTTATATGCGATACTGTAATGGTTGAACTTATTTCCGTTGCCTAGTTGCCATCGCAAATTCAATGATGTGTTGGCATTGATCTCTAAGACATAAACTTTGATGGGCAAACTGAATCATGAGTTCATCTATAATGGAAACATCAAGAAAATATTCAAAAACTTGGTGGTCGATTGTGATTGTTTTTGCATGATCATCCAGATGGCAAATAACTTGAGTAACCTGAGCTTCCGATTCTAATGTCCAGGGGCGCTGAACATAGATGGTGTATTCTTCAGAGAACTGGTCGATATTGAGCAATACATGAAATAAGTCCATTGAACTTTTCTCAACATCTTTATTTATTTTTTTAGGGGCGGTGAATCAAGCGCTTACTCAAAAGCGCTCACATCACCTACACCACGACGGATCACTTCAGGATTGTCACCCGATAAATCCACAATGCTGGTGGTACTTAAGGTCCCCAATCCGCTATCAATAAATACATCAATACGCTTTTCCAGCTGTTGTTCAATGTCATAAGGGTCATCTAAAGGTTCATCCTGACCGGGAAGAATCAGAGTGCTAGTTAAAAGCGGCTCTCCTAATTCCTTGAGTAACATTTGGCAAACAGGGTTGCTTGGTACGCGTAAACCAATCGTTTTCTTTTTCGGGTGCATCAAGCGTTTAGGCACTTCACTGGTCGCCGGCAGAATAAAAGTGGTGATTGCCGGGGTATTGTTTTTTAGCAGACGATACATGGCATTGTCCACTTTGGCATAAGTGGCAATGTCGGATAAGTCACAACAAAGAATAGCATATTGATGTTTTGGACCGAGACCACGAATCTGCGCAATCCGTTCCATTGCATTTTTATTGCCGATCTGACAGCCAATGGCATAAGCGGCATCGGTTGGGTAAACCACGACATCGCCGGCGCGAATACGTTCTACTGCCTGAGTGATCAGGCGCGGTTGAGGATTATCAGGATGTACTCTTAAATGCAGCATATTTATTCTCCCCTGATTTGTTATTAGACATTATCTGTTGATTTTACAAAGTCTTGCAATCAGACTTTGATGATTTTGTGTAATTTAATCCAGCATGTCACGTCGAAACTCGTCACTTTGTAATGTTTTGCCACCCCGGGTGCAGGCACAGATACATGCGATAAAGTGTGCAGCATCGCGTGGAAGCTTTGCTTCACCTGAAAAATAACGTTGTACTTGAGCAAAGACATTGTCTTTAAACGTGCTGCCATTACCGCCATCACCGGTCAGGTTATCTAGGGAAACGCGAAACTTCCGCTCAAAGGCCTTGGCAAACATCCATTCAATGGCTTGCGGCTTGATTTCCACTTGTTCAAATAAAGCCTGCTGTTCTGCGCTGCGTCCATCTGGCGCATACCAATAGCCTAAATCGGGTAATAGACGTCTTTGATCACCGGCAATGGTCCAGTGACTGATTTCATGCAGGGCACTATTAAAGAAACCATGGGCAAATTGAATGCGGGCAGGGGCATCTTCCGTTGCCGGGAAATATTCAGGTTCAAAATCACCTTTGACTAAACGCACATTTAAGTGGGAAAACCAGTGATTAAAGTGTAGTATAAGCCAGTCTACTTGTTGAACTTCCGTTTGCAAACTGGCCCAAGGTGAGAGTTGCACAGGGTCAATATAAACAGCAGAACTTGAGGTTGAATAAGTGGTTAACTGTAATGAAGTGGTGACTTCAGGTTGCGGCTGCAACTGATGCATGACTTGTATTACCCAAATGATCTGTCTAAATAAGTACAAAATTGTATCTTAATCTTTGACAGAGTACCGATGAATTTGTAGAATTGCCGCCTTAATTATGTCAGCAAATACCTTTCCGGCACAGATTGAGCCGTTTAAATGGGCTGAACAAGGTTTTACATGGTCAGGTACACTGCCATTGTCTCGCTTTGTTCGAATTTCCCGTGAAGCTGTTGGGTCAATTGATAATCAATTGATCAACATAGACTGTAAGCTATCAATGGATGCGTATCATCGTATCGTATGGTTAGATGGTCATGTTGAAACGAAAGTGCCAATGGAATGTCAGCGTTGTCTGAATTCTGTTGAAATCCCTCTCGTTTCAGACTTTCATTTAGCGCTTGTGGATGATGAATCACTGATAGAGCGCTTGGATGAGGATGCTGATTTCATCGTCTTAGGTGAAAGTGAAGCAACGACAAAAGGTAGCTATGATGCGCCTGCGACGGCTGATTTACTTTCTCTGATAGAAGATGAATTGTTATTGTTGGTGCCTTTGTCTCCTAAGCATGACGTTTGTGAGCATAAGCATCAGCCTGCCGCTGATAACATTGTCGAAGAAAAACGGGATAACCCGTTTGATGTTTTGGCAAGTTTGAAGGGTAAACTTAACTAATTTTTGTGTTATACTGTTAAGTATAAGACAACTGAATTTGTTCTGATCCATTTTTTCGATCTTTGTAAGGAGCCATCATGGCCGTTCAGCAAAACCGTAAAAGTCGCTCTCGCCGTGACATGCGCCGTTCACATGACGCTTTAACCGAGAATGCATTAACTGTAGACCAAGCTACTGGCGAGACTCACCGTCGTCACCACGTATCTAAAGATGGTATCTACCGTGGTCGCCAATTATTCGCTAAAGCATCTGCTGAATAATTGATGATGTATTAAGCGTCAAGCTTAGTAGAAAAAATGGGAGCGTTAAGCTCCCTTTTTTTATGGCCTCTTTTTGTTGTATTTGGCAATTACCAAAACAAAAATTAAGTGTTAAATTCCGTTCCGTAAATAAGCTTACATAAGTGTATGTTGGTTATTTAACCAGTTGTTGAATAATAATAGCACTTCATTAAAGGATTTTTTTATGTCTGCTAAACAACTCGAGCAGGTCGCTCAAGCAACGAAGACAGCATTTGTATTTCCGGGTCAAGGCTCACAAAAAGTTGGTATGCTCGCAGAATTGGCTGAACAGTTTAGTAGCGTGACGGAAACTTTTGCAGAAGCATCGGCAGCTGTGGGTTTTGACCTTTGGCAGATCGCACAAAGCGGTGAAGGTTTAAATCAAACGGAATTTACCCAGCCTGTACTGCTCACCGCAAGTATTGCACTATGGCGTGTGTGGCTAGAGTTGGGTGGGGTGGCGCCAAAATATCTTGCAGGACACTCACTGGGTGAATACAGCGCATTGGTTGCTGCCGGAGCGATGTCACTGGGTGATGCGGTTAAACTGGTGAATTTGCGCGGTAAACTGATGCAGGATGCTGTTCCTGAAGGTCAGGGTGCAATGGCGGCTATTTTAGGCTTTGATGATGCTCAAGTGATTGAGCTTTGCGCGCAAGCGAGTGCCGCTGGTCAAGGCAATGTTGAAGCAGCTAATTTCAATGCGCAAGGTCAGGTTGTGATTGCTGGTGATAAAGCAGCTGTAGAAGCAGTAATGGCTGCTGCAAAAGAGCAATCAGGTAAAGCAATTGCATTACCAGTCTCTGTTCCATCGCATTGTTCACTGATGAAACCTGCTGCTGACAAATTTGCACAAGCTTTGGAACATACTGCCATTGAGCTACCTGGCCTTCCTGTAATACAAAATGTCAACGCGGAAATCGCGACAGATGTAGCAGGATTACGTCAGGCATTGACTGCACAATTGTATCAATCTGTGCAATGGACCAAGACCATGCAGTTCCTCCTGGATCAGGGAGTGGAGTACGTGGTTGAATGTGGTCCGGGCAATGTGTTGGCTAACCTTGCGAAGCGTTTACCAAATATTAATAAAGCATTCCCACTCGACACCAAGAGTCGTATGGAAGATGCACTAAACGCCATTTTAGTGGCTGAAGGAAAAATTGCATGACACAGGAACGCAAAGTTGCATTAGTGACAGGCGCGAGCAGAGGGATTGGCGCAGCCATCGCTCAGCAATTGATTCAAGACGGTTATTTTGTAGTGGGGACAGCCACTTCAGAAGCGGGTGCGGAAAAATTATCTGCAAGTTTTGCTGAAAATGGCGCTGGTGCATTGCTCGATGTGCGCGATGCGGCAGCCATTGATGCATTAGTTACAGATATTGAACAAAAATATGGTCCTGTTCTTGCATTAGTTAATAATGCCGGCATTACCAAAGATAATTTGTTACTGCGTATGTCTGAAGATGACTGGGATGACATTCTCAATATTCATTTGAAAGCGGTATACCGTCTGTCTAAACGTGTTTTAAAAGGCATGACCAAGGCACGTTTTGGCCGCATTATTAACATCAGTTCTGTTGTGGCACACTTTGCAAATCCGGGACAGGCTAACTATTCTGCTGCCAAAGCAGGTATAGAAGCATTTGGTCGTAGTCTTGCAAAAGAAATGGGTAGCCGCCAAATTACCGTGAATGCCGTGGCACCTGGCTTTATTGCAACAGAAATGACTGATCAATTAAGTGAAGACATTCGTAAGAAAATGAGTGATCAAGTGGCATTGAACCGTTTAGGTGATCCACAAGATATCGCAAATGCCGTGAGTTTTTTAGCGAGCGAAAAAGCAAGTTATATCACTGGTACTGTTTTACATGTAAATGGCGGTTTATACATGAGCTAAGCTCAAGTATAAACTTTGCAAAAATAATATATTCAATTAAACTAACGGCATTAAAAACGCCACAAGCAATGAGGAGAATTCCTGTGAGCGATATCGAACTACGTATCAAACAAGCGGTTGCAGAACAACTTGGTCTTAAAGCTGAAGAGATTAAAAACGAAGCATCTTTTATGGATGACTTAGGTGCTGACTCTTTAGACTTAGTTGAGCTTGTTATGTCTTTCGAAAATGATTTTGACATCACTATCCCTGATGAAGATTCTAACGAAATCACAACTGTTCAATCAGCTATTGACTATGTTTCTAAGAAACTAGGTTAATTGTTGTTTCAGCTCTGCTGAATATAAAAAAGCCACCTTTAGGTGGCTTTTTTATTGCGAATACAAATTAGATATATTTTATAAATTAAAAAATGTTCAATATTGGATTTTTTAAAATCAGCACAGCCTCATTTGATTGATTTCATTTTTATACCTTTGTATAGGCAATACTTCTACTTTTGAAAGGTCAAAAGCAGACAAAAACCTTTTGTTTCCATACACGACTTCCTTGTCGTGATGGGAAACGTGTGGCATCCATGCCACACTCATGAATCCAATACCTGCTAAACTCTATTTTTTATTTTAGCTTTCCTAATAAGATGTAGTCATTGAAAAATCATTTTATGAAAGAAGCATATTAAAATTACATATCTTTACGGTTACTTGACCAAAGACAACCTTTCTTTGTATCAATTTTATGTATAAAAAAGAGCGCTATTTCAAATCGCATGAATAATAATGATGGAGAAATACAATGGGACTTTTTGATTTTGTAAAAGGTATTGGTAAAAAAAATACAGCACCCGCAGAACCACAGCCAGCACCGGCCGCTTCAACCACTCCAGCAGAACCTTCTGCACAAGAAATCGCAAACAAGCTTCTGGGACATATTAAAGCTCTGGGTTTGCCCATTACGGGCTTGTCGGTAAGCTATAATAGTACTTCCGACTTGGCGACCATTAAAGGACAAGTACAAAGCCAGGCTGACCGCGAAAAAATTGTATTGGCGGTAGGTAATGTCGATCATGTGGCTAAAGTAGATGATCAAATGACGGTAGTTACACCAGCGCCGGAAAGTAAATTCTATACGGTTAAATCGGGCGATAGCTTGTCCAAGATTTCAAAAGAATATTATGGTGATGCCAATCAATATAATAAAATATTTGAGGCTAACCGCCCCTTGTTAAAAGATGCTGATGACATTTTTCCCGGGCAAGTACTGCGTATTCCCGCTTAAACAGGAATAGATAAAAAAGCGCCAAGAGCGCTTTTTTATTAAAATTTGTGCTGTAATTTCCGTCTGGCAAATTGTTCTCTACCTAGAAAAAATTTGGGGTCTAAATAATAGTGTTGCGCCAAAACCTGGATCAGTTGTCGTCGATTGTCTTTATTGAACATATTAAGGTCAATATGTGCCATTTTATATTGCTTGCGAAATTCAGGTTTTAATATAAAGCCGAGACTGCTCATTTTCCACAGTTGTTCTTGGCTGAATGCTTTTGTTGTAAGTAACTTAAGTGCACGATACCTTGAAGTATGTGAAGAGTACAGTTGGGTCTTTAACAGCCTGTTGCGCTGCACCATATTGCTAAGCTTTATTCCAAAACTTTGTATGGAGATGCTTTGGCTGGTGACGACCAATTTCATATTTATTGCAATCAATGCCAGCATGATGACGAGAGTCAGCATGAACCAACCCGGCAGGGATTGATGTAATAAATACTGAATCAGGCTACTGAAATCCTGAACCATAGTGTAGGTGCTGAGTGAGTGCTGTGCTAAAACAACAAATATGGCAGGAGTAAAGATCAGTCCAATTAAATAACGGGGCAGATAACGACATTGAAATAAGGGATATTCAGTGGGTATGTCCATTAATCATCACCTTTCAAAAAAAGTATAAGGGCATGATGGCTATTTTTTGTAATGATTGTTCCTCGGGGAGACTGAGATTGCATTCAATTATTATAAATTTGCCTCCAATTCAGTTACATGTTGATTTTTAATGCCTGTTTTAACACATTTTTTCTTGTGTTCATCTTTATTGAATTCATCTATTTTAAGTTTCTGAGTCTGCTTAGCTTTATCTATTTTGTTAGAGATTTGAATAGGAAAGTAAATGCTGTTGTTGATTGTTTAAATAGCTACTCTTTATTGTTTTCTATGATAGTTGGATTTTTATATTTAATGGCAATATGAACTTGATAGGTTATATCGCTATATAGACTAAATTTATGAAAATTTTCAGGCACAAGTTTTGCTGGTTGTTATTTAAATTATTTGAATGAACGGTAAAAAATGAGCTATCAAATTCATCCTTGTAAAGAAAATTCAGCAGTAGATTTTATAATTTTATCATCAGGTCTGGGCGGGCATGCCAGTTTCTGGAAACCTCAAATTGAAGCATTCACCCAATATTTTCATGTTTTAACGTATGATCAGGAAGGTTGTCATGCCGATTCCTCCATTTTGCCAGATCACTATACAATTGCCGATATGGCGGGACAGTTGCTGGACATTCTCAAACGGGAAAAAATTCAGTGTTTTCATTTTATTGGGCATGCGATTGGCGGGTTTATTGGTGCGGAACTGGTGCTAGCTATAAACTCATCGGAACTGAAATTACTCAGCCTGACCTGTATTAACTCCTGGGATGAACTTGATCCGCATACCCGAAAATGCTTTGAAGCACGGGTTCATTTATTAAAGTCTGCTGGTTCAGAAGCCTATGTCAGAGCACAGGGCTTGTTTCTATATCCACCGGCATGGATTTCAACACATCATCAATATTTAACAACTTTAGAAAATGTTCAACTTGAAGATTTTCCACCTTCAGAAAATGTGCTCAAGCGAATTCAGGCAGCACAGCAATTTAAAATCAATGATCAGCATAGGCAGGCATTGCAGTACAGCCAGTTACATTTCATTGCCAATCAGGATGATTTTTTGGTTCCTGTACACAAGTCGAGTAATTTAAAGCAGCGACTTGGTCATGGGCAACTCAGCATTTTGGCTTCAGGTGCACATGCATCCACAGTCACAGAGCCTGAATTGCTCAATAAAACCATGCTGCAATTTTTTCAAAATCATTTTTTAAAAGTTGCTTCACTGTCGAATTAAGCAGGCTTATTTATAGCCATAGCCGGTAAATTTCTTATTAAACCGTGATTTCTAAAATCGCGGTTTTTTATTGATTTTTACCTTAAAAATTCCAGTATTGCTAAATAATGAATGTATGGTTTTTTATCAAAGAATGCATTTTTTTGGAGCCAAAATTGCTATAACGGTGCACTGTTTTAAAATAGTATTTTACTATTTGATAAAATAAATAAATTATAAATATATGATAAACAATGATTAAAAATAATTGGCATAGAATATGCTAAATATTAATTATAACAAACCCAAGGCTGTTTCTTAAAGCATATTGATAACCAGATGGTAAAAAAAGAGGTATTAGAAATGAAAATAGGCGTCTTTTGTCCAATCGGAAATAATGGCTGGTTGCTCTCGGAAAATGCACCGCAATATAAACCAAGTTTTGAAATGAACAAGCAAATTGTACAGCGTGCAGAACATTATGGATTTGACTTTGCACTTTCGATGATCAAGCTGCGTGGCTTTGGCGGGAAAACTGAATTTTGGGATCATAACCTCGAAACATTTACTTTAATGGCAGGTCTTGCTGCAGTCACCAGTAAAATTAAAATTTATGCCACTGCGGCAACTTTGGTGATGCCACCTGCGATTGTAGCTCGTATGGCATCGACCATTGATTCCATTTCAAATGGACGTTTCGGTCTGAATGTGGTTACTGGCTGGCAAGCCCCTGAATATAAGCAGATGGGTATGTGGCCGGGCGATGAATACTTCGCGAAACGTTATGACTATTTATCTGAATATGTCGAAATTTTACGGGAGCTTTGGGCGACGGGTAAATCGGACTTTAAAGGTGAGCATTTCCAAATGGATGATTGCCGGGTCAGTCCGTTACCACAAGCAGATATGAAAATCATCTGCGCAGGGCAATCCGATACCGGACTGGAGTTTTCCGCCAAATATGCAGACTATAACTTTGTTTTTGGGAAAGGCTTAAATACACCAACAGCTTATGCAGACATCAATGACCGCTTAAAGGCACATACCGACAAAACCGGACGCGATGTACAAACCTATGTGCTGTTTATGGTGATTGCCGCAGAAACTGATGAAGAAGCTTTTGCAAAATGGCAAAGCTATAACGATGGGGCAGATGTCGAAGCGATTAACTGGCTAATGAATCAAGGCAGTAAAGATACCAAATCAGGCGCCGATACCAATATTCGCCAAATGGCATCCAGTGTATCTCCAGTGAATATCAACATGGGAACCATTGTCGGCTCTTTTGAAAATGTCGCAAAAATGCTGGATGAAATTGGTGAAATCGACGGAACCGAAGGCATTCTTTTAACTTTCGATGATTTTATTCAAGGCGTGGAAGATTTCGGTCAAAAAATTCAACCGTTAATGAAATGCCGTGAACATATTGTCATTGAAGCTGATGTGACTCAAATCCAAAATTTGGAGAAATCAGCATGAATACAAATGAATCCTTGGAAAATGTGGTCTGTGCAGGATTTACCAAAGCCGCAGGTACTGGAAAAGTGTTAAAGGCAGAACCGGAAGCCATTCAACTAGCGCCCGAGCAAACTGCTTTAATTGTGATTGACATGCAGAATGCCTATACCTCTAAAGGTGGCTATTTAGACTTGGCGGGTTTTGATGTTTCAAAAACCAAGCCGGTGGTGGAGAACATCAAAAAAGCAGTCGATGTGGCACATGCATCAAACATTCAGGTGATTTATTTTAAAAATGGCTGGGATGATCAGTATGTAGAAGCAGGAGGAGTTAATTCTCCCAATTTCCATAAATCCAATGCCTTAAAAACAATGCGTAAGCATCCTGAATTACAGGGGAAATTACTCGCCAAAGGCGGCTGGGACTTTGAACTGATTGACGAGCTCAAACCTTTGGCTCAAGACATCGTAATTGAAAAACCTCGTTATAGTGGTTTCTTTAATACGGCGCTGGACAGCATGTTACGTAGCAAAGGTATTCGGAATTTGGTGTTTGTCGGTATAGCCACCAATGTTTGTGTCGAGTCGACTTTAAGAGACGGCTTTTTCCTGGAGTATTTTGGTGTAGCACTGGACGATGCCTGTTATCAAGCAGGACCGGTGGAAGCGCATGCAGCCAGTCTGTACAACATTAAAACCTTCTTTGGCTGGGTATCCGATACGCAGAATTTCGTCGAAACGTTTCAATCCAAATCAGACATCTTAGAAAAATCAGCTTAAGTCGTTATAGGGGAAAACACATGCCTAAAGAAATTATTTTACCCGCAGGAACAGGAAAACCATTGGCACCGTACGTGCCGGCAACCAAAGCGGACAATATTGTATACGTGTCAGGTACTTTGGCTTTTGATGAAAATAACAATGTCGTGCATGTCGGGGATGCTGCTGCGCAAACCCGTCACATTCTGGAAACCATTAAAAAAGTCATTGAAACAGCAGGCGGCAGCATGGATGACGTGACCTTTAATCATGTCTTTGTGAAAGACTGGGCTGATTATGCCGCGATCAATACTGTCTATGCTGAGTATTTCCCGGGCGATAAGCCGGCACGCTATTGCGTACAAACCGGATTGGTGAAGCCGGATGCTTTAGTTGAAATTGCATCTATTGCCCATGTTTAAATGAAGAAAATTTTCAAGAAAACAGATCTAACCAGAGATCAATAAAGGACAAAGCTGAAATTCAGTTTGAACGATCAAGATTAGAATTTCAGTGATGGAGGTGATGATGAACAGCAAAATCCTGACAGTTCAGTCTGCAAAAGATTTACTACAGCATGCGCAAAATTTTCAAATGACTGCTGATGACGCACCTATAGAAATTGCTTCGTCTACTTTTAGACAAGGGATGTCCAATTTAGGTGCAGCCGTCAATGTAATTACCACAGATGGTGCAGCGGGTCAGGCGGGTTTTACCGCTTCTGCTGTGTGTAGTGTCACTGATTCGCCGCCAACCTTATTGGTGTGTTTAAACCGTTCGGCGTCTGTATTTGAAACCTTTAAATGCAACCAGGTACTATGTGTAAATACTCTTGCTGCACATCACACTGAATTATCAAATGTTTTTGGTGGGAAAACGCCAATGTCGGAACGATTCTTGCGTGGAAAATGGTCAACACTGATCACACAAGCGCCCGTATTGGAAGATGCATTGGTGTCGTTTGATTGTGAAATAGTGCAAAGCATGTCGGTCGGCAGTCACGATGTACTGATTTGTCAGGTCAAAGCAATGAAACAAAATGAAGGCAAGAATGCATTGATGTATTTCAACCGTGCTTATTGTGAGCCGCAACCCATGAATTAATCCAATATCCTAATTAAGGGGAGGGGAAACCCATGCAAAAAAAAGAATCGTGGTTTCCGAAATTTAAGCCTTACCAAGGCAATCTAGATACAACACCAGTACAGGTAGATGAATATTTACCTGCGGGGAAAAGTATAGTTTTAGGCTTGCAACACGCTTTTGCCATGTTTGGGGCAACGGTACTTGCACCTTTGTTGATGGGTTTCGATCCGAACTTAACCATTCTAATTACCGGGATCGGGACCATTTTATTTTTCCTGATTACTGGCGGCCGCATGCCGAGTTATCTGGGGTCGAGCTTTGCTTTTATTGGTGCAGTTGCTGCAGCAACCGGTTATGCCGGTGCGGGATCTAACCCCAATATTGCCTTGGCGCTGGGCGGAACTATTGTCTGTGGTCTGATTTATGCAGGTATTGGTTTAATTGTCATGAAAACCGGTACCAGCTGGATTGAAAAACTGATGCCCCCGATTGTCACGGGTGCCATTGTGATGATTATCGGGTTGAATCTTGCACCCGTGACTATTAAAAGTGTGTCTGCAAGTTCATTTGATACCTGGATGGCGGTGGTTACCATTATCTGTATTAGCCTGGTGGCCGTGTTTACCCGTGGAATGGTGCGCCGTTTATTACTTTTACTGGGTATTGTGGCTGCCTATTTTATTTATTTCCTGATGACCAATGTCATGGGTTTCGGCACACCAATTAATTTCAGTGCTGTTTCTGAAGCTGCCTGGATTGGCTTACCGACTTTGCATAGTCCTGTTTTTAATGCCAATGCCATTTTATTGATTGCACCAGTTGCACTGATTTTGGTTGCAGAAAACTTGGGCCACTTTAAAGCGGTTTCGGGCATGACCGGCAAAAATCTTGATCCATATATGGGACGTGCATTCTTTGCAGACGGTATATGTACTTCAATGTCTGCATCGGTCGGTGGTACGGGTATGACCACTTATGCTGAGAATATTGGCGTAATGGCAGTCACTAAAGTCTATTCAACGACAATTTTTGTTGTAGCGGGTCTGTTCGCCATTTTACTGGGCTTATCACCAAAATTTGGTGCCGTAATTAGTACTATTCCAGTGGCATTATTGGGCGGTGCATCCATCATGGTATTTGGTTTAATTACTGTAGCCGGTGCAAAAATCTGGATTGATAACAAAGTCGATTTCACCAAAAACAGCACGTTAATTATTGCTGCGGTCAGCCTGATTATGGGAGCAGGTAACTTTAGTCTAAAAATTGGTATCTTCGATTTAGGCGGTATTGGAACCGCAACTTTGGCGGCGATTGTACTGAATCTGTTTTTAAATCGTGGTGAGGAAAAAACCAGTTCCAGCAGTGAAAATACAGAAACCCCGGCTACCCCTGTAGTTAACCCTTAGGAGGATATTTTGAGTCAGACAATTGCATTTATTGGACTCGGGGCAATGGGGTGGCATATGGCCTCCCATCTTCCTAAACTTGGACATGAAGTTTGGGTCTGGAACAGAACTCAGTCCAAGGCAGATCATCATTCTGTGCTTTTTCAAACGCAATCTGTCGATATCGAAAAAGCAGTCCAAGCAGATTATATATTTTCATGTTTACCTACCAGTGCAAATGTAGAACAGCTGATTGCAGCGCATCCTCCCAAGTCCGGCAGTATCTGGATTGATTGCACCAGTGGTGTTCCACAATCCGCACAACAGTTAAATCGAGCTCTAAAAAAAATAGGGGTTGAATATCTGGATGCACCGGTTTCAGGTCAAACCATCGGCGCTGAAAAAGGTACTTTAACCGTGATGATTGGTGGCGATGCTGATGCTTTTGATAAAGCCAGACCGATCATTGCTGCATTTTCAGGTCTCATTGAATATGTCGGCGAAAGCGGTTCTGGCTTTGCGGTGAAAGCGATTAACAATACCTTGATGGCTACCCATTTATGGGCTTTGGCAGAAGGTCTAATGGTATTGAAATCTAAAGGTGTGAATTTATCAGCAGCTTTGAATTGTATTAATCATTCCAGCGGTAAAAGCAGTATGTCTGAAAATATTATGGCACAGCGCGTGTTGAACCGAAGTTTTGATAAAACCTTTGCGCTGGATTTGTTGCAAAAAGATATTGGCATTGCTATCGATTTGGTTCAGCAAGAGTCCTTGCAGCTTCCAAGTATGCACCTGATTCAGCAACAATTTACCCACTTTGAAAAAGATGAGGCGAGTCAACTGGATTTCTCTGCTGCCATACAGGGTTTGGAAAAGATCAATCAAATCGAGTTGCGATAAATATATAGCTCGTCAGATTAAACCAGTTATTAAAGACTCGGATTTAAAAGTCCGGGTTTTTTATTTGAAGCACTTTTGGCATTCAGTTATTTAACTGGCCTGTTTTATAAAATGACAGAACAACGATTAGATGTACTGACAGTGGGATATTCTCCGAATAAGCTGCCTATTGATACCTGTTTTAAATTTGTACAATTAACCCTATAATTTAAAAGCGAATATAAATAAAAATAAGGGGATTTATGAAAGGGCAGATATTGGATTTTTCCATTCAGAGCAATTCCGGAGTTATCAGCGGAAATGATCAAAACCGTTATCAGTTTTCTGGAGCAGGCTGGCGTGGGAAAATTCCACCTGCCCGGGGTCAGAACGTTGATTTTACAGTGGATGGAACTGGTCAGGCCAATGATATTTATGTGCTGAGTTCAGCTTCAGTATTTCCAACTCAAGTGGGCGAAAAAAACAGGATTGTTGCAGCAATTTTGGCTTTTTTCCTTGGTGGCTTTGGGGTTCACAAATTTTATTTGGGTCAAATTGGCTGGGGCATTGTTTATCTGATTTTCTGCTGGACATTCATTCCAGCAATCGTGGCTTTCATCGAGTTCATTATTTACTTGTGTACCTCAGATGAAGAATTTGCTCGCAAATACGGCTAAATGATTATTTAAAAAGGGCGCGATCGCCCTTTTTTACTTGTTTTACTTAGCAGGTTGTCCCCACTGATTATTTTCCCGTTTGGTGTCTGAAGCCCACCAGATAATGAGCGGAATAATGCCAATAACGGTCAGGATCAGCAGTTGCCACCAGCCAGAACGCTCTACATCGTGCAGACGACGTGCACCTACAGCCAGGCTTGGCACGAGTAAGGCTAAATTTAATAGGCCATTCAGTAATTTGTCAGTACCTAAGATTGCGTCAATGATTTGTACAATGATGCCTAAAATCATCGATGCTAACATGAAGTACCAAAATTCCTTCCTGCGTGAACGTCCATCAAATACAGCATAGTTTTTCAGGCATTTTACAAACCAGTCAATCATATTGAATTGTTCTTCAGCCTTATTTTGGTCTGAGATTTTGTCGAGTTGCTCTGAAATATTCTGTATGGGATTGCTCGGCGTTAATGCGGTAAAGATTTGAATTGCACTGCCAGTCTGATCAACATCAAAATCCACGCGATCACCACGAGTAGGCGGGCGTTGTCCGTGCCATTCTGCACCGGTAAAATTGTAGCGGTTCTGGTCGTCGCCACTGATAATGCCTGTGTTGGTCTGGATGGAAAAATCCAAGATACTGCCTTTCATTTTTAACCTCTATTTTTATGGTATGCGTTATCAATTTAGTCTTGTTATTGCATGTCATCATAGCAGAAATGATTAAAATTCAAACTTGTTATTTGTTTTCAAGTTGCTGTATTAATAACGTTTTTTTAATGAAAAATCCCGCCATATAAACGGAATTTTTTATTGGTATTTTTATTTTGCTATATAAATATGACTATTCAGCTACTACTTGAATATTTTTCAGGCTTGCTGAATCAATAAAATAGTCGTGAAATAATTCCTGTTTAATTTCTATATAATATTTTCGCTGCGTTTGTAATTGGTTGTTAAATCCAGAAATGTGATCTGAGATATAAATTTTATCAGTCCCTACATTTGCTGCTAAAGCTGGAGGTAAATGCCAAATTTGCACATTATTTTCCATACTTTCTAAAGTAAGCATACTGTTCAGGGTTGAATGGTGAGCTTCACTGTACCAACGGTTCAATTGTAAGTTAACAAAATAAAGGGAAGCACCTAAAAAAATACCGCTACAGATGGTTCCAATGAGTGGATATTTCTTATTTTCTGCCCGAATAAAAGGGTATGCCAATGCGGTCATCGCAATGATCAATGGAATTGCCCATAAATAAGATTCAACAGCAAAGTGTTGTGCCTTGAATAGAAATACAGGGGCAAACATCGCAGCAATTACTAGGAGGACACTGAATATAATCAGCGATGGGGTGCGATTGCCAATATCTTCACTCGCATATTTAGCCTGGATTGGTTGTACAACAGTGTGCTCCACTTGTGTGGCATCAAAGCCCCAATGATGTTGAATCGCACTAATCAGTTCATGCCGCTGTTCTGTTGAAAAAATATGCTAGGGTAGTATGACCATGTGTATGGAGCATAAACTCAAGTGTTGTTGCTGATGTTTAAACCATAAATACCCATGTTCACGCCAATGTTCATCATCATGCTGTGGGGTTTTTTTGAATAAAGGCTTTAACAACAGGGGATACTTCATTCGTTGTTGTGATTTTACATCCGGTACGATTTTGATATCTTCTATATATTGTCGTTCAATTTGATATTTCAGGAATGGAATACGCTGAGCAATACGATGCGTGGTGAGAATAACCCGCATTGTAGAGAACCAGAGAGCGCCAATAAAGAGCACCACTAAATCTAAAATTTTGCCTAAGGGAAAATTATTTTCGACCAAGCTGGGCCAGCGGATCATCAAGATGATCACTACTGCGACCATCATTAAAGCAGCGCAGAATTTATAAGTCTGAGGATAGATATTAAGCAATTCACGCTCAGGAGAATTTGGTGGCTAGGCGGGATGTATATTTTTTATCATATTGTTGTTCTGGTGCTTTATCACATTTAAGTTTTTGTTTTTTATCAATTTATCATAATTATTAAGTATAAAAAATCCCGCTACATGAGCGGGATTTTTTTAGAATTTTTCAATTACCAGCTTAACGCACCACCAGTTTGGTAATCCGTTACACGCGTTTCAAAGAAGTTTTTCTCTTTACGCAAGTCCATCATTTCCGACATCCACTGGAATGGGTTATTCACGCCAGCGAACTGTTCAGGCAAACCAAGTTGCGCTAAACGACGGTTACAGATGAACTTCAGGTATTCTTCCATCATCGCAGCATTCATGCCGAGTACACCGCGTGGCATGGTGTCACGTGCATATTCGATTTCAAGCATGGTGCCTTCAAGAATCATCTGGATGATTTCTTCCTGGAATTCAGTAGTCCATAAACCTGGGTTTTCAATCTTGATCTGGTTGATCATATCGATACCGAAGTTCAAGTGCATAGACTCATCACGCAGAATGTACTGGAATTGCTCGGCAACACCATTCATCTTGTTACGACGGCCCATAGACAGGATCTGGCTGAAACCACAGTAGAAGAAGATCCCTTCAAGTACACAGTAGAACGCGATCAGGTTACGAAGCAAAATCTGGTCGTTTTCAGGTGTGCCAGTTTTGAAAGTAGGATCACTTAAAGACTGGGTGTATTTCAGACCCCAAGCGGCTTTACGCGCAACTGACGGTACTTCGCGGTACATGTTGAAGACTTCGCCTTCATCCATCCCTAAAGATTCGATACAGTACTGATAAGCATGCGTATGAATCGCTTCTTCAAATGCTTGACGCAAGATGTACTGACGGCATTCAGGGTTGGTAATGTGACGGTAAATCGCAAGTACCAGGTTGTTTGCAACCAGTGAATCGGCAGTCGAGAAGAAACCAAGTGAACGCATAACAATGGTACGTTCATCTTCAGTCAAGCCATTTTCAGACTTCCACAACGCGATGTCGTGGTTCATGTTGACTTCTTGTGGCATCCAGTGGTTTGCACAACCGTCCAGATATTTCTGCCAAGCCCATTCGTATTTGAACGGTACAAGCTGGTTCAAGTCAGCACGACAGTTGATCATGGCTTTATCATCAACTTGTACACGCTGAGCGCCCATTTCAAGTTCTTCCAGACCTGGAGCAACATCAAGGTTCTCTAGGGAAGAAGATGCTCTTGCCAATGAATCGGTTGGATTTGATCCTCGGTTTTGAGTGGCTCTAAGGGGTTGTGCAGTTGCCACATCCGACGGTGCGTTGTGTGCATCAGATACCACCTGTGTATGAGCCGCTTTTTGCGGTTCGACGGGCGCAGACTTGTGTTCAGGTGCAGCCGGTTTTTGCGAATCATCTTCGAAATCGTCCCAACTTAGGATAGACATATCAATTCTCTCTTCGATGCTTATATCTGTTATCTGACATCTCACAAACGAAGATGTCTACTATACGCTTAAATTGTGTAAGCAAAATTAAGTTTTGCCGATCACTGTTTTAATCTTGTTCGATAGGACAGATATCCTCACGACTTATTTTGATTACGCTGCTGTTTGCGAATGGCTAAAAACGCATAAACCATAGGCGTGTAAAAGAAAATAAAGGCAAACACCAGTACTGCAAGTCCTAACATGTAGTTATGGGTCATATGGAGCATGGTGTTTTCCTTTGTGTGTTTAATGTGATTTAGAATTTTTTGTCGTGGTTACCATAGTAATTATGGTTAGTGATGTTATTTATAATTTTCATATTTTGCGAATTATCTCTATTTGCTTTAAATGAAAATTTTAACTTCACTGCATACAACGTTGCTAAAAAAGCTATTAATCCTAAAACACATATGATTATAAAGCTGTCCATTTAATCACCGTTAATTTTGGCGATTTAGCTATCTCCGACTATTAACAACATCCTTGATAGCCAAATTGGCTATTTTCAGAGCTAATTAATTCATTAAATTAATTAGCTCGACGGATAAATTGCTTTTAATCAGTGATTACTGACAAGCCTCACAATCAGGGTTGTCAATTGAACATGCCATTGGCACTGGTGCTGCTTGAGCAAAATCGTCTTCAACAGCTGCTTCAGCTTTCACTTCAGGCGCTACCGCAGCAGTAACAGGCGCTGCAACAGTGGCAGGTTTCACTGCATTCAATGCACCCGTGTTAATCGTAGATTTCTCTGCAGAAGTCGCACCCAATGCACGGAGGTAATAAGTTGTCTTCAGACCACGTAACCAAGCCATTTTATAGGTCAGGTCAAGTTTCTTACCGTTTGCACCAGAGATGTAAAGGTTAAGAGATTGAGCTTGGTCGATCCATTTTTGACGGCGTGATGCCGCATCTACAATCCAGCGTGGTTCAACTTCGAACGCAGTCGCGAAGATCGCTTTAAGCTCTTCAGGAATACGAGAAATTTTCTGTACAGAACCTTCGAAGTGTTTCAGGTCGTTGACCATCACTGAATCCCAAAGACCGCGATCTTTTAACGCACGTACCAGGTACGGGTTAATCACTGTGAATTCACCAGAAAGGTTAGATTTCACATACAGGTTTTGGAATGTCGGTTCGATAGACTGAGAAACACCACAGATGTTCGAAATAGTCGCAGTCGGAGCAATCGCCATTACGTTCGAGTTACGCATACCGTCTTTTTGAACTTTGGCACGTAAAGTGTCCCAGTCCAAACGCTGTGTGCGGTCAACTTCAAACATACGTTCTGGGCGTGATTTCGCAACGATGTCTAAAGAATCGATTGGCAGGATACCTTGATCCCAAAGTGATCCTTTAAATGTTTCGTAAGTACCACGTTCAATCGCCAAGTCGCTGGAAGTCTGAATTGCGTAGTAGCTGATCACTTCCATCGATTCGTCAGCGAAATCTACAGCTTCGTCAGAACCGTAAGCCAGTTTCATTTCATATAAAGCATCCTGGAAGCCCATGATACCCATACCAACTGGACGGTGTTTCAAGTTCGAATTTTTCGCTTGAGGTACTGCGTAGTAGTTGATGTCGATTACGTTATCGAGCATACGAACTGCGGTTTTAACCGTACGCGCCAATTTTTCACGGTCTAGTACACCACCTTGAACGTGTTGTACCAGGTTGATCGAACCTAAGTTACATACCGCAATTTCGTCTTGGTTTGTATTGAGCGTGATTTCTGTACACAAGTTAGATGAATGCACTACGCCCACGTGTTGTTGTGGTGAACGCAAGTTACATACGTCTTTGAACGTGATCCAAGGGTGACCAGTTTCAAACAACATAGAAAGCATTTTGCGCCACAAGTCTTTGGCACGGACTTTCTTATGCAGCATGTCGGTTTCTTTGGCAATGCTTTCATAGTAAGCATAACGTTCAGCGAATGCCTGACCAGTTAAATCGTGAAGATCTGGCGTTTCAGAAGGTGTGAATAGTGTCCATTCAGCATCTTCGAATACACGTTGCATGAATAAGTCTGGAACCCAGTTTGCTGTGTTCATATCGTGAGTACGACGACGGTCATCACCCGTGTTCTTACGCAGTTCCAGGAATTCTTCGATGTCCAAGTGCCAAGTTTCTAAGTACGCACATACCGCACCTTTACGCTTACCACCCTGGTTAACCGCAACAGCTGTATCGTTGGCTACTTTAAGGAATGGAACAACACCTTGTGACTTACCGTTTGTGCCTTTGATATAAGAGTTCAAGGCACGAACTGGTGTCCAGTCATTACCTAAACCGCCCGCCCATTTAGACAGCATCGCGTTATCGCGCATTGCGCCATAAATGTTGTAAAGGTCATCGGCAATCGTGGTTAAGTAGCAGCTCGACAATTGTGGACGTAAAGTACCAGAGTTGAACAGGGTCGGTGTAGATGCCATGTAATCGAAGCTAGACAATAAGTTATAGAACTCGATTGCACGTTCTTCGCGGTTATCTTCATTTAATGCCAGACCCATCGACACACGCATAAAGAACAATTGCGGAAGTTCAAAGCGGACGCCGTCAGAGTGAATGAAGTAACGGTCAAATAAGGTTTGCAGACCTAAGTAAGTAAACTGGTTAGAGCGTTCTGGTTGAATCGCCGCTGCCAATTTTGCCAGATCAAAGTCAAGAAGATCTGCAGATAACAGATCAAGCTCTACACCTTTTTTCAGGAATGTTTCTAAAGCATCACTCTCTAAAGTGTCTTTGCCTAAGCCCAAGAACTCTAAACCGGTTGCCACCAAGTTGTCGCGAAGCAGGCGAGCAGTGACATAAGTATAGTTAGGTTCTTGTTCAATACGAGTACGCGTCGCCATCATCATGGTCGTTGAGATGTCAGACTCTTTTACGCCGTTATATAGGTTTTTTACGGTTTCATCGACAATGGCCTTAACGTCAATACCTTCCAAACCTTCAGCAGCTTTTGCCACATGTGCTTCTAGTGCACCCAGGTCAAGCGGCTTAAGCTGACCATTAGCAGTCGTTACCTGTAAAGTAGGGTGGTGATGAGCGCCAGTCTGTTTGCGTGCTTCAGAGCGTTGTTCGCGGTAGATGACATACGCACGTGCAACTTTTTGTTCACCTGTACGCATAAGCGCAAGTTCAACCTGGTCTTGAATTTCTTCAATATGAATCGTGCCGCCTGACGGTAAACGACGGTTAAACGTGTTCATTACCATCTCGGTCAGTTGCTCGATACGGTCATGAATACGGCTAGAATCAGCACTTTGCTGGCCTTCTACAGCCAAAAAAGCTTTACCAATCGCTACAGAAATTTTTTCTGCGTCAAAAGTGGCAACATCACCGGTGCGTTTAATCACCTGAAGTTGACCAGGAGTTGAAGTGATTACGCTCATTGTGGCATAGCTCCATTGTCATCTATTGTTTTATATGTGCGGACCATTTGAACTGGATGAAATTTCATCTCAGTGTTTGATGATTAAACACAAGAACTAGTGGTTTAAAATCGGAATAAGCACAAGATACGGGAAAATTCAGGGTAGATCAATATTGACATTTCTTTAAAATTTTTGATTGAACTCTGCAATGATCCTTTGCAAAAACATCCCTTTTTTTATGTTTCTTGTAGAAGCCTTATTGGACAAGGGCATAGCATAGCAAAGCTAAAAAAATGTGCTTATAGATAACATTGTGGATAACTTAAAAGAAATTGATTAACTAGTCAGAAACTGTGCAAATAGCAAGAAGGATCAAAAAACAGACATTTTGTAACTAGATATTTCTATAAATAGCCTAAAAATCACTAAAAAATGAAAAATCCAATAAATTCAATGTTTAAAAAAAATATAACAAAATGCTACTTTGATGTATCAGTTTGGTGAACAGCATCTTGTTTACAATGTAAACGTGTGTATATTGCTGAATATATTAAAGCGTATCCAACGGATTTTTAAGGATACCTTAATCCAATATAAAGGGGCATTTTATGAGCCAAGAAGAAAAGTTACCTAAAATTTTAATTGTTGAAGACGATGAACGTCTTGCGCGTTTGACTCAAGAATACCTGATTCGTAATGGATTAGAAGTTGGGGTAGAACCTGATGGTAATCGTGCAATCCGCCGTATCATTGCTGAACAACCAGATTTAGTGGTGCTTGATGTTATGTTGCCGGGTGCGGATGGTTTAACCATTTGTCGTGAAGTACGTCCACATTATCATCAACCGATTTTGATGTTGACCGCACGTACCGAAGATATGGACCAGGTTTTAGGTCTGGAAATGGGTGCAGATGACTACGTCGCCAAACCGGTTCAACCGCGTGTATTGCTTGCCCGTATTCGTGCATTATTACGCCGTACCGACAAGGCTCCTGAAGATGAAGTGGCTCAACGCATAGAATTTGATGATCTGGTGATCGATAATGGTGGCCGATCAGTCACCTTGAATGGCGAGTTGGTAGACTTTACCAGCGCTGAATATGACCTGTTATGGTTATTGGCTTCAAATGCGGGTCGAATTCTTTCTCGTGAAGATATTTTTGAGCGTCTGCGCGGTATTGAATATGACGGTCAGGATCGTTCAATTGATGTGCGTATCTCGCGTATCCGTCCAAAAATTGGCGATGATCCTGAAAATCCAAAACGTATTAAAACGGTACGCAGTAAGGGTTATTTGTTCGTTAAAGAAACCGGTCTTTAATTTCTGCCCGCTAATTTTATAGGACAACTTCGTGTTTAAACACAGTATATTCTTGCGCATTTATGCGGGGTTGGTGATTTTAGTCGCCTTGGTTGCCTTATTTGGCTACCTGTTGGTACAAATCATCAATTACCAGCGTGCGCAAGAATATCGTGAATCTTTGACCGATGGTATTTCTTATATCATTAGTGAGGGTATTGCCCGACAGCCGAATGAGCAGCAGAAAAAAGACTGGATTTCTGATGCTTCTGATTTGCTTGAACTGCCGATTTACTATGTCGATGCAGCTAAGGTAGATTTATCTCGTACCGAGAGAAAACGGATTGAAGAACGTAAAGCAGCAGTTCGTTATGATGCTGAAAATTCCATCGCCTATATCATTATTGGCTTGAAAAATGATCCTCAGCATTTGCTCTATGTGAAAGTGAATAAAATAGGCGAGCGCCAGATGAAAGCGTTACCTATTTTTATTCTGGATTATCTGGTGTATTACCCTGGTCAAGAAAAAGAATATCTTGCCAAAATTAAATCGCATTTTTCTTATCCCATTGCCATTGAAAAAGTTCAGAACCTTCCACTCGATTCTGAACAAATCGGCCGACTTCGCCTGGATCACAGTATTATTCTGTACCGTGACAATGCCTCGGTACGTGGAACGACGATTTCAATTGTTTCACCTATGCCAAGTTCACCTTCCGAGGTGCTGGTTCTAGGTCCGGTGCCTTTATTTAACTGGATGCCTTTCCAGTTGGCTGCAGGTATTACCTTACTGAGCCTGTTTGTGTTAAGTCTTGGGGTGTATGGATTGCTGGTGCCGATGCAGCGTCGCTTACGTGAAGTCAATTACGCCTTGCATCGCATGAAGTCTGGTGACATGACCTTGCGTTTACCGGTCGATGGTACCGATGAAATGGCCAGTCTGGCGATCAATTACAACAGCATGTCTGATCACATTCAGCGTTTGATTGAAGCACAGCGCGAGCTGATGCGTGCTGTTTCGCATGAACTGCGGACACCAGTGGCGCGTATTCGTTTTGGTATGGAGATGCTGGCGGAAGAAGATGACTATGAGTATCGTTTACAGCAGGTTGAGCAGATTGACAAGGATATTGAAGCACTCAATACCTTGATTGATGAAATCATGACTTATGCCAAGCTGGAGCAGGGTACACCTTCTTTAGACTTTGAAAAAATCGTGCTGTTTGAAGTGCTGGATCAGGTGGTGATTGAAACCGAAGCACTGAAAACACAAAAAGAAATTGAGCTAAAAGCTCCGCCTATTAGTGTGTTGGTTGATGCCGAGCGGCGTTACTTGCATCGTGTGGTACAAAATCTGGTCGGCAATGCAGTTCGTTACTGTGATCACAAGGTAATTGTCAGTGGTGGTATTAATGACGAAGGGCTGGCCTACGTTCGGGTTGAGGATGATGGGGCTGGTGTGCCGGAAGAAGAGCGTCAGCGCATCTTTGAGGCCTTTGCCCGTTTGGATGATAGCCGTACCCGTGCTTCAGGAGGATATGGTTTGGGATTGTCGATTGTTAGCCGTATTGCCTACTGGTTTGGTGGAACCATTGAGGTAGATGAGAGTCCAGCACTGGGTGGGGCGCGTTTCACCATGTCGTGGCCTGTAAAGCGCTTCAATAAAGCAAAAAAGAAAGCCAATATCCTCAAGTCGGATGACGCTATACAGACAGAATTTTAAATAACAAGAAAGAATAAAAAGCACCGAAACTGGTGCTTTTTTACGATTCATTCATGACTGGTGGCATCCGGTTCAATCAATCTTTTTCCCTGTTTTAAGCTGGCGAGTGCATCTGCGTTGAAATCTAGCAGTAAAGAATTGTTTTTTGGGTCAACTGCATAATGGCTAATTAACTTCTGGTCCCCATTTAATGTTTCGACCTTGTATTCATCAGCAACGTTTAAAATAGCCTCTAGATTGGTGGTTGCAGAAGCAAAGTCCTGACGGAAAAGATCATAAATATCACGCAGATCAAAAATAGCATCACGTGCATCTGGGTGTTTCTCAATATATCGTTCCACATGACGCACTAGCAGTTGGGCAAAAAAGAAATATTCCGATTCATGGGTATATTCTAAATTCATTATTATTTCTCCTGTATGTTCACTTTTAGAGTTTTAAATACAAATACCATAAACGTTGAAAGCTGTGTCAAGGTTTTGCAAAAAAGCCACAAGAATGAAAAAATGAAGTTTGTTGATAGGTAGGTAAAAAGTTGGAGTGGAGCTGAATATTGAACAAATAAAGCGCTGGGATCGCGAGTTTAGGCAAAAGTTAATGTTGTCATTATTTTTTAATCAAGAGCGTATTTAATCAAAATCCGGTTTTGAGTTTGAAAATAGACACACCAAATTGCGTAAAAAATCTTAATGTGAGAAAAACTCATAAAGATAATAATCTTTATTTAATAAAGCGATTAATGCTCTGTAGCAAGAGAATAAATGCAAGTTCAATGCTGAAATGAATAAAAAATCATCCAAAAGACTAAGGCTTATAAGCTAGCAAGTGAAATCATAAATCAGGTACAATTGGCGGGATTAATTTTGTGTTTGGTGTATTTGAAGGCCAATACATACATTCTTTGTTAATAAATTAGGCCTGCCAGGAGTTATCCCCGCATGAGTGCCATTACTCCATACGATTGGGCAATTATTGCCTTCGTGATCGGCGTTACATTTCTTTGTGTCTTTATGCTCACAGTTCCTTTACTCCTTGGGGGTAAATCATGGGGCCGTGCAAAGCAAGAGCAATTTGAGTCAGGTGTGGTAGGTGCTGGTGGAGCACGCATCCGCTTATCTGCAAAATTCTACTTGGTTGCTATTTTCTTTGTGGTATTTGACCTGGAAGCACTGTATCTCTACGCATGGGCTACATCGGTTCGTGAAGTAGGGTGGTTCGGTTTTACCACTGTTGTTATTTTTGTGGTCGATTTATTGATTGCTTTGATTTATGCCATTGCTGTAGGGGCATTAAACTGGGCACCAACCGATCGTCTTAAAGCAGCAGTTATGAAATCGAAAATTGGTTCACCAAATATGAACCTTGCCGACATTACGCGCTTCAATTCTATTGAAGAGTTGGTTGTTGATCCTACAGGTCAAATTCCAGCTCAATCATCTGGTCGTGTGAAAAAATCTGCGACTACATCATCTAGTAAGGAGTAACCCGGGAATGAAATATACATTAACCCGTGCGAATCCGGATGCTGATCAATATCCACTTCAAGAGCGTCAAATCGTTACCGATCCGCTTGAAGAAGAAGTGAATAAAAATGTGTTCATGACTCGTTTAGAGGATGTAATGCATACAGCTGTAAACTGGGGCCGTAAAAACTCTGTATGGCCCTTTAACTTTGGTACATCTTGCTGTTACGTAGAATATGCAACCACCTTGACCGGTGTGCATGATATGTCACGTTTCGGTGCCGAGGTTATTCGTGCTTCACCACGTCAGGCAGACTTAATGATCGTTGCAGGGACCTGCTTCGTGAAAATGGCACCTGTAATCCAGCGTCTATACGAGCAAATGTTAGAGCCTAAATGGGTGATTTCAATGGGTGCTTGTGCAAACTCTGGCGGTATGTACGACATTTATTCAGTTGTACAGGGTGTGGATAAAATCATTCCTGTCGATGTGTACATCCCGGGTTGCCCGCCACGTCCTGAAGCATTATTGCAAGCCTTAATGTTGTTACAAGACCAAATTCAATTAGAGCGCCGTCCACTTTCAGCGGTTATTGGTGATGATCTTCAGCCAGTGTATAAGCCAAAGATGCAGCCAGAACGTGACCGTAAGAATGCTGAACGTATTGCAGTGAAAAACTTACGCTCTATGGATGAAATTAAATAATCTGAGCGACAAAATATTGATGCACCCGGTCTGGGTGTAATTGTCGTTTAGATTGACTGAATTTGTATTAAATAGGAAGCCAAGCTAATGGCTGAAACTGACATTGCTATGCCAGAATCAACTCCAGTTGATTCACGCCCAGCATTTGCAATTATAGAAGAGCTCAAAACCAAATTTGGTGAGAACTTCTATGTGCAAACGACTTTTGAAGACTTTCCAACAGTCTGGGTTGAGCGCGCACGTGTACAAGAAGTTTTAATGTTCTTGCGCACAGTGTCACGTCCTTACGTGATGCTGTTCGACTTGTCTGCGGTAGATGAGCGTTTACGTACGCACCGCGACGGTTTACCCGCGTCTGACTTCACTGTGTTCTATCACTTGTTGTCGCTTGAACGTAATACGGATATTCGTATTAAAGTTGCGTTGTCTGAAAATGATGTAAACATTCCAACAGCAACCAACATTTGGCCAAATGCCAACTGGTACGAACGCGAAGCTTACGATATGTTCGGGATCAATTTCGAAGGGCATCCAATGCTCCGTCGTATCTTGTTGCCAACCTATTGGGAAGGTCACCCGCTACGTAAAGAATATTCTGCACGTGCCACTGAATATACACCGTATATGCAGAACCAGGCGAAGCAGGACTTTGAACAGGAACACCTTCGTTTCGTTCCTGAAGACTGGGGTCTAAAACGCGGTAACGCCGATGAAGACTTTATGTTCCTGAACTTGGGTCCTAACCATCCATCTGCGCACGGTGCGTTCCGTGTGATCTTGCAGCTGGACGGCGAAGAAGTAAAAGACTGTGTGCCTGATATCGGTTATCACCACCGTGGTGTGGAAAAGATGGCTGAGCGTCAAACCTGGCATTCATTCATTCCGTACACAGACCGTGTTGACTACCTGGGTGGTTGTGCGCAAAACATGCCTTATGTAATGGGTGTGGAGCAACTTGCAGGAATCACTGTTCCTGACCGTGCGCAATGTATCCGTGTCATGATGTCTGAATTGTTCCGTATCAATAACCACTTGTTGTATATCGGTACTGCAATTCAGGATGCCGGCGGTATGACCCCAGTATTCTATATGTTCGCTGACCGTCAAAAAATCTATGACGCCATCGAAGCAATTACCGGTTACCGTATGCACCCGGCATGGTTCCGTATTGGCGGTACTGCACACGATCTTCCAAACAACTGGCAACACCTCATTCGCGAAATCCTCGACTGGATGCCGAAGCGTATGAATGAGTACTACACTGCAGCACTGAAAAACTCTGTGTTTGTGGGTCGTACCCGTAATGTGGCTCAGTACGATGCAAAATCAGCATTGGCTTGGGGTGTAACAGGTACAGGTCTACGTGCAACAGGTATTGACTTCGACGTACGTAAATACCGTCCTTATAGCGGTTATGAAAACTACGACTTCGACGTACCGGTTGAATATGAAGGCGATGCTTATGCTCGTGTCATCGTTCACTTCCGTGAAATCGAACAATCACTGAAAATCATCAAACAGTGCTTAGACAACATGCCGTCTGGTGCGTACAAAGCAGACCATCCACTGGCTGTTCCACCACCAAAAGACAAGACATTGCAAGATATTGAAACCTTGATTACGCACTTCTTGAGCGTGTCATGGGGTCCTGTAATGCCTGCAGGTGAAGCATCTGTAATGGCGGAAGTGGTAAAAGGTGCGTCTAACTATTACTTGACTTCAGACAAGTCAACCATGAGTTACCGTACCCGTATTCGTACACCAACTTTCACGCACTTACAGCAAATGCCTTCTGTGATTAATGGCAGTCTTGTATCTGACTTAATCATTTATTTAGCGACAATTGACGTCGTAATGGCTGACGTGGATCGCTAAGGGGTAAACGCATTATGATGATTTTGACTGATAAAAAACCACGTGTGAATGTTGAAGGGATTTTGACTGTTGACGAAATCCATGAAATTGAACATCACATTGGTCACTATCCGTACCCACGTGCTGCATGTTTAGATGCGCTGAAGTGTGTACAACGCCGTAATGGTTGGGTTGATGACGCACAAATGAATGCAATTGCTCAACTGTTAAGCATGAGTGTTGCAGATCTTGAAGGTGTTGCGACGTTCTATAACCGTATTTACCGTCAACCGGTCGGTCGTCACGTAATTTTATTATGTGATTCAATCGCATGTTTCTTGATGGGTGCGGAAACTTTGGCAGAAGCATTCCAGCGTGAATTGGGTATCCAGTTTGGTCAAACAACTGCAGATGGTCGTTTCACTTTATTGCCAATCTGCTGTTTGGGTAACTGTGACAAAGGTCCAACCCTGATGATTGATCAAGACACGCATGGTTTGGTTGAAGTGACTTCAATTAAACAGTTATTGGAGAAGTATGTATGAATACTGAACCAAAACCAATTTATGGCGACGGTAACCCAGAAACTCACCCATTAACATGGCGTTTGAGCAAACAGGAACATGTTCGTAGTGCTGATGATTACGAAGCACTTGAAGGTTATGCTGGCTTTAAAAAAGCCCTCGGCATGCAACCGAAAGAAGTTCTTGAAGTGATTAAAGCTGCGACTGTAAAAGGTCGTGGTGGTGCAGGTTTCCCAGCAGGGATTAAATGGTCATTGATGGCGCCAAATGATGGCGGTCCTCGTTACCTGATCTGTAATGCCGATGAGATGGAACCGGGTACCTTTAAAGACCGTTTGTTGATGGAACAGCTTCCACATCAATTGATCGAAGGCATGTTGATTGCAGGCTATACGCTTGAAGCAACTCAAGGTTATATCTTCATCCGTGGTGAATACATCGAAGCGGCTCAGTACTTAAATGAAGCATTAGAGCAAATCCGTGCCAAAGGTTACCTGGGTGAAAACATCCTCGGTACAGGCTGGAACTTTGATTTACACGTGCATACCGGTGCGGGTCGTTATATTTGCGGTGAAGAAACTGCATTGATTAACTCGCTTGAAGGTCGCCGTGCCAATCCACGTACTAAGCCGCCATTCCCGCAAGTTGCAGGTGCTTGGGGTCGTCCTACGATTGTCAACAACGTAGAGACCTACAACAACTTACCAGCGATTATGCTGCGTGGTCCTGAGTGGTACGTTGGTTTGTCTGAAGGCAAATCAAAAGATCCAGGTACCAAAATCTACGGTGCATCGGGTAAGGTGAAATTCCCAGGTCTTTGGGAACTGCCATTCGGTACCACTGCGCGCGAAGTGATTGAAGAGCATGCCGGTGGTATGCGTGACGGTCTTAAACTGAAAGCGTGGTTACCAGGTGGTGCATCGACTGACTTCCTGGCAGCAGAGCACATTGACCTGCCGATGGATGCAGAAAGCATCATGAAAGCTGGTTCGCGTTTGGGTACCTGTCTGCTCATGGTGGTTGATGAAACCCAATGTATGGTTTCAGCAACGCGTAACTTAGAAGAGTTCTTTGCACGCGAATCATGTGGTTTCTGTACACCTTGTCGTGATGGCTTACCTTGGGCTGTGAAAGCGCTGAAAGCACTGGAAGATGGTACAGGTAAGAAAGAAGATATCGATCACTTACAAGAACTGACTCGTAAGCTTTGGATTGGTAAGACTTTCTGTGCCCACGCTCCAGGTGCAATGGAGCCGCTTATGGGCGCACTCAAACATTTCCGTGGCGAATTTGAAGCGAAGGTAGTCAATGCCGCAGCTCAAGTTAGCAACGTAGAACAAGCTTAAGGAATTCGACTATGGCTACAATTCATGTCGATGGCAAATCGTACGAAGTCAATGGCTCAGAGAACTTGCTACAAGCATGTTTGTCTTTGGGTATTGATATTCCGTACTTTTGTTGGCATCCATCCTTAGGTTCTGTCGGTTCTTGCCGTCAATGTGCTGTGACTCAATACGCGAATCCAGAAGATACGCGTGGTCGTTTAGTCATGTCATGTATGACGCCAGCGGCTGACAACACCTATATCTCGATTGAAGACAAAGAAGCGACTGACTTCCGTGCTTCGATTGTTGAGTTTTTAATGACCAACCACCCACATGATTGTCCTGTGTGTGAAGAAGGTGGTCACTGTCATTTACAAGATATGACAGTCATGACTCAGCACGACCGTCGTCGTTACCGTTTCACCAAACGTACACATTACAACCAGGAGCTTGGCTCATTCATTTCGCACGAAATGAACCGTTGTATCGCGTGTTACCGTTGTGTGCGTTACTACAAAGACTATGCTGGCGGTACAGACTTCGGCGTGTATGCTAACGCATCACGTGTTTACTTTGGTCGTCCAGAATCAGGCACTTTAGAGTCTGAATTCTCGGGTAACCTGACTGAAGTTTGTCCAACAGGTGTATTCACCGACAAAACTCACTCAGAACGCTATAACCGTAAGTGGGACATGCAGTATGCGCCAAGCGTATGCCAAGGCTGTTCTTCAGGCTGTAACATCTCTCCGGGTGAACGTTATGGCGAGCTTCGTCGCGTGGAAAACCGTTTCAATGGTGACGTTAACCAATATTTCCTTTGTGACAAAGGTCGTTTTGGTACAGGTTATGTGAACCGTGCAGACCGTCCACGTCAGCCACAATTCCGTGATGGTGCGAATGTAACGACTGTTTCAGTTGATACAGCACTTGATACTGTGATTGAAAAAATCCAAGGCAAAAAAGTTCTCGGTATTGGTTCACCACGTGCATCGCTTGAAACCAACTTCGCGCTTCGTGAGCTTGTGGGTCAAGACAACTACTCAACCGGTATGGCACAAAAAGAGCAAAGCCTGGTTGAATTGGCTGCATCGATCATGCAAACCGAGGGTGTTTATAACCCGACCATGCGTGAAATCGAAAGCTATGATGCAGTGTTGATCTTAGGTGAAGACTTAACGCAAACTGCACCACGTATGGCATTGTCTGTTCGCCAGGCTGCGAAAAACAAAGCCAAAGAAATGGCGGCAGAACGCCGTACCCAAGAATGGTTGGCTGAACCGGTACAACGTATTGGTCAGGATGCAAAATCTCCAATCTTCATTCTTGCTGCGACTCAAACGCGTTTAGCGGACGTTGCTACAGGTGAAGTGGTTGCTTCTCCAAATGATATTGCTCGTTTAGGCTTTGCGGTTGCTGCGGCAGTTGCAGGTGAGGCGGTTACTGGTCTTGATGACGATGCAAAAGCATTTGCTCAAACCATTGCTGATACCTTAAAAGCGGCGAAAAAACCATTGATCATCTCTGGTACAAGCTTGCAAGACGCTGCCATCATGGAAGCTGCTGCACAAGTGGCACAGAACCTGGGTAATGCTGGCTTAACATTGACTGTTCCTGAAGTGAACTCGATGGGCTTGGCAATCTTCGGTGGTAACAGCCTTGAGCAAGCATTTGCGCAAGATTACGACACTGTAGTGATTGTGGAAAATGACCTTTACCGTCGTTTACCAGCTGCACAAGTCAATGCTGCACTTTCAGGCAAAGACGTGATTGTTTTGGATCACTCTGAAACTGAAACTGTGAAGAAAGCGGATATCGTGCTTTCTGCTGCAAGCTTCGCGGAAGGTGATGGTACTGTGGTATCGCAAGAAGGCCGTGCACAACGTTTCTACCAGGTGTATGACCCTAGCTACTACAAACCTGAACTTGCGATCAAAGAATCTTGGCGCTGGTTACATGCCATTGAAACTGGTGTGAAAGGCAAAGCGATTTCCTGGACCTTGCTTGATGATGTGATCGAATCGGTTGCGAAAAATGTTCCAGCACTTGAAGCAATTCAGGATGTTGCACCAGATGCGGGTTACCGTATCCATGGCTTGAAGATTGCACGTGAACCACGTCGTTATTCAGGTCGTACCTCTATGCGTGCACCATTGTCTGTTCATGAGCCTAAACAGCCAATCGATGTCGATTCTGCATTAACGTTCTCTATGGAAGGTTATGTGGGTAATGAAACCCCATCTTCACTGGTTCCATTTGCATGGTCTGCAGGCTGGAACTCTCCACAAGCCTGGAACAAATTCCAGGATAACGTGGGTGGCCACCTCAAAGGCGGTGATTCAGGTATTCGTTTATTTGATCGTTTGGCTAAACGTCCTGTACGTACTTTCGTTGCTCCGGCACCGGTACTTGCAAATGCTGAAAGCTTCCGTTTAGTGCCAATGCATCATATCTTCGCTTCTGGTGAATTTACTGTGAAAACTCCGGCCATGGAATCACGTATTCCTGCTGCCATGTTTGCAGTTGGTGAACAAGATGCTGCACGTCTAAACGTTCAAGATGGTCAAAAAATTACTGTGAAAGCAGGTGAGGCAACTATTAGCCTTCCAGTTCAAGTGATTGAATATTTACCTACGGGTTATATCGGTTATCCAATTGGTCTTGCACCAACGGTTTCACTTGCAGAGCCTGTATCCGTCGCGGTAGGAGTGTAATTCATGAATCAAGAAATTATACGTCAAACACCGCTATGGGCTGAGAACTGGCCAATCGCTTATTCTGTGATTCAAGCGATTGTGATCTTGCTTGTAGTGGTGCTTGTCGCTGCGTTGATGTCATTCATCGAACGTCGTTTACTTGCATTATGGCAAGACCGTTACGGTCCAAACCGTGTTGGTCCCGGGGGGATGTTCCAGATCGTTGCCGACATGCTGAAAATCATGTTCAAGGAAGACTGGACGCCTAAGTTTGCTGACAAATTGACTTTCCGTTTAGCACCTGCAGTTGCCATGGCAACTGCGGTACTTTCGTTCATGGTGATTCCTGTAAGTCCAACAATGGGCGTAGCAGACATGAGCATCGGCCTGTTGTTCTTTATGGCAATGGCTGGTATCGCGGTATATGCAGTGTTATTCGGTGGCTGGTCTTCAAATAACAAATATGCGTTATTGGGTGGTCTACGTTCTGCAGCTCAAACCATTTCTTATGAAGTGTTCCTGGGTATCTCGCTGATGGGTGTGGTGGCAATTGCCGGCTCATTCAACATGCGTGAAATTGTTGAAGCACAACGTGATGTATGGTTTGTGATTCCACAATTCTTAGGTTTCCTGATCTTTATCGTTGCAGGTGTTGCAGTAACTCACCGTCATCCATTTGACCAACCGGAAGCTGAGCAAGAATTGGCCGAAGGTTATCACGTCGAATACGGCGGTATGAAATGGGGTATGTTCTTCGTTGCGGAATACGTCAACGTGGTTCTTATTTCAGCATTGATCGTTACTTTATTCTTCGGTGGCTGGTTAGCGCCATTCAACTTAGAAATTCCATTTATTCCACCAGTATTCTGGTTCATTATCAAAACAGCATTCTTTGTGATGATGTTTGTCTTGGCTCGTGGTTCGTTAATGCGTCCACGTTACGATCAGGTGATGAACTTTGGTTGGAAAATTTGTTTGCCATTGGCGTTGGTCAACTTGTTGGTGACTGGTGCTGTGATTCTGATGAATCAGGCCTAGGACAGCAGGGAGTACAAAATGTATAAAATTCTAGCTGGATTCGGGTCAATCGTACGTTCATTGTGGATGGTATTCAGCCACGTGACACGTAAACGTGACACTATTCTTTATCCAGAAGTGCCAGCTGAACAAATTGTTCCGCCGCGTTTCCGTGGTCGTATTGTATTGACACGTGACCCAGATGGTGAAGAGCGCTGCGTGGCATGTAACCTGTGTGCGGTTGCCTGTCCGGTTGGCTGTATTTCTTTACAGAAAGCAGAAAAAGAAGATGGTCGCTGGTATCCGGAGTTTTTCCGTATCAACTTCTCGCGTTGTATTTTCTGCGGTATGTGTGAAGAAGCTTGTCCAACGACAGCGATTCAAATGACACCAGATTTCGAGTTAAGTGAATACGTTCGTCAAGACTTGGTCTACGAAAAAGAGAACCTGCTCATTTCAGGTCCTGGTAAATATCCTGACTATAACTTCTACCGTGTAACCGGTATGGCAGTGGCAGGTAAAGATAAAGGTCAGGCACAACGTGAAAGTGCACCAGTTGACGTACGGAGCTTATTACCATGATGTGGCCATTTTATTTGATGGCACTCGTGGCCATTGTTTCTACGGTTCGTGTGGTGACTAACGCGAATCCTGTGCATGCTTTATTAAGCCTGATCGTGTCCCTCCTTGCTGTGGCAGGAATGTTCATGATCGTTGGTGCGCCATTCGCTGGCGCACTAGAAATTATTGTTTATGCTGGCGCGATCATGGTGTTGTTCGTGTTTGTGGTGATGATGCTAAATCTTGGTCAACATACGGTTGAACAGGAACGTAAATGGCTGACTTCATCTGCATGGGCATATCCAGCATTGATGAGTTTCCTGATGGGTTTGGTGCTTGTCTGGATGCTTGGTTCGGATTACACAACAGCAGGTCCGGTGATGGGCACTAAAGTTGTGGGACCTAAAGCTGTAGGTACAGCGCTCTTTACTCACTACTTACTATTGGTAGAAGTTGCCGCAATGTTATTGCTTGCAGCCCTCGTTGCAGCATTCCACTTAGGTAAACGTGAACCAAGTGCAAAAGAGGAAAAAGAATAATGGGCAACATTCCTTTAGAACACGGTTTAATCGTTGCAACCATTCTTTTTGCACTGGGTTTTTACGGTGTAATGGTGCGACGCAACCTACTATTTATGTTGATGAGCCTTGAAATCATGATGAACGCAGCGGCGCTTGCGTTCGTTCTTGCAGGTAGTGCATGGTTACAGCCAGATGGACAAATCATGTTCATCCTGATCTTGACCCTTGCAGCTGCAGAGGCTTGTATTGGTCTTGCGATCGTCCTTCAGTTCTACCATCGCTTCCATCATTTGGATGTGGATGCTGCTAGTGAGATGCGCGGATGAGTTATTTATATTTAACAATTTTATTTCCGCTCATTGGTTTTGTCCTCTTGGCGGCGGGGCGCAATAAGCTTCCTGAAAATGTGGCAGCCATTATTGGTGTGGGTTCAGTCGGTTTATCTGCTTTATTTGCACTGATTGCTGGCATGGGCTTTGTAGACAATGGTTCAGTAGCTCAGGTTCAACATCTTTGGACCTGGTTCAATGTCGGTGGTTTTGCACCAGGCATGAGCTTGCACCTGGACGGTCTGTCATTACTTATGACTGGCATGATCACAGGTGTGGGCTTCCTGATCCACATCTTTGCATCATGGTACATGCGCGGTGAAGAAGACTTCGCACGTTTCTTCTCTTACTTCAACCTGTTCGTAGCAAGCATGCTGTTACTGGTATTGGGCGATAATCTGGCGTTATTGTTCTTAGGTTGGGAAGGCGTAGGTCTTTGCTCTTACTTGCTGATTGGTTATTACTATCAAAACCCGGAAAATGGTTTTGCAGCAATCAAGGCATTTACCGTAACTCGTATCGGTGACGTATTCTTGCTGATTGCATTGTTCCTGATTTTCCAACAATTCGGTACTTTGCATATTGGTACAATCGTTGCCAATGCACCTCAAGTATTAGCGGGTGACCATTCACTTGCGATCTGGACATCGTTAATGTTGTTCTTGGGTGCTGCCGGTAAATCTGCGCAAATTCCATTACAAACATGGTTGGCAGACGCAATGGCAGGTCCTACACCTGTTTCTGCGTTGATCCATGCTGCAACAATGGTAACTGCAGGTATTTACCTGTGCTGCCGTATGTTCTCCGTGTTTGAAATGACACCAGAAGTGATGATGTTCATCTCGATCACTGGTGCAGTAACACTGATTGTTGCTGGTTTTGCTGCCTTGGTTCAAACCGACATCAAACGTATCTTGGCTTACTCAACCATGAGTCAGCTTGGTTATATGTTTATGGCAGTAGGTGCTGAAGCATACCAGGCGGGTCTGTTCCACATGCTTTCACACGCATTCTTCAAGGCATTATTATTCTTGTCTTCTGGTGCAGTGATTCTAGCTTACCACCACGAACAAAACATTTTCAAAATGGGTGGTTTGTTCAAACATAACAAATTCCTGTTTGCCTGCTTTGCGATTGGTGGCGGTGCGTTGGCTGCCATTCCATTCTTGACCATCGGCTTCTTCTCTAAAGATGCCATCCTTGGTGCAGTTTGGGCACAAAGCCACATTGCAAATCTTCCTGTATATAACTGCTTATACTGGACAGGTGTTGCGGGTGCATTCTTAACCTCAATCTATACATTCCGTTTAATCTGGGTTGTATTTTTTGGTAAAGAAAACACGCCTTATCACGAAATCAAAGGTGCAACTTATTGGGCGCCATTGGGTATCTTGGCGGTACTTTCAACTGGCTTGGCTTACTTCTTGAAAGCACCAGTAGAAGCTGCATTAACCAAAGCCAATATTCCAGCTTTTGTTATTCCTGAAGCGCTTGAAGCAGGTGTACATGGTGCTGAATATACAGCTGTGGGTATTGCATTGGCTGGTCTTGTGGTAGGTATCGTATTATTTGCCTTTGCTTATAATGCAGTGAAAGGTTTTGCCCGTACTTCACTTGGTGCTGGTCTTGCCAATATCTGCCGTAATGCACTTGGTTTTGATGCGTTGTATAACATCGTATTTGTAAAACCATATTTGCTTATCGCGAAAATTTTAGGTCGTGATCCAATTGATGGTTTGTGGTTAGTGCTTCCTGCCATTGTTAAAGGTGGTCATAGCTTCACCAGCTCACGTCAAACAGGTTCATTGCGTGAATACGCATCAAGTATGTCACTCGGTGTAGTGGTATTGCTGATGATCCTGATCGTGATTCAGGTAGTGGGGAAATAAGATGGAAATCACAAACAACTGGATTTTACCCGCGCTGATCCTCGTACCGTTCATTGCAGGTTTTATTTGCTGGATCGTCGACAAGCTCGACGACAAACTACCGCGTTACATTGCGTTATTCGGTATGCTCATTACTTTGGGCTTAACTGTTGCGCTTTGGAATTCCGGTACTTATCACTATGAACTCGGCGCAAAAGTTCCAACTTGGTCTGCCGAATTCATGCTGCCTTGGATTTCAACCCTCGGCATTAACATTCACCTTGCGGTGGATGGTCTTTCACTGCTTATGGTCGGCTTGACTGCATTACTGGGTGTACTTGCAGTGGGCTGTTCATGGGGTGAGATTCAAAAGAACGTTGGTTTCTTCCACTTAAACCTTTTATGGTCTTTGGGTGGTGTGATCGGTGTATTCCTTGCGATTGACTTGTTCCTGTTCTTCTTCTTCTGGGAGATGATGCTGGTACCAATCTACTTCCTGATTGCCTTATGGGGTCATAAGGGAGCAGATGGTAAGTCACGTGTTTATGCTGCGACCAAGTTCTTCATCTATACTCAGGTAGCAGGTTTGATCATGCTCATCGGTATCCTAGGCCTTGTGGTTTACGGTTACATGATGACTGGCATGATCGGCTTCGATTACAATTACTTGTTAGGTGTAGCGAATACGCTTGATGCACAGTTGCCATCAGTGGCTTATGCCTTGATGATCTGTATGTTCATTGGTTTCGCTGTAAAACTTCCAGTGTTCCCATTGCACGGCTGGTTACCAGATGCCCATGCTCAAGCACCGACAGCTGGTTCTGTCGACTTGGCAGGTATCCTGATTAAGACTGCTGCATACGGACTACTTCGTTTTGTTATGCCATTCTTCCCGGCGGCTTCTGCACAGTTTGCAGATATCGCGATCATTTTCGGTTTAATCGGCGTGTTCTACGGTGCCTGGTGTGCTTTCCAGCAAACTGATATGAAACGTTTGTTGGCGTATACTTCAATTTCACACATGGGCTTTGTATTACTTGCACTTTACGCAGGTAATATCCTGACTTTCCAAGGCCTAATGATCATGATGCTGGCACATGGTTTGTCATCTGCTGCCTTGTTCATTATGTGTGGTCAAGTGTACGAGCGTGTTCATACGCGCGACTTGCGTTTAATGGGGGGGATGCGCGGTCAATTCCCGTACCTTGCTTTCTTCCTGATGTTCTTTGTTGCTGCACTTGTCGGTATTCCAGGTTTAGGTAACTTTATTGGTGAATTCCTGATTTTGATGGGTTCGTTCAACAAATTCCCAACCTTCACCATTGTGGCAGCGACCAGCTTGGTATTGGCAGGTCTTTATGGCTTGATCCTGATTCACAAAGCATTGTTTGGTACGCCAAATGAAGAGCAAAAACAAAATTATACAAGCCCATTGAAAGACTTGAATGCGCGTGAGATTGTTATTTTGTTAGTGTGTGCTTTTGGTCTACTATGGCTCGGTATCTACCCACAAAACTTCCTTGATATTTCAAATTCAAGCATGGCGTGGTTAGCAAACAGCTATATCCCAGTTCAAGAAGTTGTAGATGCGACTCAACAGGTCGTATCTCAACAAAATGTGGAGATCCAATAAGCCATGAACTTCACAATGTCATTTTCTGAGCTTATGCCATTAGCTCCTGTGATGATCGTGGCTTTAACTGCGATCGTAGTGATGCTTCTTATTGCAATTAAACGTAACCATAATTTAATTGCAACTGCCTCTGTAGTTGGTTTGAACCTTGCTGCAGCATATGTCCTGATTGCAATGTTCGGTGGTGCTTTTGCACCGTCGAACGTGATGGGCATGTTTATGCTTGACCCATTTACCTTGCTTTACCAATTGGTCATCCTGATTGCTGCACTGGCTTGCTGTACCTTGTCACATGCTTATATTGAAAGCTATCAAGATAACCGTGAAGAGCTGTATATCTTGATGCTGTGCTCGGTAGCGGGTGCAATGCTGATGGTTGCAAGCTCGCACTATGCATCTTTCTTCATTAGCCTTGAGTTGATGTCGATTCCTGTATACGGTCTTTTGGCTTATACGCACCAGCGTTCACAATCTTTAGAAGCGGGTATTAAATACCTGGTTCTTTCAGCAACTGCTTCTGCAATGTTGTTGATGGGTATGGCATATATTTATGCTTATACTGGTTCATTGTCTTTCTATGACAATGTTCAGGCGTTGATGCAAGCCATCAAACAGCCAATGGTGATTTTAGGCCTAGGCTTAATTATCTTTGCTGTTGCATTCAAATTGTCTCTTGCACCATTCCACAAATGGACACCAGACGTTTATGCAGGTGCGCCAGCACCAATCGCAACATTCCTTGCTACTGTGGCTAAAGTGGCAACCATTGGTTTGTTTGTACGTTATTTACTGGCTTCAGGTGCAATCCTGATAGATTCAATCGTAACCATCATCACGATTATTGCGGTGCTTTCTATCTTGGTAGGTAACTTCCTTGCAGTACGTCAAGTCAACTTGAAACGTATCCTGGGTTACTCTTCAATTGCACACTTTGGTTATTTGCTGATTGGTTTAATCAGCATGACTTATGCAAGCCTGGGTAACGTATCTGTTTATGTGATCACTTATGTGTTGACGACGATCGGTGCATTCGGTGCTGTCGCGTTGATGTCTAGTCCGTATAACAATGCAGATGAAGCACAAAGCTTGGCAGACTACCGTGGTTTGTTCTGGCGCCGTCCAGTATTGACTGCAACCTTGACTGTGATGATGTTATCTCTTGCGGGTATTCCATTGACTGCGGGCTTCATTGGTAAGTTCCTGGTAGTGATGGCTGCGGTAACAACTCAGCACTGGTTCCTTGCTGCAATGATCGTGGTTGGTTCAGGTATCGGTCTATACTATTACCTGCGTGTGATGGTGGTGATGTACATGACTCCGCCAGATACACCACGTATTGATGCCGACAAACATTGGGGTCAAAAAGTGGGTGGTATTATGGTGCTTGCTGCTGCATTGGCTGTATTGGTGATTGGTGTTTATCCTGATCCAATCATCAAATTGGCGCTTCAAGCAGAGATTTTATCTCCATTGCATTTCATGCTATCTCAACAGTAATCTAAAAAAACTATAAGTTTTTTCGAAAAAGCCTCCTTTCATAGGGGGCTTTTTGGTTTATAAGAGATATAAAAAACATTTATAATAGCTGAAATTTTATCTCATCTTTTAGGTGCTCTCCCGTGGCTATTCATGAAATCCGTCATCCGCTCATTCGACATAAACTTGGTTTGCTACGTCGTGCAGACATTAGTACAAAAAATTTCCGCGAACTAGCGCAAGAAGTGACCATGCTTCTGACTTATGAAGCCACCAAAGACTTACCAATGTGTGAGCATGAAATTGATGGCTGGAATGGCAAAGTTACTGTAGATCGCATTGCGGGTAAAAAAATTACCGTTGTGCCAATTCTACGTGCCGGTATTGGCATGTTAGATGGTTTCCTGAACCTGATTCCAAGCGCAAAAGTATCTGTACTGGGTCTTGAGCGTGATGAAGAAACTTTGCAAGCACGTACTTACTATAAAAAATTGGTACCCGATGTACAAAACCGTTTGGCGATGATTATCGACCCGATGCTGGCAACCGGTTCTTCATTGGTTGCAGCCATTGATGTATTGAAGGCGAGCGGCTGTAAAGATATCCGTGTCATGGTTTTGGTTGCAGCCCCTGAAGGCATTAAAAAAGTAGAAGAAAAACACCCAGACGTGACCATTTTCACGGCATCTATTGATGACGGTCTCAATGAAAATGGTTATATCGTTCCGGGTCTTGGTGATGCGGGTGATAAGATCTTTGGTTCAGTGCAAAAAGACTGATCCTTGAAGACAAATTAAAAGAGGCTTCAGGCCTCTTTTTTTATATACTGTAGACATGGCATTTTTGAGCATAGGGCAGCAGCATGAAAGATGAATTACATCAGGGTAAAATCAAAAAGTATGACCCTGAAAAAGGCTTTGGTTTTATTGGTTCGGCTGAAGGGGATATTTTCTTTCATATTTCAGATTTCCCTGCGGCAGAAGGCGAACCGAAACGTAATGAACGGGTAAAATTTGTAGCTGTTAAGAATGGTGACAAGTACAAGGCCGTTCGTATAGAACGTGTTGAAGATCATTCAGCAAAAGCGAAAAAATCAAAAGTATCTACGCATAATAAGTCGATTACATCTGCCTTGTTGTCAAATTTTAGAGGCTGATTACTCTGGTTTTTATTACAGCATGATGATGTTTAGAATTACTTTTGCAGATGATCGGAAAAGAGGCTTTTTAGCCTCTTTTTTATTATAATAAGAAAAAATATAAATGAAAAAGAGTGTTTTATGTTGATTCAGGGGAAAGTCAAAACCTATAACGCAGAGCGTGGTTTTGGATTTATTGCAGTAGAGGAAGGCGAAGTGAAAGATATTTTCTTTCACATTAAAGATGTTCCCAACAGCAGTATCGAACCTAAAGTAGGGGAGAACTTAAAATTTATCATTGTGGAGGATGACGGTAAGTTCAAAGCAGATCGTATTGTGCGACTGGACATACAGTCTGCTTCAGCGGATAGCATCGCTGCCCCTCCAGCAGGTGCAAAAAAGAAGACGGCTTCACCACGTTACAAGAAAGCTGGACATAAAAGTCAAATCTTGTCAGGCATTGCAGTGATCATTCTGGCAGTGCTTGTTGTGACAGGTTATAGCAAATATCAGGATTATCGCACTGCTGAGCAGCTGAAAGCGCAACAGCTAATCATGGAACAACAACGTATTGTGTCAGAGCAGCGAGAAGCCCTGGGTGATTTACCAGAAGAAGTTCTGTCGGAGCAGGGGCAGCGCAATCTAGCGGGTGAAACTTACAATACCAATAAACCGCGCTCGGAAAAAATTAGTGCCAGTATTGATCAGCAAAATGGGGTGAGATTAGCAACAACACAATTTAAATGTGATGAACGGCAACATTGCAGTCAAATGAGTTCAAGAGCAGAAGCCGTTTGGTATGTGCAAAATTGTCCCAATCATAAAATGGATGGTGATGGTGACGGCATACCCTGTGAAAATGATTCACGTTGGTAATAAAAAAGCGCCATTTAGGCGCTTTTTTAAATCGATTTTTATTTTTCACAGAATTTCATAAAGGCTTTTAAACCTGGCCCCTGATATTTTTGACGATGTACTAACATGAATAAAGGACGAGTCAGTTGCCAGAAAGGCGTCTCTAAAATAACCAGCTGACCTTTTTCACGTAAAGGTTCAATCGCGAGTTTAGAAATACAGGACATGCCTAAACCGCCAGCTACAATCTTCAGAATCGCTTCATTATGACCCAGGGTTAAACGGATATTGGCATCTGGCAGGTCTTTTAAAATGGCATTATCAAAAACTTCACGGGTACCAGAACCTTCTTCACGTAAAATCCACTCTACACCTACCGCTTCAAAGTCAGCAGGGGTTAATGGGCGCTCAAGTTGCGCAAGTGGATGCTCTGGTGAACAGCACACAGCGAGTTCATCATCACGCCAGTGTATACACTGCAACTGTGGAAGATGACAAGAACCTTCAATTAAGGCTAAATCCAGCTGGAACTGGTTCACTGCTTCAATCATCTGGCGGGTATTACCCACTTGCAACTGCAAATGCGCTTGAGGCTGAATTTGCAGGAAATCCGCCATCAGGTCCGGCATCAGGTAATCACTAATGGTTAAGGTTGCCCCCAAGCGCAGGTCAATACTTTGTAATTCACCTTTGGCTGCCTGTTCAAAAGCTTCGCAGCGACCTAAAATCTCCAAGGCTTGCGGGAGTAGAAATCGGCCTAAATCATTGAGTTGTAGACGTTTACCAAGGCGGTCAAACAGGGGAGCACCCAAGCCATCTTCCAAATCTGCTAAAGCCATACTTGCAGCACTTTGCGTGAGCTTAACGGCATCGCTGGCTTTGGTTACTGTGCCTTCTTGTGCGACTGCTACAAAAACAGCCAACTGGCGTAAGGTCATGCGCATGAATAGAGCCTTAACATTTAAAAAATATTAATAAATTATGTGGTCATGCTACCATGAGCACAGTCTTTCATGCCACGTTGAAATCATGTCAATTGAAAAATTTAGCTTAGAAAAAGTTTTATCTGTACACCGTTGGACCAATAACTTATTCAGTTTTACCATGACACGACCTGCGCATTTTAAATTTACCGCAGGACAGTTTGCACGTATTGGCCTAAAAGTAGGCGATGAACTGGTGGTTCGGGCTTATTCCGTGGTGTCATCACCCTTTGATGAAACCCTGGAATTCTTTTCAATTGTGGTGCCAGAGGGGGCATTCACATCTAATCTGCAACATTTACAAGTTGGTGATGAACTGTACCTGGAAAAAATCCCTTATGGTTTTTTAACCTTGGCGCGTTATCAACTACCGTTACCGCAGGATTTATGGTTATTGGGCACGGGTACAGGACTAGCGCCATTTTTATCCATGCTACAAGACTTCGAGACTTGGTCGAAATATAAAAAGATCAATCTGGTCTATAGTGTGCGTACTGAAGCAGAATTGGCTTATGTAGAGCGTATTCAGGAAATTGCTGAAACCTTTGGTGAAGGGCATACTGGCTTTAAATTTGTCCCGATTATCACCCGAGACCCCAATGCAGCATTACATGACCGTTTACCGGTATTGATTGAAAATGGTGAACTGGAAAAAGCGGTAGGCTTGCAATTGAATGTTGAAACTAGTCATGTGATGCTTTGTGGTAACCCGCAAATGGTGGAAGATACTAAAGAAGCATTAAAAGCGCGTGGTTTGAAGATGAACCGTCGTGGTGAAGGTAATATTGCGGTAGAAAATTATTGGTAAAATTCTTTAAGTTCCCTCTCCTTTAGGGAGAGGGCTAGGGTGAGGGGTATTTAATTTAAATAATTATATTTACCTCTCCCTGACCCTCTCCTAAAAGGAGAGGGAATACAAGGTACAAAAAATCCTCCATACAGGAGGATTTTTGATTTCAATCTTTTAATTAATGCACAAACATATCAATGAATTCACGAATTTCCTGAATAGCTGTTTCTACATCGCTGGTCAGCCAGGTCGGTTCAAACATTCCGGCATAATATTCCAGACGGTCTTGTGGAACCACCAGACGGATCGGACATTCTTCTTCCAGTAAGCGCCAAGGAATAATCGGCACCTCATTGTCTAAAAACGGTGCGATATTACGAATGTCGATCACCATGGCATTGATGCATTCCGGAAAAGGCATCACAGAAAACTCTTCGGTACGACGACGGAAATATTCCAGGTCACCCCATTTAAGTATGTAACTTGGTTTATTAAATTCAATAATACCAATGAGATGTTCATCACGTGTGTAATGCAGGCAACATTGATGAGTGACATCAGTATCCAAATCAAGTGTTACAGATTGCTGACGATACGCCATAAAGTTAAGCAGCACGAAAAACGAGGTGCGTAATTATAGCTTATTTTGAGGCTTTCAGCACCTTTAGCCAGACTCATCTTTATTTAGGATTAAATATAAAAATATGCTGTATGTGTTTTGCTGCACAGTCACTTAATCCGATTTTTTACCAAATTTTCAAAATTGGTATGGCTTATGCATAAATCTTGCTATTGCAAAAATAGAATAAGAGGTGCGTATGTCCGAAATTAAAACAGCAATAGAAAACGCCCCGATAGTGGGAAATGCGACAGAAGATTATTTTGCTCAACGTCAGTTAAAAAAAGGTGCAGTCGGTTGGCTGCTTTTGGTTGGTCTGGGTGTGGCTTATGTGATATCTGGTGATTTTGCCGGTTGGAATTTCGGGCTGGCACAGGGGGGCTGGGGCGGCATGTTTATTGCCACCATCATTGTGTCATTCATGTACCTGTGCATGTGTTTGGCCATGTCAGAAATGTCGACCATGTTACCCACAGCGGGTGGCGGTTATAGTTTTGCCCGGATTGCTTTTGGTCCCTTGGGCGGTTACTTGACCGGAACCGCGATTCTGATTGAGTATGCCATTGCTCCTGCTGCGATTGCAGTGTTTATTGGTGCCTATTGCGAATCTTTATTTGGCATGGGCGGCTGGATCATTTATCTGGTCTGTTATCTGGTGTTTATGGGCATGCATCTCAAAGGTGCAGGCGAAGCCTTAAAAATCATCTTTATGATTACCGCTGTAGCTGCTGTCGCCTTATTGGTCTTTATTTTCTCTATCGCTCCCCATTTCAACAGTGCAAACCTGTTTAATATTGCGGTAAATACAGAAGCTGCGGGTGCCAGTGCATTTCTGCCTTTGGGATATTTAGGCATTTGGGCCGCTGTCCCTTACGCCATCTGGTTCTTCCTGGCTGTAGAAGGTGTGCCTTTAGCTGCGGAAGAAGCCAAGGAACCACATAAGTCTTTGCCACGGGGCTTGATAGGCTCGATGATCATTCTGGCTGTTTTTGCTTTAAGTATCCTGATTTTGGGTGCAGGTGCAGCCGGTGCAGACAGTTTAAAAAATTCAGGTGCACCTTTGGTCGATGCTTTAAAAGCTGTCTATGGTGAAAATACCTGGCTGGCGGGGTTTGTCAATTTTGTCGGTTTGGCCGGTCTGGTGGCCAGTTTCTTCTCAATTATCTATGCTTATTCACGCCAGGTCTTTGCCTTATCACGTGCAGGCTATTTACCGAAAAAGCTTTCCTTAACAAATAACAACCATGCTCCTCATTTGGCGATCATTATCCCGGGTATTATTGGTTTTATACTGTCTTTAACTGGAGAGGGTGATCTGCTCATTTTAATGGCTGTTTTTGGTGCAACCATTTCTTATGTGCTAATGATGATGGCTTATATCAAACTGAAAATTTCAAAACCGGAAATGCCACGTCCTTATCAGGCTCCGGGCGGAATCATTACTGCATCGATTGCGCTGGTTCTTGCGGCCATTGCAGTGGTCGCCGGCTTTCTAGTGGATCCGAAAGTCTGGTTAATGGCAGCCGCCATTTATGTGGTTTTTATCGTGTATTTCCTGGTGTATAGCCGAAATCAACTGGTGGCAGGAACCCCTGAAGAAGAGTTTGCCAATATTGAAGCAGCCGAACAGGAACTGAAATAATTATTATAAATCAAGGAGCCATGCATCATGTTGTATCAAATCAATGTGGCCAATCATCATTATGTCTTTGCAGATTTGAAAACACTGATGGCCAAGGCAACACCAGAACGATCGGGTGATCAACTGGCAGGTATTGCGGCACACGATGCAACAGAGCGGGTTGCAGCACAGATGTGTCTGGCAGATGTACCGCTCAAGCAGTTTTTGAATGAAACACTGATTAATTACGAACTAGATGAAGTGACCCGTTTAATCATTGATGAACATGATGCTCAGGCTTTTTATCCCATTGCCCATTTTACCGTAGGAGACTTTCGTAACTGGCTACTCAGTGACGATGCCAGCATCGAAAAATTACAGGCTTTACAAGCTGGTCTGACACCTGAAATGGTGGCTGCGGTCAGCAAAATTATGCGCAATCAGGATTTAATTCTGGTGGCAAAAAAATGCAGAATTGTCACTCAATTTCGGAACACCATTGGCTTGGAAGGGCGGCTTTCGACCCGATTGCAACCGAACCATCCAACGGATGATTTACTCGGAATTTCTGCCAGTATTCTGGATGGTTTGATGTATGGCAATGGCGACGCCGTAATAGGCATCAATCCGGCCACGGACAATCTGCAAAATCTTTCAGAGTTACTGAAACTGCTGGATCATATTATTCATGAATATGAGATACCAACTCAGTCCTGTGTCCTGACCCATGTCAGTTCAGGTATAGAACTGGTGAATAAAAATATTCCAGTTGATTTAATGTTCCAGTCGATTGCCGGTTCAGAGGCTGCCAACAGCGCATTTGGGATTGATCTGGCTCTGTTGCAGGAGGGCTATGAAGCTGCTCTCAGCCTGAAAAGAGGTACAGTGGGTCAGAATGTCATGTATTTTGAAACCGGACAGGGCAGTACTTTATCCAGTAATGCCCATCATGGGGTCGATCAGCAAACGCTGGAAGCCCGTGCCTATGCAGTGGCTCGAAAATATCAGCCTTTTTTGGTTAATACGGTGGTCGGTTTTATCGGCCCCGAATATCTGTATAACGGCAAGCAGATTATCCGCGCAGGGCTTGAAGACCATTTTTGTGGCAAATTATTGGGTGTGCCGATGGGCTGTGACATCTGTTATACCAACCATGCCGATGCCGATCAGGATGATATGGATGTGCTGCTCACCTTACTGGCCAACGCCGGCATCAATTTCATCATGGGCATTCCCGGTTCTGATGATGTGATGCTGAATTATCAAACTACTTCTTTCCATGATGCCTTATATATCCGTCAGCTATTGGGCTTGCAACCAGCTCCCGAATTTGCGGCCTGGCTGGAACAGCAAGGTATTTTGAAACAGCAGGCATCACAGCTGCAATGGCCCAGTCAACTGCCTGAAAAGTTTTCCCGCTTAATCATGTCTTGAGCTGAAGGATGGAATCATGAAAATACCATACGATATTCAATTCAAAGCTGAACTGAAAACCAATGCCTGGGAGCAACTGAAACAGCTTACCGATGCCCGAATTGCCTTGGGACGCGTAGGTGGTAGTCAACCCACCAAACCTTCGCTGGAATTTCAATTGGCTCATGCACAGGCCAAAGATGCGGTTTTAAAAATGCTGGATGTTCAGTTACTCACCGAAAAACTGGCACAGCTAGACAGTGAAGTTTTACATATACACAGTTGTGCGGAAGACAAGGACTGCTATTTAAAGCGCCCGGATTTGGGCCGACAACTGTCGGAACACTCCAGAGCATTGTTACAGCAATATCAACAACAACATCCACATGGTTATGATGTGCTGATTGTGGCCGGTGATGGCTTATCGGCCCGTGCCATTGAAGATAATGCCCCCGCATTTATTGCACAATTACAGCAAGCCTGTATCAATGAAGGCTGGTCACTCGCACCGCTACTGATTGCGACAGGTAGCCGTGTAGCTTTGGGCGATGAAGCAGCGCAGATTCTGAAAGCCAAAATGCTGGTCATGCTGATTGGTGAGCGTCCGGGTTTAAGTTCACCTGACAGTATGGGGATTTATTACACCTGGAATGCTTATACAGGCTGTCACGATGCCATGCGTAACTGTATTTCGAATGTCCGTCCAGCCGGACTATCCAGCCAGATTGCCATTCAGCGTTTAACGGCACTGATGAGAAAGTCACGACAGTTGCAGCTGTCAGGTGTGCAACTGAAAGATGAACATGAAATGACGGTTGAATCTCAGGGAACCAGCCATCTGGAACGGCTTTTTTAATGTGATGAGGCTAGGATTTTGAAGATGAATGATCTGAATTTAACAAGGTGAATAGGATGAGCAAAAAAAGTGCAAGGGATGTATTCAGTTAAAAAAATCTTTCAATAACAAATTTTTCCTATACCTTGTTTTAAATAAAAAATTACATGTATTCACCATGTCACTATGCTTTTATACATAACCTCGCTCTCAGTATTGTTAAGATAAAAATACGGAACGAGATAAAAGAGGGGAAAAAGCATGACACATGATTTTAATAAACCGCCTCATGTTACTAGTGAAGAAGAAAGATCTCAGAAAAAACGTTTGCCAGTTTATATTTTAGTTCTTGTGGGTGTGTTCTTCATTGCGGTACTGGTTTACATGTTTGCATATAACAAACCGGAGTCACAAGATGCCCCTCCAGGACATCCTGATCCTACTGTTCAACCTGCAACACCAAATAATAGCGCAACTACCGGTACTGCAACAGCAACGGATGAAGCAATCGCTACAGATGCCGATACGGTAACAGAACCCGGTGAAAACAGTGCAATAGGTGAGGCTGCCGATAATGTCGGTACAGGTACGAGCAACAAAAATCAGTAATAATTTAGGCGTTATTTTAAAGCTCTAATCTGAAGGGATTAGAGCTTTTTTGCAATCTAATGTGCGCTTTTGTTGTATTTATGATGGTTCGTATTGAATAAAAAATAATCGAATTCTAATGTGTTATTAACTTCATACTTTTAGGTTTGGTTAACCCTACATAACCCAGTATTCATCTGTTATAGAAATTCAATAAGTAATAACAAGAGGACATGACAATATGAATGAGTATTTTTCTGGAGGCCCTAGAGGGGGTGAATTTGATGCAATGTATTATTGGAATCAGTTTCATCCTATTCTCGCTGCCATCGCTATTTTAATCATAGGTTGGATTGTTGCACTCATTATTGCTGCAGGAATTAAAAAAGTTTTACAAAAGCTTGGAACAAATCAAAGACTTTCCACTGCGACAGGACATCGCTCAAATATTGAAAGTATTGTTTCGCGTATCGTTTTCTGGATTGTGATGATCATTGCCGTTATAGGCGCATTGAATGTGCTTAATCTCACCAGTGTGAGCGGGCCATTTAGCAATATGATTCAGCAATTCCTGTTATTCATTCCTCAACTTCTAGCGGCTATTGCGGTTGGTTTTATTGGCTGGATTGTGGCGAATCTGGTCAAAATGGGCCTGCAAAAACTGCTGGATCGAACTCAGTTGGATGAAAAGCTAAGTGCTGACGTGGGTGTCAGTCCGATCAGTCAGAACATTAGCGACATTGTTTACTGGCTGATTTTGTTATTATTCTTGCCAATTGTACTGTCCATTTTGGGCTTAACCGGATTGCTTGTTCCAGTACAAAATATGGTGAATGAAGTTGTTTCATTCTTGCCAAATATCTTTATTGCTGCTGTGATTGTCTTTGTCGGTTATATCCTGGCAAAAATTGTACGCGGCATTGTCGAAGGTCTGGTGGGCAGTTTTAATCTGCAACAGCATGCACAAAAAATTGGAATGTTTAAAAATTCCAATCTGCCCCAGGTACTGGGCTCATTTGTCTTTGCGATCATTATTATTACCGCACTGATTATTGCTTTTGAAGCTTTAGGCATTGAAGCAATTTCACAACCTGCCACGGCTATGCTGTATGAAATCATGAATGCGATTCCGCATATTATCGCAGCTGCCCTGATTCTTATTCTGGCTTATGTGGTGTCGCGCTTTGTGGCTAAACTGGTCGTGGACATTGTCTCTGGAACGGGCGTGGATGAAATTCCGGCCAAAATGGATGCGCAACGCTTTTTAGGCAGTACCAAAGTATCTTCGATTATTGGTTACCTGATTGTGTTCTTTACCATGCTGTTTGCGGTATCTGAAGCAGCAAACCGGCTTGGCTTTGAGCAGATCAGTGCACTGATTTCGATGTTTATCCAATTTGGTGCCAATATCTTGCTTGGTGCAGTGATCCTGATGATTGGCTTCTGGCTTGCCAATCTGGTCGCCAAAGTGATTGGCCGAGGTGAATATGTCAGTTCACGCTGGCTTGCCAATCTGGTTCGTATATTGATTATGGGCTTGGTCATTGCCATGGGCTTGCGTGCAATGGGTATTGCTGACTCCATCGTCAATCTGGCCTTCGGTCTAACCTTGGGTGCTGTAGCAGTTGCTTTCGCATTGGCCTTTGGTTTAGGTGGCCGTGATCCGGCACAACGTGTATTGACTGACTTGATTGATAAATGCAAAAAAGAGGCAAAGCAGCCTAATCCACATCAGGAAAGTTCTGACCGAATCAGTTCAGAGCAGGATTCAAATTCAGTCTCCGCCCAGGCTGCGCGTGAATTTACTGAACATGAAAATGCTTTGACTCCTGATTTATCCAATCCAACTCCTGCCTCATTAACCACGGCACCACAAGAGGCACAAAAATCTGATCCAGATCAGAGTGTTCCGGATTCTATCCGCGTTGATCCTGCACACCCGCCAGTAAATAATCCTTTTGGATCCACTGGTGAGAAAGAGTCTGATGTCGATATCAATAGTGACAAAAGTCAAAATAATCCTGGCTCCAGCGAGGATAAAAAATAATCGCTAGAATCAGAAAAATCCACTACATGAGCACAAACGAAGCGCTGCTTTGTTTGTGCATAAGGGATGGGTATGTTTTTTGCTGCTCTATTGTTATGAAGCGGTCAGTAAAATGACTGAATTTTCTATTGCAAGCCTGAGATCCGTTAAAATATGCATTGTCAAAATTATGGACGGATCGTCAACAGACCCTAATCCTGAACAGGAGAGCAAAATGAGTAAAAGAGAACCGAATAAGTTTCTTGCACCAATTGTGATCGCTGGTATAACAGTTGGGTTTCTTATGAGTGCATATAAATTTATATTTGCCAAACTTAAAGTTGAACATCAACAGAAAAGCCCAGAATATCCAGAAAATTTAGATAAAAAATAATCAATAAATGCTCGATTGTTGGCATATATTATGCTAAATATAATTGTAATGTTTAAAGAATATAAAGACTTAGTTTTAATATTCTTGAAATATTCATAATTCTATACTAGGACGTATAAATAATTATTGAGGGGAAATTATGATGTTAGTTAAGAAACTTTTAGGTTTAGTCGGGCAAGCATTTCAACAAGACTGCCAACATACACAAGCAGTTGCAAAGATGGATCAAGCAATTGTGCGTATGCAGCAGAAGCAGAATATTGAAATTTTACGTACGGATTATTTAGAATAATTCAGTTGCAATGGATTAAACATATTGCGATGCGGCATGTGCAGAGGCCCATGCCCATTGAAAATTAAACCCGCCTAAATGACCAGACACATCCAGAACTTCACCTACAAAGTACAAGCCTTTCTGTTTCTTGCTTTCCATGGTCTTGGACGATACTTCCGTGGTATCTACACCGCCTAAGGTCACTTCCGCAGTCCGGTAGCCCTCAGTTCCTGATGGTTTCACTTCAAAATGATGCAGACGCTTGGCAATCTGTTCCAGTTTATCGTCACTCAAATTACCTATCGCCGTATCGGCAAGTTCTGCCCAAATTAGATTTTGCAGTTCCAGCACCACACTTTTTGGCAGATGCTCAGTTAACAAGGTACGTAGCAACACTTTAGGTTGGCTGGATTTTTTGGTTTTGAAGAAATCTAGCAGATCGAGGTAAGGCAGGAAGTTGATATGAAAACTTTGACCGACATTCCAGTAATTAGAAAGCTGTAATGAACTTGGACCACTTAACCCCCGATGGGTAAACAGCAAGGCTTCAGTAAAACTGTTTAAATCATTGGATAGGGTGGCATCGACGGCATTACCGCTTAAACGGGTGGTCACTTCCTTGAACTGGTCGGAAAAAGTAAAGGGCACCAAGCCTGCACGGGTTGCATGGACATGATGGCCAAACTGTTTGGCAATTTCATAACCAATGCCTGAGCCGCCGAGTGTAGGTACAGATAAACCGCCTGTTGCCACAACGACAGATTTAGCCTGGAAATAACCTAAAGTAGTCGCGACTTGAAAACCTTGCTCATCCACAGCTGTTACCGCTTTGACTTCACAACTGGTTTTAATGTCGACCAGGCCAGTTTTGTCACATTCGGCCAGCAGCATGGCCAAAATTTCTTTAGCGCCGTTTAAGGTAAATAACTGACCGTGCTTGCGTTCTTCGTATTCAATACCATGTTCACACACCAGTCCAATAAAGTCCCAGTTGGTATAACGAGTTAAGGCCGAGATCACGAAGTGGGGATTATGTGAAATGTAGTTTTCAGGCTCCACATAGAGGTTGGTAAAATTACATTTACCACCACCAGACATCAGGATTTTTTTACCCACCTTATTGGCTTTTTCCAGCACCAAAACTTTACGGCCGCGCTGTGCCGCCATATATGCCAACATCAGACCTGATGCACCTGCACCTAAAACAATGACATCATACTGATTTGTAGACATGAGCAACCCGTGGGAGATAAAAGCAGGGCATTATAGACAATTTTGCGCTCAATTTCAGGATAGATCTGCATCTGGATGCCGACCTTGCAGACCGCCTGTATGAATTACCAGAATGCGGCTGCCTGCCGGGAAATGGTTTTGGGCAACTAAATCCATCAGTCCGTACATCATCTTCGCAGTATAAACCTGCTCTAAAGGAATGTGGTGCTCGGCTTCAAAGCACTGCATAAACTGTAATAGCTCAGAACTGATCTTGGCATAACCGCCACAGCAATAGGCATCGGTGATTTGCCAGTTTTTCTTTGTCGTCGATTGTTCGATATTCGACTTTAAAAAATCGCCTTTTAAGGCCGAAAAACCCAGCACAGTTTGATGAGCAGCACTGGCTTCAATTAATCCTGTAATTGTTCCGCCTGTTCCAACGGCACAGCAGATCACATCATAATTCTGTCGGTCTTCAGCAGTTAAAATTTCCTTGCAGCCCTGAATGGCAAGAGAATTGGTTCCACCTTCGGGAATGATGTAATGCTCTGGATAGCTTTGTTGTAATTGTTCGAGAAATTCAGAACTGGTTTTTTCACGATATTGCTGGCGGGAGACAAAATGCAGTTGCATGCCAGATTGCTGCGCTGTGGCAAGGGTAGGATTGAGCGCTTTATCTTTGAGTTCTTCACCGCGAATAATGCCTACACTGGCAAAGCCAAACAGATGTGCTGCATAAGCGGTGGCAGCAATATGATTGGAGTAGGCACCGCCAAAAGTCAGGACTTTTTTAAAGCCTTGCTGCTCTGCTTCCAGAAAATTGTATTTCAGTTTAAAAAACTTGTTGCCGGAAATCTGGGGATGAATCTGATCCAAACGTTTCACGGTAACAGTAACTGGAGCATCAAGGCTAAGTTTTTGGTAAGTCACTGACTGTGCAATACGATCAAACATTTCATCATGCTCCATGAATATTCAATCGTATTGTACGAAAAATATGATGATCTATGGCGTGCAGTTTTATCAGGGAAATCTGAGTCAGACTTTAATAGAGGAAATTAGGTAAAACAATTCTCAAAATACTTTTGCCGTTTAGCTCATATTTTTATGGGCTTATTTGTAAATATATCTTAAATAATTGAATTAAAATAATAAAAAAAAGATCGAAAAATACACAATGATGCTAAGCTAGAAAATATAACAATGATGAAAAAGAGGATATGTGATGAAGAAGCTATCCGTAGGTTTATGCGCTTGCTTGTTATTATTGCTGACAGCTTGCGATGCAAAAGATGATTATAACAAGCCAAAAACCGAAGTCCGTACCATGATTATTGGCGGTGTGCCTGTGCATGATCAGGATTATCGGCTTTCACAACTTAACGTACGTGAAATCAAGCCTATGACTCAAGAGTAAACTGCGCTGAGGCTTACCCCAAATTTTAAACCAGCTTCAGCTGCCAGTTGCAGGCCTGAATCTGGAGATTTTTATACAGGAATAGCCTGCTGGTTTTATCTGTCTGTTATTCCAGTCTCACCCTGAAATGGTTGTAATTTAGCTAATTTCACTCGGACTTTCACGATCATTTCACAATGTGAACTCTCTATTACTTGCTGTAAATGTCGATTGCTATATAGCAATGTGGCGTAACTGATTTTATCTATAGATAAATAAATGAGGGATTAAATTTGTTCAACTAGTGATTCAGTAGGTGATGAAGTTGATTCCTAGTGAATTATTCGGTGGAATTGTGAAAAAGAGCTGAAATATAGGGAGATATTCAGCTTTTTAAAATGTAAAATTACCGCGGAATTAATTTCAGTAGGTGGACTTGTGGAATCATTTTGGATTTTGGGCTCAATTGCATTTGCCTTAATGTTAGGTGCAATGAGCCCTGGACCTACTTCGATTTATGTCGCTAAAAATTCAATTGCGATTTCACGTCGGCATGGTTTGTTTACTGCTTTAGGTACAGGTACGGGAGCTGCCATTTTTGGCTTGCTGGCTGTGCTTGGATTACAGGCATTTTTATTGGCGGTGCCATCTGCCTATTTGGCTTTAAAAATCTGTGGTGGTTTATATCTACTGTGGTTAGCTTTTAAAATTATTAAACATGCCAAAGAGCCGATTGAATCTGACTATAATTCACCAGCTCAGATGTCATTACGCCGTGCATTCACCACGGGCTTGATTACTCAGCTTTCCAATCCGAAAATTGCGATTGTACTGGCCAGTATTTTTACTGCCTTATTACCTAAAGAAATCCCGACCTATTATTATTTTGTATTACCGCTACTGTGTTTCTTTATTGATGCAGGCTGGTGCTCACTGGTGGCCGTTGCCTTGTCGGCAGAAAAGCCGCGCCGTGTTTATTTGAAATTTAAAGCAGGTTTTGACCGTGCTGCAGGCGGCATCATGACTTTACTGGGCTTGAAGTTAATCTTTGGGATGAAATAAATTATTGAATTGACGGTTCAATTTTAAATTGCTGCTGGTTTTGTATTTTATGATTGATCGATAGATTTAATTGAGGCCTAAGCTGGTATCTTGCAGATGGCCAGTATGGCTCAGATCGATCAGTAAGATTAAAATAGAGTTTAGAAAATAAAAGACCGACGATTCGAGTGATGATGAAATCGTCGGTCAAAAAATCTGTTGCAAGTTTTAGTTTGGGCTGCTGTTCCGCACTAAAACCTGAAACCAAGTTTATTGCTTTAGAAAAGTTCACCGAAAATATTGTGGATGCCGGTACAAATTAACGGTTTATGAACTTCATACTCTATATAACGCAGCGGTTTACAGATTGGTTGACAATAAAATGAAAAAAAACTCATTTTTTTTTATACTGATCATCTAAAAGTTGTTTATGCAGGTACATTGTGTCATTAACCCGATATTTTTTATGGTTTTTTATCTTTTGTTTTATTTTAACCTGTATCTGCGGTGTATTGGCTGCTTTACTGCCAACCGGCATGGGCGGAATTCTGACTATCGTACCTTATTTAACCGCCATGATTTTAGTGCTGTATAAATTTTTAAAACAACAACGACGTGCACCAACCGCTCAAGAACAAAAAAAAATTACCTTGGGGTTTACCCTGATTTTCTGGGGCTATAACCTGGCCTTTTTATTGCTCGGCATTGTCCTTTTTGCTAAGGGTGATCCCGAAGTTTGGCAGAATTTTCTTTTATATCTCAAGAATCCGCAATTTATGAGTATTGTGCTGATCATGTTCTTGCTCGTTGCCATTCCACTTTATCTTTTGACCTATTGGTTTTATGGCAAACAGGCCCAGCGCATGGCACAAAAAATGTTTGGCTAAACGACACTGATGTAGGCTTGAGTTTTAGACAGTCTTGATCTATAGATAAGAAAAAACAGGTGAGACGCTAAAATGCAAAAAGCATGTGTATTGATTACCGGCGGCAGTGGTTTTATCGGCTCGCATTTGCTGCCTTATTTGCTGGCACGTGATTATGCTGTGGTGGGGCTGACCCGTCAGAAAAATAAACGTTCCAATCATCCTGATCTCAGCTGGATTCAGCATTTAGATGACCTGAAAACCGATCGGATTGATTATGTAATCAATCTGGCGGGGGAAAGCATTGGGCAGGGGCGCTGGACGGCCAAAAGAAAGAAGTTATTGATTAACAGTCGGGTCGAAACCACCCATCAGCTCTATCGCTACTTAGAAAAAAGACAGATTTTTCCAAAACGGATTATCTCTGGCTCTGCGGTTGGCTATTACGGGATCGACTCGACTGAACAATGGTCAACCCCCTGTACTGAACAGTCTGCACCACAAGGCATTTTTATGTCGGAATTGTGCCAGTTATGGGAGCAGGCCGCCCTAAGTTTTACTCAGCAAAAAACCAGAATTATTCGTCTTGGTATTGTGTTTGGAAAAAATGGCGGGATTCTACCGCGTATGTTGCTGCCAATTAAGCTGAATCTGGCGGGACGAATTGGACACGGGCGGCAACCGGTAGTGTGGGTGCATGTGCAAGATGTGCTGCGTGCGATCGAATTTTTAATGCTTAATGAAACAGAAGCACAAATATTTAATGTGGTATCTCCTGAAAGAGGATCACAAGCGCAATTTGCCCAAACAGCTGCCCAGGTTTTAAAACGTAAACCTTTGTTCTCTTTACCGGCTTTTGTTTTGCGATGGATGCTCGGCGAACAGTCACAACTGGTGTTGAATGGTCAATATGTCATATCCAAAGCTCTGCATGAGGCCGGTTTTGAGTTTAGCCATCCGACCTTAAAAAGTGCTTTAGAAGAGATATTAGTGAGCCATTAAACCTGCTTCAGATTTGAGACGCACAGGGCTATAAGCTGCCGGGTTCACCAGAGGAGTTTGATCCAGCATCAGCTGTCTGAGCAATTGTGCAGATGCAGGCCCCATACATAAGCCGTTACGGAAATGTCCAAAGTTGGCCCACAAATTATCGATCTCCGGCATTTTCCCAATATAGGGTACACCGGTTGGCGAACCTGGTCTTAAGCCAGCCCATTGTTTTTCGATCGGAAACTCTGCCAGTTCGGGAACCATCTCGAAACAGGCCGCTAAAATTTTATCTTTGGTTGCTGCGGTTGGGGTGGTGTCAAAACCACAATCTGCCATGCTCGAACCACAGACCACATGACCATCCAGACGTGGAATTAAATACATCACATCATTCATGCACATGGTCGGTAACCAGTTTGCCGGGGTTTTAAACAGCACCATCTGTCCCTGAACCGGATGTACGGGTATTTCTACCTCCAGTTGTTCAGACCACTGCTGCGACCAGGCGCCGGTGGTGATCACAAACTGATCTGCATCATAAGTTTTGCCATTTTTAGCAGTTACAGACTGCACTTGGCCATTTACGATATTGAACTGCTCAATCGAGCAGTGTTCAATAAATTCGACTTGTGGATGTTGTTTTAAATAGGCAACCATAGATTGCAGTAAGCGCGGGTTTCTGACATTGGCAATATGGGGAAAATAAATGGCGTGTTGAAATTTGGCGTCAATAAAAGGATTCAGCTGTTCGATCTGTTCCTGTTGTAAATATTCACATTGCTGCATTGGTTCCTGAAACTGTTCAGCATAATTCAGCCCGCTTTCAAAATCAGCTTCATCAAAAATCAGCATACCGCTTTCATGAATTTCAAAGTCAATGCCTGACACAGGCTTTAACTTTTTGTTCCAGTCTAAATACAATGATTTGCCATATTGCGCCAGCTGATTCACGGCTTGCGGATAGCGCCATGGATACATCGGGGAGAGAATTCCGCCACCCGCCCAGGAGGCAGCTTTTCCTGCCTGCTGCTGATCGAAAATTATCACGGAACATCCCTGTTCCACCAGCTCTAGAGCAGACAGCAGACCGCTAATGCCTGCTCCAATAATGGCAATTTTCATCGCTTAGACCACAAATCCTTATTTCATGTCTTTCAGTTTAAGAGCCGCTTCTTCAGCAAAATAGGTCCAGATGCCATCAGCACCGGCACGGCGGCAACTCATCAGTGATTCAATGATCACGCTGTCAGATAACCAGCCATTTTGAATGGCACCGGCCAGCATCGCGTATTCACCACTGACCTGATACACGAAAGTCGGAACACCAAAAGTATCTTTGACTTCACGGACGATATCCAGATAAGGCATACCCGGTTTGACAATCACCATGTCTGCACCTTCCTGAATATCCAGTGCAATTTCGTGCAGGGCTTCGGCGCGGTTACCGATGTCCATCTGGTAATTGTACTTGTTGCCACCTTTTAGATTCGTAGATGAACCAACTGCATCACGAAAAGGACCGTAAAAACTGGACGCATATTTCGCTGAATAAGCCATGATGTTGGTATAGATATGGCCATTGGCTTCCAAAGCCTGACGAATCGCACCGATACGGCCATCCATCATGTCACTTGGAGCCACGACATCTGCACCGGCTTCGGCATGGCTGAGTGCCTGCTTGATCAGGCATTCAACGGTTTCATCATTCAGTACATAGCCTGTGTCATCAATGATGCCGTCCTGACCATGCGTGGTATACGGGTCTAAGGCACCATCTGTAATCAGCACCATTTCTGGCAATTCTTTTTTCAGTAAACGGACAGTACTCTGAACCAGGCCATCTTCACGCCAGGCGGCTTCAGCGGACAAACTTTTATCTTCTTGTGGAGTAACAGGGAAAAGCGCTAATTTAGAAACACCCAATTCCAGTAAACGTTCTGATTTTTTTAACAGTAGATCGGCAGACAGACGCTGAACATTCGGCATGCTTGGAATATCTTGGGTCTGGTTCTGTCCCGGAAGGATGAATACTGGGTAAATGAGATGATCGGTCGTCAGCTGAGTTTCTCGTACCATGGCACGTAATTTATCATTTTTACGAATTCGGCGCATGCGAGTGGCAGGGAATGCTGGACGATTGAACGTATAAGTCATAACAATCTCAATGATCAGTATTAAACTAGCCGCTATTGTAGACTCATAATCTGAGTTTAGGGCGACTGTATTTATTTTTTTATTTAATCAAGGTAATTCGAGCAGACTATGACGCAAGCAGAAAAACATTGGACGGGTAACATTCACTTAGGCTCGAAAGTTGATATTGATGTACTGCTGAACCAGTTATGCAAGGCTTTTAATAAATCTCCTTTTTTTCAGCACAATGGCATGAACATGCAGGTCGTGGATGGGCAGATTGAAGCCCATATCGAAATGCAGCCTTTTATGATTGGCAATGTGGCATTTCAGATTTTGCATGGCGGTGTTGCTGCGACTATTCTCGATAGTATTGGCGGTATTGTTGCTATGGGCGAGCTGTATAAAAAAGCCACGTCTGATGATTTGCCCGAGACCATTAAAAAAGTATCCCGTCTGGCTACAGTCGATATGCGGGTCGATTATCTTGCACCAGGTCGTGGCAAGTCCTTTACTGCACGTGCCGAAACCTTACGTTTAGGCCGTAAAGGCTGCACCATGCGTATGACCTTGGTGAATGATGAAGGCAAGGCGATTGCAACCGCCATTGCTTCTTATGCTTATTAAGTTTGGATTAAGCCAGCTAAGCTAAACAAAAGTCAGATAAATATTCGGCATTGAATGAAAATTCTGTGCCGAATTTGTTTATAAAACTGATGAGTTACATTTTTATTCTCATATCATGAATTTTTCACATTAAAATCGCGCCATAAAATTGAAAAATGACTTTCTCATCCATATCATCTCAAGACAACTATATGTTTCTATGTGTGTAGAGCAGACACTACAATGCATTGAGGATGGCTGGTGACCAAGTCTGTTGGATTTAGGACATATTGATGACAGATGCTCAAAACACCCTGCCAGAAACAAAACAAGATCAACCCATTTCAGAGACGACCTTAAAAGCGAAACGCAAAAAAGCATTGGGTTTTGTCGCACTGATTTTAATCATTGCAGCAATTCTGTATGCCATCTGGAAATTATTGCTGAGCCATTCTGTTGATACCGATAATGCCTATGTCGGTGCAGAGACGGCTTCCATCACCTCCATGGTGACTGGACAAGTTGAGCAGGTACTGGTGAGTGATACTCAAACAGTAAAAAAAGGCGATCTGCTGGTACGTGTTGATCAGCGTGATGCAGAAATTGCCCTGGCTGCAGCCAAAGCGGAACTGGTCAAGGCACAACGTCAATATAAACAGACGCAAGCCAATAGCAGCTCACTGAATTCACAAATTTTTGTTAGTGATGATGCCATTCACAGTGCCGAAGCCAAGGTTGCCCAAGCCAAAGCTGAAATGGATAAGGCACAGGATGACTTAAGTCGTCGTGAAAAACTCAGTGCTTCTGGCGCCATTTCTAAGGAAGAATTAAGTACTGCACAAAGTGCGCTGAATACCGCAAAAGCTGGATATGATTCTGCACAAGCCGGTCTGGCACAAGCCAGATCCACTCAAAAAGCGGCACAAAGCAACTTGGCGGCCAATGAAGCACTGATTCGTGGAGCCAATGAAAATAGCACGCCGGATGTATTGGTTGCACAAGCCAAATTAAAGCAGGCCTTGTTAGATTTGGAACGTACTGAAATCAACGCTCCTTTTGATGGCGTCGTGACACGCCGTAATATTCAGGTTGGTCAGCGTGTGGCGCCGGGCACTGTCCTGATGATGGTGGTGCCAACCTCACAACTGTATGTTGATGCCAACTTTAAAGAAAGCCAGCTGGAAAAAGTCCGTCCCGGTCAAAAAGCAGTTTTAACTTCTGACTTATATGGCGATTCAGTGGAGTATCACGGCATCGTACAAGGCTTCTCTGGCGGAACCGGTTCCGCCTTTGCACTTATTCCAGCACAAAATGCGACGGGTAACTGGATTAAGGTGGTTCAGCGCTTGCCGGTTCGCATCAAGCTTGATCCTAAAGAACTGTCTGAACATCCTTTACGGGTCGGCTTGTCCATGGAAGCGAAGATCGATTTGTCTTCGAAGTAGTCATTTATGAAGAACTACGCTCCTATACCGAACCTGACTGGCGGCCGCTTACTGCTGGCGGCATTTGTACTGGCCTTTGCCAACTTTATGGTCGTGCTGGACATGACCATTGCTAATGTTTCGGTTCCACATATTACCGGCAGTCTTGCGGTTTCTGCATCGCAAGGGACCTGGGTGATTACCTCCTATGCCGTTGCCGAAGCCATTTGTGTGCCTTTAACCGGTTGGCTGGCTGGACGCTTTGGCACGGTCCGGATTTTTGTCATCAGCCTGTTCGGCTTTACCCTGTTTTCTGTGTTATGCGGTTTATCCACCAGTCTGGAAATGCTGGTATTTTGCCGAATTGGACAAGGCCTGTTTGGCGGGCCGATTATGCCACTCAGCCAAACCTTGCTGATGCGTATTTTCCCACCGGAGAAACAGTCGCAGGCGATGGGCATGTGGGCCATGACCACGGTGGTGGGACCCATCTTGGGGCCGATTCTAGGGGGCACCATTAGTGATAACTGGTCTTGGCACTGGATTTTCTTTATCAATATTCCAGTCGGGATTGGTTGTGCACTCGCCGCCATGCGTTTGCTGAAACCTGCTGAAACGCAAACCAACAAACTCAAAATTGATATGGGCGGATTGATGCTGCTGATCTTATGGATTGGGGCATTACAGTTGATGCTGGATTTAGGCCATGAACATGACTGGTTTAATCATCCCTTTATTGTTATTTTGACCATTGTTGCCTTGGTTGGGCTAATCATCTTTACCATTTGGGAACTCACCGAACGCCATCCGGTAGTGAATATCCAGATCTTTAAATATCGTGGATTTACCATTTCCGTCTTGGCTTTGGCTTTTGGTTTTGGTGCTTTCTTTGGCAGTATTGTCATGATTCCACAATGGTTACAGATCAATCTGGGTTATACCGCCACTTGGGCCGGTTATCTGACCGCCACCATGGGGTTCGGCAGTTTGTTGATGTCACCGATTGTGGCCAAACTGGCGACCAAATATGATCAGCGGGCTTTGGCCAGTTTTGGTTTATGTCTGCTGGGTGGAGTGACCCTGATGCGGGCCTTCTGGACCACTGAAGCTGACTTTATGGCCTTGGCATTGCCGCAAATCTTGCAAGGTTTTGCCGTACCGTTTTTCTTTATTCCTTTGTCGAATATGGCGCTGGCTTCAGTATTGCCGCAAGAAATGGCTTCTGCTGCAGGTTTGATGAACTTCCTGAGAACCATGGCAGGGGCCATTGGCGCATCGATTGCCGTCACCATTTGGGATGATCATGGCAAAGTGGCACGCAGTGAGATGGCAGGTACTTTACATGTCGATGAAGTTCAAAATACTTTACTGCAAAGAGGAATGAGTCCGGAAAGCAGCTTGGGTTATATTTCCAGTCTGGTTGATAAAGAAGCGTCGACATTATCTGCTAACCACGTGTTTTTGATTTTGGCGATGGTGTTTATTTTTGCCGGACTCATCATCTGGTTATGTCCACGGCCGAAAGTCGGTGTTACCGGTGGTGGTCATGCACATTAATAAAAAACCGCTTTTCGAAGCGGTTTTGTATCATTTCTCACTACATTTGGAAATATTAGATATCTGATTTGGCGCGTTTTAAGGCAGTTTGCCATTTGTGCAGATGAAACTGACGTTGATCTTCATTCATGTTTGGCTCAAAAGCCCGCTCCAGTTGCCACGATGCAGAAATATCCGACATGCTGGAAAATACGCCGGATTTTAATCCGGCCATGGCTGCCGCACCCCAAGCGGTAGATTCCAGCATTTTAGGACGCAGGACGGGTACATTTAAGATATCCGCCTGAAACTGCATCAGCATGTCATTGCTACTCGCACCGCCATCGACGCGCAGTTCTTTTAAGGGATGGGTAATATCGGATTGCATGGCCATGAGGACATCGGATACCTGAAAGGCTATCGATTCCAAAGCTGCACGGGCAATATGGGCTTTGTTGGTTCCACGGGACATGCCGCAGAGCAGGGCACGGGCATCACTGTCCCAATGCGGAGCACCGAGTCCGGTAAAAGCAGGAACTAAAACCACGCCGTCGGTATCTTTTACCTGACAAGCCAGCTGTTCGACTTCACGACTGTTTTGAATAATTCCTAAACCATCACGTAGCCATTGCACAATGGCACCCGCCATAAATACACTGCCTTCCAATGCATAAGTGGTTTTTTCATGACATTGCCAAGCTAAGGTGCTCAAGAGCTTGTTGTGGCTAAATTGCACCTCATGACCCGTATTGAACAGCATGAAGCAACCCGTGCCATAGGTATTTTTTGCACTGCCCACTTCAAAGCAGGACTGGCCAAACAGGGCCGATTGCTGATCACCCAAAATTCCCATAATTGGGATATTTGCGCCCAATAAACCTGTAGCCGTGTCTGCCATATAGCTGTCTGAGCTGATGATCTTAGGTAAAACTGAATGGGGAATATGAAACAGCTCCAGCAGTTCTTCATCCCAGGCCTGAGTTTGCAGATTCATCAGCATGGTACGCGAGGCATTACTGGCCTCTATGACATGTTCTGCACCTTGAGTCAGATTCCACATGAGCCAGCTATCTACGGTGCCAAAAGCCACATGACCTTGTTTAGCCAGCTCACGCAGGCCTTCGATATTTTCCAGCAACCAGACCAGTTTTCCGGCACTGAAATAAGGGTCAATCAATAAACCGGTTTTCTGCTGGATTTTATTCTGTAAATTTTGTTGTAGGAGTTGGTTGCACCATTCAGTTGCACGGCGGTCTTGCCAGACAATTGCAGGGGCAAGCGGTTTACCATTTCGTTTATCCCAAACCACGGTGGTTTCACGCTGATTGGTTAGTCCAATGGCTTTGATATCTTTGGCCAGAATACGGGCCGAAGCAAGGGCCTGCTGCACAACTGCAATTTGCGTGGTCCAGATTTCCTGTGCATCCTGTTCTACCCAGCCTGAATGGGGTGTAGATATGTGTATTTCACGCTGAGCTGTTGCCTGAACTTTTCCCTGTTCATTAAAAATGATCGCACGGCTAGAGGTGGTTCCCTGATCGAGTGCAAGTAAATAGCTCATAATTTTTTCTTTTATATGACTTGAAAAATAAAATATTAGCGCAATTATTGAATTAATCGCATCTGTTTGTGTAAATGTTTAAAAAACGCACTGCGAATTTGAACATTTATGCTATGATTGTGATTACTTTGGGGGTGTTTCTGGCTTCGACGCTGGTGATGAAACTCATAGATGCATGTCGAGAGCGCATTTTCTCTCGTAAATCAAATTTGCATTTTAATAGTCGCAAACGACGAATCATACGCTCTAGCTGCCTAAGGGCAGCTTGTCCGCCTCTCCGAATACTTGTGGTTAGAGAGTCCGACTGAAGCGCACGCACACAAGTCCGTATGAAATCAAGCCTTGGGGTTTCGTACTAAATCAAAAGGATCGCGATTTGTACCCTGTTCGTCGGGTCACAAAGAGTTAAAAAAATAGACGATATCTAAGCATGTAGTATTCTCGAGCGTAGTGCTGGCGGACGCGGGTTCAACTCCCGCCACCTCCACCAAAATTCTTGTTATAAATCAGTCACTTATATAAGTGGCTTTTTTATTTGCCACAGATTTGCCACATTTTTATGCCAAGAGGTAGGAATATTGATGATCTTATGCTGTGCGTGCCACGCTTAATTTTGCAATTTCTTTCTTGTTCTGATCTCCATGCAGCCATTTTGTGTAGCGCTTGATCAGCATTAGTAAACTATGCCCAAGTTGGTTAGCGACTAACATTGGATTCACACCATCCATCAATAACATCGTTGCATATGTATGTCTTGCGTTATAGGCAGGTCTATGGCGGATTGAACATGCCTTCATAGCTTCAACTAGACGTATGCGAGGAGGTTTTTCGTTGAAAAAAGGTTCATTAGTTTCTGGACAAAGCATTACGTAATCAGATTCGTAGCTATGATCTTTCTTAAATTGAATAAGTGATTTTAAAGCTAAAAAAGATCTTTCATTTAAATAGACATCTCTAGAGGTATGTGTTTTGGTTACTTTTTCTCCAACCCACGAACCCGGCTTTTGTTTATGTTAAAAGTACGCTTACTCCAGTCAATATCACTTTCCCTTAGAGCAATCATCTCTGAGGGCCTAAAACCTGTCCAGAATGCAAGTTCGAAATACCAGCGATAAAATCTGTCTTTATCATTCAAGTTTTGATCAAGCCATGAAAGAAGTGTGTCCATTTCTTCTCGTGTAAATGGATCTAGAGTTTCCACTTGGACCTTACGGTTTTTGATTTTATTCATTGGATTCGCCGAAATAATATTGTACTTTACAGCAATTTCGAATACACCTCGTAAAGGGGTAGCACAGTTATTAAATGAATTGAATAGCCACTAGTTTGTAGACACCTTTTCATTACCAAGAAATGCGTTTAACTCAATAAAAATACAATTATGAAATAGGTCTATTCCATTTTTTAGTTAAATATAGAAAAGGCGTTAAATAACCTGATTAGACTGAGTTTGAGTTATGTCGAATAGCATAAGCCCTAGTTTCAATGAAGAGGTGAAATGATGGATATTGCAAAGAATATAATCTGCCTTTGGTACGATAATGACGCTGAGGGCGCTGCAAGATTTTATGCCGAAACCTTCCCAAATTCATCGATCGGTGCGATACATCGTGCACCAGGAGATTATCCATCTGGGCATGAGGACGACATTATCACAGTGGAGTTTAAAGTACTGGGTGTTGCATGCCTCGGACTGAATGGTGGGCCAGGATTTAAGCACAGCGAAGCGTTCTCATTTCAGGTGGCGACCGAAGACCAGGAAGAAACAGATCGCTACTGGAATGCTATTGTTGGAAATGGTGGTCAGGAGAGTGAGTGTGGTTGGTGTAAGGACAAGTGGGGGATCTCTTGGCAAATTACCCCGATCGCCCTAACCCAAGCATACACCAGTCCTGACCGTGCAGCCGCCAAACGTGCCTTCGATGCGATGATGACGATGAGAAAAATTGACATTTCTGCAATAGAAGCGGCATTTCGTGGTTGAGAGGCGTGTGCTCTAACAACTTATTCAGGTTGAATCAGCTTCAAAATGAAGCTGTTTCATATCTAGGATATAGGAAGCAGTCCAGGCTTTCTTTTAAGTACCTCTACCACAAAATCTTAAACAGTTTTCTATCTCCGTAAATTCTTGTGTCCTAGTGATTTTATTTGTTATGAAATCTATGTATTGCGGTACATCATGTTGATGGAATAACTCAATATGATTAAAAATAATCAGCGAAATAATAATTATATTGCATTCCATCTTTAGTTATTTTTGTTATAAGGCCAATGTGCCAGATAACTTGAGTTAGGGGTCACAAACATAACCTCCAATTTGGAGCACAGACCATGAATTTCCCTAAAATATTAATTATCACCGGATGGGTTGTCCTATCCGCACCGGCCATCTTCGCAGCGGAGACCAAAGGCGGTAAACCGGGCAGTAACCCGACAGCTGACCAGAAGGCTATCGCCAGCGCAATGAGCGCAGCACCGAAAAAAGTCAGCGCAGCAGCAACCATTGTGGCCATAGGCTCAGATGGCAAGATGCGTACTTTGCGCAAAGGTAGTAATGGTTTTACATGTATGCCTGACAATCCGACTACCCCCGGTCCAGATCCGATGTGCATGGATAAGGCAGCCCTGGAATGGGCGGAAGCCTGGATGGGCCACAAAAAACCAACTGCAGGTAAAATTGGCTTTATGTACATGTTGGCGGGTGGAACCGATGCCAGTAATACAGATCCCTATGCCCAAAAACCCACTACTGGTAACCACTGGATCAAGACAGGCCCCCATGTCATGATTGTCGGTGCTGAACCAGGCTTTTATGACATGTACCCGAAACATGCCCAGCCGGACACGGCTGTACCTTACGTGATGTGGCCTGGAACGCCCTACCAGCACTTGATGATCCCGGTTAAGTGAGTGCAGATAAGGCTGCACTAGGCGCTCATAATTTGATAGAAACAGGTACATCATCTAGAGATAACAGCGCATTCTTTAATTGCAGCGGTACGCCTTCGACGGCCGCTGCAACAAATCCCTGTCAGGATTTAAACAGGATACTTCATCATAAAAGGTTTAGATTTTTTTAATTTATAAACCTGCATAAATCGGTTTGTTTTGTAAAATTTACAAATCTGGATGCTTATTGGGTTAAAAACACAGAAAAAATTGCAGTCGTAAGACACAATCAAACCTAAAACTGTTCAGCTTTCAAGTGACATCAGAGCGAAACAATATCCATTTTAGCTATTTTTTAGTTAATAATTTTGAATCATTGCTTTGTAATTTTAGTTTGCATGTCCTGATTGGTATTCAGCCATTCAATTTTTTTTACCCGATCGTTCACAATGGTAATGGTGTAAAGCATATTTTCAACTTCATAAGTATAATCCATCGCCAGATAATGGTTTTTACCTTCTTTGAGCTCGCGACTGACCATGGAACTTGGAGACAAATGCATACGACTTTGCATGTCGGCATAAGAATCTCCCAAACTGAGGGACTGACCCGCTGGAGTGCGTATCGACGATGTTTCATTTGCTGCGTGAGTAAATGACATTGCTGACAAAAATATAATTGGAATTAGGCATTTAAATAACATGTTATCCCCCAAATAAAATGATAAACAGAATAATTTACCAATATAAAGAACAAAATAGCAGCATGTCTGTAGCAGAATTATTAACAGAAATAGTCAGATATCTGGCGGATCAATCTGAGTTAAGGCTGCTTTGTTGTTGTATGCACTTGCTATCTCAATCAGCTGAACAAGATATTGTAAAAATAAAAATACAAAACTGAATTCCACGCTATCGATTCATTTGAGTTTATCATTACATTCACCAAGCTATAAAGAACTATGCTTAACCTTCGCTGCATTTACAGCTAAACTATGCTATTCAGCTGTATGTCCGTACTTGGAGTAAACTTATGTCGTGGCTTTCTTCGCTTAAATCTGTCTTTTCACCCGCGCAAGAGGTGAAGGAGGAAGAAATCCAGAATGTGTTACAGGGCTATATCTTGCCTAATTCCAACCATGCCTTGAAGGACCGAATTACACAAGTCAATGTAGAAGGGCGAGTATTACAAATCACCATTCATACTTATCCTGAGGAAGCCGATCATCTTCAAAAAATTCATGATGATCTGGCTGATGCACTGGAAAAATGCGGCATCCAGGAACTGAATATGCATGTCATTCAGCAAAAGCATCAACATGGTGAAAGCTGTTCTAACCCTGAACATGGCAAACAGGGGCATAGCTGCGCAAGTAATGCACAGACTGCAACGGCATCTTCAGCTCAAAAACTTCCCCCTGTAGTCGATGCTGCCGGACAAACGGCTCCAGCTGAAAGCAAACAGGAAGAAGATCCTAATAATCCACCGATCCAGAAAGCAGCACCGCAGCAAAGAGATGTACCAAAGCATCCACGTATTCAAAATGTGATCCTGGTCTCGTCTGGTAAAGGTGGCGTGGGTAAGTCGACAACCACTGTTAACCTTGCCTTGGCTTTACAAAAGCTGGGCTTAAAAGTGGGTGTCTTGGATGCCGATATCTATGGGCCGAGTATTCCGACCATGCTAGGCAATGCCGGACGTACGCCTATGATTGAAGCAGAAAATTTTGTGCCGCTTGATGCTTATGGTATGGCTGTACTCTCGATTGGACATCTAACCGGAGATAACAATACCCCGGTTGCCTGGCGTGGACCCAAAGCGACTGGCGCTTTAATGCAATTATTTAACCAGACTTTATGGCCAGATCTGGATGTGTTAATGATTGATATGCCACCAGGAACAGGGGATATTCAATTAACCTTGGCGCAGCGTATTCCGGTAACCGGGGCAGTGATTGTCACCACCCCACAAAATGTGGCATTACTGGATGCAACGAAGGGTATCGAACTGTTTAATAAAGTTCAGATTCCTGTGATTGGCGTAATCGAAAACATGTCGACTCATATCTGCTCTAATTGTGGTTATGAGGAACAGATTTTTGGTACAGGGGGTGGCGATAAATTGGCTGAACAATACCACATTCCTTTACTTGGGCGTTTACCATTAAATGTGCAAATTCGCGAAAATGCAGATGCCGGTAAACCTTCTGTGCTAGTGGGAGATGATGCGGCTGAGAGTTATATGGCTATTGCGCAAAAAATTGCCGATCAATTGCCAAAAGCAGAAAAACCACACAATAGAATTTTTTAAATTTACTGCCTGATTAAAGCAACGTTTTCGAAAAGCCCAACCTTGTTTGGGCTTTTTATATCGTGGATTTAGTTTTTAGTTGTAATAAAAACAATGTGATGAAATAGCGAGAAATCAGCTGAGTTTCATTTTTATAGTTACAGTGAATTTGAAGAGACTAAATAGTGAAATATAATTAAAAGATGCCATGACTACTAAAAATCTCGGCGCCGTTTATGGTGCTGAATAATATTCCATCGCCAGAATAGTCGGGTAATCACGAACAATACAATTGCAAAGATGAAAGCTTCGAGTACCAGTCCAGATAATAAAATTTTCGCCAGACTCAAGTCGATATGTCCATGCCCAAAGTGGGTGATAGCGTGGCTGATCTGATGCAATACACCCAGCATCATATCCTGATCAATCATATTAACCTGAAATATTTTGCTGCCTAACCAGAACCCAAGATACAGGATCGGAACCAGGGTAAAAGGATTGGTCAACCAAGCCAGACATAAGCTCACAGGTAAATTGACTTCAAATAGCAATACCGTCAATACAATCAAGACACTGTGAAACGGTAAGGGTAACATACCCCAAAACGTGCCAATAAAAACAGCTTTTGAAATGGACTTTCTGTTCACATACCAAAGTAAAGGATTTAAGGTACGTTGACCAAAAATCTTCATTACTTTCATCCCTGCAACTTTTTGTGGTGAGGGAAGCCAGGACTGAAAGAACTGTTTTGCCATAAAAGTAGGCCGCTTAAATGATAGGGTATTGTGCCTGAATAGCTCACTCAGGGACAGATCAAGCTCGGTAAATGTAAATGATCAATCTTAAAAAAAGATTTATTGAAATTTTTTTTAACAAATGACTCCTGAGTAAAACTGCAGATATTAGTTTTAATTAATTGAAACTTAAATATTTTTTTTAAAAAATTCTAAGTTTTTAAAAGATGTAAAATTTCTGATTTGCTAAGTACAATAAACTGATTTACTCTTCGCGCACTCTATAGAGAGATCGCATATGATTTCATGGTTATTCATTGGTTTAGTCATTAGCATTCTATTGACGCCTGGCCCAACAAATACCTTACTTGCATCATCCGGTATTCAGATTGGTGTACGTAAATCATTACGATTAATTCCTGCCGAAGCGATTGGTTATTTAATTGCGATTACAGTTTGGGGCGTGATCATTGGCAGCGTTTCAACTCAATTTAAAATACTTCCTACAATCTTACAGCTCATCAGTGCAGTTTATATTATTTTTCTGGCGATTAAACTCTGGAAAACAGCAGAGATTGAAGCAAGTTATAATCTGCCGACCATTCGTGCCCGAGAGTTGTTTTGTGCAACTTTACTCAATCCTAAAGCCTTACTATTTGCTTCGGCTGTTTTTCCAAGTACGGCATGGCTCAGTGTGAATAATTATGCTGCGCATATTGCAATGTTTCTGGTTCTCATTGTCCCGATTGCCTTGTTCTGGACATTTATTGGATCAATTCTGGCATCAAATAAAGTGCGTTGGTTAAATCAATCCAATTTGCAAAAAACTGCTTCTATAGTCTTAATCAGTTTTTCAATTCCATTAAGTTATTCTGCTATTTTGAGTCTTTAAAATAGGATGAGGAAAATGTTCATTTTGTAAAAAATGACATCATCCCTTGATCATTATTTTCATTGTAGCCAATTTCAGTTAAAGTACAGCGCAATAATCGAATTAACTAGTTTTGGATTGAAATAATGGCAATTAAGTCTGATCGTTGGATTCGCGAAATGAGCGAAAAACACGGCATGATTGAACCGTATGCAGAAAACCAGGTACGTTATGATGAAACGGGTGAAAAACTCATTTCTTATGGGGTTTCAAGCTATGGTTATGATGTTCGTTGCGCACGTGAATTTAAAGTATTTACCAATGTCCATTCAGCAATTGTCGATCCAAAAAACTTTGATGAAAAAAGCTTTATTGATATTGAATCGGATGTTTGCATTATTCCACCCAATTCCTTTGCCTTGGCCCGTACTGTAGAGTATTTCCGTATTCCGCGTAACGTATTGACTGTATGTTTGGGTAAATCGACCTACGCACGTTGCGGTATTATTGTGAATGTGACTCCACTTGAGCCAGAGTGGGAAGGTCACGTGACGCTGGAATTTTCAAATACTACCAACTTGCCAGCACGTATTTATGCAGGTGAGGGCGTGGCGCAAATGTTGTTCTTTGAATCCGATGAAGTATGTGAAACTTCATATAAAGACCGTGGCGGTAAGTATCAAGGACAAACCGGTGTGACTTTGCCAAAAGCATAAATATTATAAATAATTGAATAAGCGGATCATTTTGGTCCGCTTATTTTTTGCTTCCTTCATTCATCGGAAACTGCGTTCATTCGACCAGTTTTTTTTGCAATTGCAATAATATTCAGCATAATAAAAAGTTGAACAGACTTGGTCAGAACATTGTCGTAATGACAAACAAATAAAAATTCGACATACCAAGCATAGGATGAATTAAAAATAATGATGCGGAGCATCTGATAAAAAGGACGGTCGTGATGACTCAAAGTTGGAATAATGCAAGATTTAAAAAATCTTGTTTGGCGAGTATGCTCGCAGCTTTACTTAGCCCATCAGTTTATGCGCTTGAATCTTTATCAGATGATCACCTTTCTGAAACTACAGGTGAAGGGGTGGCTTTGGCTCTTGAAAATTTTAAGATGGTCTTTCAAGGTCCAAACGAAATTTCACAAGCTTCAAGTTATGGTAAAGGGATTGCCGATCCGGGACAGTATGATACAGGTTTTATCCGAATTATTCCGACGGGTGAAAATTATGAGCTGCTTGGTCAGCGTGCTTACACAAAAATTTATAATCAAACGTATACGAATGCTTACTTAAGTGGAAAGGCTGCAAATTATAACGGTGTTTACGAAAATACTTATCAATCTGCTTATAATACTTATAGAACAAATAATTATACTGCCGTTAACACAACTGTAAAGAATAATTATACTGCTGAATATCGGGGGAATGTGGTACAGAATTATGTCGATTCTCCTTTGATGAAGCAATATTATCAACAACGTTATGATGATTATTATGATGGGAATTTGTGGCCTTTAAGTGTAAAAGATGATGGTACAACTGAACCGGGTTCTGCCGAATCGACATTATGGTTAAAAGACAAATCCCAACAATATGCTACAAAAAATACATTAGAAATGATTGAGTTGCTTTATGGTAATCGTTCAACTGAAAGTATACCTACAACTACCTATTCACAAAGTGTAACCAGGCAAAATATAATTGATAACACTCTTGTTAAGAATCTACTGGATGCTAAAACACAAGAAGTGCTTAATCAACAAGCCGCTGAATATGCGAAAAGCGTAGCCACTACAGCAAGTAATACAGCACTTGCAGAGGTTGAGGCTGAAGCAATTCGATTGGCAAAATTGGCAGCATCTCAAGCTACAGTAGGAAGTTTAAGAACCAAAGCAGATGTTTTTATTTATGGCTTAGCTCTTTCTAAAAGTGATGGCTCCTTAAGTACCCGATACAGTAATCAAGGTTTTAATTGGGGAACAGCATCAAATCCCTGGCTGATTCGTGCAGGGAATTCTGACACGATTCAGTTTCAAAAAGGCAATAAGGCCAATGTTGGGTATATCGCATTGGAGGCACCTTTAAAGCTAAAAGGGACGGATACCAGCGATACCTTTAAAGTGGGCTTTTGGAGTGATATTTTTTCACGCCAATTAAATTCAAGTAATACTGTGGATCCGTTAACTGGAGCACCAACCTCTGGCCTGGATAAAGATTATCGTTTGAGAACTCAATTTATCGCCAATGGATTGAATTTAAATGGATCACAAGTTCGGTTATTCCAAACATTACCATCGAGTACTAATGCCAATTACAATCAAACTTTAGGCATGGCTGCAATTTTACGTTTAAATACTCATGATGATCCATCCACGCTAAAAGCAACGGATGCTAATTTGGAGGCTCGTGGAATAAGAATGAGTACTGCCGCAAAAAAAGGCCCGGACAGTAATCCTGATTTATATGATGGTACCGCAGTTACCCCAGCTATTGATCGCTCATTAGCCCCTATATTTAATGATGTGGAAGGGATGTATTTATATAGTCCCAATATTAACTTGGTATTAGGGAATATGTATCAACCTTTTATTTTAGGTTCTGAAGGCAATAATATTATTTTAGAAATTACTCGTATTCCAAATGTGCCAGAAATATATTCACAAATTTATACTTATTATAGTGACACAGACTCAACAACTGTATTGAAAGATAAAAATAATCAGAATATTGCGATGGTCGATAAAGATGGAGTGACCTACACCACACTTTCTAATTATTTAAAAGGTTCAACCTGTAATGTTTATAGTTGCGGTACTGAAATTACTACGACAGCAAATAACATTACTACGACTTATCAAGGTCGAAATGCGACCCATAGTAGTATCAGTATTGGTACGGTAGAACGGTCAGCTACAGGTAATTTGTTAAACGCGAATAAAACCGCGGATGCAACCGGTGTTGTTTTTAAAAATATTAATGGCCAGGCGACAAATTTAGGCTCGGTTGCAATTGATGGTGTACTCATTCAACACCTAAAAATAAAAACAACAGGTTTATAGGAGAATAGACTATGTATCCACGTGTTAAAACTTCTATCCTGAACCTGGTTTGTTCAATTTCTATGTTGATGTTTATCCCTAGCGCAAGTGCGCAGTTAGTGGGGATGGATAATCATGAGATGACTGATGTATCCGGACAAGGTGGTGCAGATTTAAGTTGGACTTTATCGTTAAATCATCGTTATGCTAAAGATTTGTCTCTAAAAAATATTTCAGTTTTTGATGCAACAGGTAAGGCAACAGAGGCATTTTATACTTATAGTTGTACTGATAATGTATTTTGCCGTTTAGCGATTGCACCGAATAATCATAAAGATGCTGCGGGTAATAAGAAATGGTTGGTTTTTAAAGGTATTCAAGGAACCTTACAAATTGATCAGTTTTCATTAGATGGTTCGACCATTATTAACCGTGATGGTAATCCTCAAACTGCATTACAAATTTCTTTTTTTGATGATAAGCCACTTAAAATTCGAAATTTAGGTTTTAATACCTTGGCAGTCGAAACTGGCACAGCAGGTATTGAAGGTTATGCCAATGATATAATTTATAGTACATATACAGAAAAAAAATCTGATGGAACAACAGTTCCAGGCTTAGATGTACCCACGTTTGATAAAAATGCAGAAAAAGGCTTTATGGGCTTAAATACGCATGGCAATTTGCATATGTCAGGCAATTTAAAAATATTCAGTTTTAACTGTACAGGTGCTGGAACTGCACGCTGTTAATTGAATAAAGCCAAATAGGGATATAAGAATGAAAAAAATAACAAAATTAAAAATACTTACGGCGAGTATTTTAATTGCGCAACAAAGCTATGCATTTGAGCAACTTTCTGATGACTATCTTGGTTTAGTAACAGGGCAAGATGGTATTACCATTACGCATGAGATCTCCAAGGCAACTATTAATGCCGTTAACTGGGTTGATTCTTCATCGAAAGGCAATCCTAACGATTCATTGCAACGCCCTGATACCATGAAGCTTGGTCTGAAAGATGTGAACCTGTCAGGTGCTAATAATCAATCGATTATTTCTACACTTGACTTTGATGTTGGCACAACAGCTAGAGGTGCGGGGATTCGTATAGAAGCGAATATTTCTCCATTTGAATTAGCTGTTAAGAACGTCATGTTGCTGTGTACTGATGCAACTAAATGTCAGACTCCTGAACAAAGCTTAGGTTCTCTCGATATTAAAACTACTTCACCGCTGCGTTTGCTTCTTCAAACGCAAGCAGGATTATTCAATCGAGATGAAACGGCACACTTAAATTTTCAATTACAAAATGCCAGTATCAGTCATGGTCTAAACCTAAACGGGCAAAAGCTCACTTTGAAAGATTTTAACTTCAATTTTTCTGGTGACGGCTATATGTATCTGAGTTCTTATCAAGAAAGAACATCAAACAGTTACATGGATGAAGGGATTGTCCTGACCACAAAGAGTCGTGATGGTGCCACAGATCATATTGTGATGTTAGGACGGGTAGCTGACAATGATCCTGTTGCCAGTACAAATCCACCGTCTGGTAGTGATACCGTACATTCATCAAGAACCCAAGCGACCAATCCAGGGGTAAATATTGATTTGCGTTACGGTAGTAATTCTGCGCAACCTCGAAATTTGATTCGGATGGGAGCATCGGGCGCAGTAACCAATGCCACAATCTTCTTAAATGCCAATCAGAGTGGGATTACAGATTTTGGTCGTACCTCAACAGCGACATTAACAGGTTATGATGCGGTAGGGTTGGGCGGGTTGCATTTTGGTATTTCTGCCGATTTCACCCGCGAAGGCAATACGCTTTTAGGTACCAATCAAGCCCCAACTACCCTTGAAATTGGTCATACTGGTAATGGAAGTTATGCTATTGAATTTTCCAATTTATCGCCTTTAACTGTTCGTAATTCAAGTACTAAAACAGATTTAAATACCAAAAATGCCAACATTGATTTTGGTGACATTTATATCAATGCGATACAGGCAAAAAGTTTAGATTTTTTAATTAATGATAAAATTAAAAAGACATTAGGGGTGAGTAATTTAGTTCAGGTACAGGAATTATCGACTCTTGAAAAAGGTAATAATTTTGCACTGATCGCTATACGTGGCATGGATTTTCAATCGATTGCACGTAAAGCACGGTTTATTGCGGATAACTCTTTAGCTGAAATTACCAATGATACCAGTAGCTGGGGGATTGGTATCCCTATTTATAATTTAAATGCGAATGTCGCACTTGCAGGTACAGAATATACATCAAAAGTAGATGGTGCGACTAAAAAAGGGATTGCCTACAATGTTATGGCAACTACCGATGGTTATGGAATTGACAAAAAAACGGGTGCAGCGAGTACTACATCATTAATTTTAATCGATGGAAAAAATGGGCTGCACAATGAAGAGGTAAATTACTATGCGGGTTTACGTAATATTGATGCATTAGTCAAAGCTAAAGGCGTGATTGGTTACGAAGAGCAAGGAATCTATATTAGTGCCGATGATTTACTTGTTGCTGCAAGCGCAGAAATTGCGATTGGTCAATTACCAGGCTCGCTCTATAACTGTACCAGTGGCTCTGTGAAATGTGGCAGCATTGTTCCTGTTGATAATTTCGCACGTAAAGATGATGTACTGACCTCCATCGCCTTTAAACTGGATGGTAAAGGTGATTTGTTTATTATTCCCGGTATGAATGATAATGCAGAAAATAACTTTTTATCTTTCCGTGCTAATTTCGAATTTAATGCCTTATCAGCGGATGATAAATTGAACCCGAATCTTTTGGGGAGTTACTTTAGCTTGATTAACGAAGATGTTGATGCGAATAACACGGTTATGAAAACTTCAAGTATTAATTTCAATAAATTGCAAGGTGCCCTAGCACTTGAATCACGAGTCAAGATGCAAAAAGATACCGTTGTATTTGATAATAAAGTCGATATTAATCCAGCTAAATCTTTAAGTCAGGTATTCAGGACAGAGTTATCAATGTCTACCATGCCAAATCAAATGCAAAAAATGGCAGATATCGCTATTACGGGTGGCAGTATAAGAAGCAATTTAGGTATTACACCACGTTAACCTGCTTGAGAATAAATAAAAGAATAGGAATTAAATTTCATGAAAAAATTATTATTGGCAAGTTTGATTGTTTCATCTGTTGTAATACCAAGTTTAAGTCATTCAATGGTTGCTATGGATGATAATTCATTATCTGGTGTGAGTGGTCAAGCATTATTGTCTATGGAATATAATGGGGGGTATAACGTTATTGATGCTAAAGGACAAAATATAGACCAGACGAATGTAGGGTTTTATAAATTGGGCCTGGAAGCTGAAATGGAAATCAACGCCAATATTAAAAAGCTGCAATTAGGTTGTGGTGGAGTAAATGGTGTGGGTAAATGTGATATTGATATAGATAATATTTCTTTAAGCGGTTTGCAAGGGGCTAACTATACCTCTGATGATCGTGCTGCAAGCTCAGCCCTTATTACCAATCCATTTGTTGAGTTCGCTATTAAAAATCCAAAATCTGCTTCTACTCGTGAGGTCCTGGGCTTTCGTTTAAGTGCTGAAAAAATTGCTGGCTTGATGACGTTGGGAACAGAAAATAGCAGTACGCCTAATGGTATTAATTCCTTTAGTGGTTATATGAAAACCAAAGCCTCTTCTGGAGTAGCAACCACAGATCCAAGGGTCATGGATTACGCGGCAACTGGTCAGTATATTGAAGGTGCTGTACTAGGAACATTGATTGGTATCCCTTTAGAGTTACATTATAAGTCAAATGATTATGCATTTAACTTATCTTCAACAACTGCGCCTTTTACCATTCCATCTACGATTGTGTCTGGAACACGTATGACTGAGGCAGTCCTAAAAGGAACAGGAACGGTGAATAAAATCAGTTTTGCTGGACCTTTAGCTGCACAGATTTCAGCATTGGGTTTAAATTTAACACTTGATAAAGACATTACCGGCTCTTTAACCGGCTTACAGACAGATATTACAGTGAACCAAAATTTAGGCTTGATCCATTCTTTGTATTTGAATAACGCAAGTTCGTTATCGCTACAGACACAGCAAATATTATGGCCAGGTGCATCGGTTGCTGCAAATCGAGGGTGGTGGCTAGCAATTGAAGATGAAGTGGATTTAGGCAGTATTAGTCCAACAACCAATGTAAAAATTACCGACGAAGTGCTTAAACAAACGATCGCCGGGATTAATCATGATTTAACCTCTAAGCCACGTCCCTGTGGGGATTTACTTATCGGATGTGTTGCGACAGCAGCACTTGATGTTGGTGAAATTAAGAACCCCGCAATGATTAATTTCCCATTACAAAACTTAACCTTGCAAGGGCAGAACTTTAAGTCGAACTGCTTCGGTGGTCTGAAATTCTGTTAATCATATAATAAAAAAATCCCGCTACTTAAGCGGGATTTTTTTATTTTAAGGATGACTTACTTTGCAATTTTAGCCAGTAATTCTTCTTTAGTGATATTTACAGATTCAGCATCACGGCGACCTTTATATTCAAAAGTCCCTGCATCCAAACCTTTTTCACCAATGACAATACGGTGTGGAATACCTGTAATTTCAAGGTCGGAGAATTTAACCCCAGGGCGCTCGTCACGGTCATCCAAAATGACGTCATAACCCGCAGCTTGCAGTTCTTCATAAAGCGCTTCGGCAGCTTCTAAAGTACGTGGTGATTTATGCGCATTCATCGGTACAATCGCGACTTCAAATGGTGCAATTGCAGAAGGCCAGATAATCCCTTTGTCATCGAAGTTTTGTTCAATGGCAGAAGCAACCACGCGAGTTACACCAATACCGTAGCAACCCATGGTTACGACCATCGGTTTGCCGTCTTTACCAAGCACTTTGCAGCCTAAAGCTTCAGAGTATTTTTTACCCAGCTGGAAGATGTGACCCACTTCGATACCACGTTTAATTTGTAGTGTACCTTTACCATCTGGAGATGGATCACCTTCAACCACATTACGTAAGTCATAAACTTCAGTAAATGTTGCATCACGTTCCCAGTTCACACCTGTTGCATGTTTGTCGGCTTCATTAGCACCGGCAACAAAATCAGAAAGCACAGATGCCGCGCGGTCAACAATCACGGTAATGCCTTTTTCAACCAGACCTTGTGGACCAATGAAACCAGTGGTTAAGCCAAGCTCAGCAATTTGAGCTTCAGTTGCAAAAGTTAAAGGTGCAGCAATTAACGGATGCTTTTCAGCCTTAATTTCATTCAGTTCATGGTCGCCACGTAAGAATAAAGCAATTACTGGAATAGCTTTACCTTCTTCAGCGACACCTTGAACAAGCAAGGCTTTTACAGACTGCGCAGCATCGGTACCTAAGAAGGCAGATACATCAGCAATGGTTTTTTGAGCTGGTGTATCGACCAGTTTTAATTGCTGAGTTGCGGCGGTACGCTCACCGACAAGAATTGCTTCAGCCATTTCAACGTTGGCAGCATAATCAGATTCGGTTGAGAAGGCGATATCATCTTCGCCACTTGAGGCCAAAACGTGGAATTCATGTGAACCTGAACCACCAATTGAGCCAGTGTCTGCCTGTACTGGACGGAAGTCTAAGCCCAAGCGGCTAAAGATGCGGCAGTACGTGTCATACATCACGTCATAGGTTTCTTGTAAGGATGCTTGATCGACATGGAAAGAATAAGCATCTTTCATAATGAATTCACGTGAACGCATTACACCAAAACGTGGACGAACTTCATCACGGAATTTGGTTTGCACCTGATAGAAATTGATTGGCAGCTGTTTGTAGCTTTTCAATTCATTGCGTGCAAGATCGGTAATCACTTCTTCATGCGTTGGGCCAAGCACAAAATCGTTGTTATGACGGTCTTTAAAACGTAATAACTCTGGACCATATTGCACAAAGCGGCCAGATTCTTCCCAAAGGCTTGAAGGCTGGGTTACTGGCATGAATACTTCCAGCGCTCCTGCACGGTTCATTTCTTCACGGACAATCGCTTCAACTTTATTTAGCACGCGTACGCCCATCGGCAACCAAGTGTATAAACCCGAAGCCAATTTACGAATCATCCCCGCACGTAACATGAGCTGATGTGAAATTACTTCAGCATCATTTGGGGTTTCTCTTAACGTAGCAAATAAAAAGCGACTCGCGCGCATGGAAACTGTCCTAATAATTAAGCGTTAAAGCATAAGATTATACGATAAAAAATGAGGTGAACATTTCAGAATGTCACCTCATGTCAAGTGAGTTTATTATGCCATGATTTTGCCGATTTGGCGCATCATAAAATTCTTAAAGTCATCCAGATAAGTAAAGATGACCGGGACAACCACCAAAGTTAATAGTGTAGAGGTAATCACACCACCAATCACGGCATGTGCCATTGGGGCACTCTGTTCGCCGCCTTCACCCAGACCCAATGCTAGAGGAATCATCCCCATCACCATGGCACTGGTGGTCATTAAAATAGGACGTAGACGGGTTTTACCCGCTTCAATAATCGCCTCATAACGATCCACCCCACGATCCATGGCTTTTTTGATGAAGTCAATCAACAGGATGGCATTTTTGGTCACCAATCCCATCAGCATGATAATGCCAATAATGGAAAACAGGTTCATGGTGGAATTAAACAGGAATAACGCCAGAAACACCCCAATCAGCGAGAGGGGAAGGGAAGCCATAATCGCAGCAGGATGAATGAAGCTGTTAAATTGTGAACCCAGTACAATATAGATGAACACAATGGAAAGGGTAATGGCGGTTAAGGCATAACCTGCCGATTCTGCCATGTCTTTATTTGCGCCTTGCGTCGCAAAGCTATAACCGGGTGGTAAATCAAAGTTATCTTGAATCTTTTTAATATCTTGACCAATATCACCTGCAGGTCGCCCTGCCGTATTGGCTTCTACCAATACTTCACGAGCCAAATCACGACGGGTAATTTGTGAGGCACCCAACGTTTCATTAAACGATGCCACGCTTGCCAGCGGTATTAAAATAGGCTGGCCTGAAGCATCGGTTTTTTGTGAGTTAAGATAAAGATTTTGTATATCGCTTGGCAGTGTGCGTCTGTTTTCAGTCAGGCGAAGATTGACATCATAGATTTCGCCTTTTTCATCTTGCCAGGTGGTGACGTTATCGCCTGCAATCAAGGGGCGGACTACATTGGCAATTTGATTGACAGAAAGACCTAAATCACTGGCCAGAACACGATTGATATGCACAGCCAATGTTGGTTTAGGTTCCTTAAGCGAGCTTTCCAGATCGACGATACCTTCGACTTTGGAAATTTCTGCAAGAAAGCGATCGGAAATTTTTTGCAGTTCGTTCAGATCAGTTCCTTTAATGGAAATCAGGATCGGCTTTTGACCGCCGGAGACTGTTTCATCTGCCGAAGCGACCGAAGTAATGGTAATGCCCGCTACACTTTGCAAACGCTGGCGAAACTCGTTGTTCAGTTGGGTCAGGGTTTTAGCACGTTCCAGACGAGGGGTGACCTTGACCCGTATGCTGACATGGTTTTTGCCGCGATCCGTTACCCCGTTAATAATGCTGTAGGTATTACGTACTTCTGGATGCTGACGAAGAATATTCTCTACTTGCAACAATTTGGCTTGTGAATATTCGAGTGAGGCATCTACAGGTGTTTCAAATTTAATCCGAATTTCATTTTTATCTGGGACAGGAACAAATTCCGTACCAATCAGTTTAGACAGACCTAATGCGCCAAAAAGTGATGCTACGGCAACCATCAGGGTTAAAATACGGAAGCGAAGGGCCAGTTTTAACAGCTTTTCATAGTAATGGCTTAAATGATCAAGTTTGTTTGAGATCCAGTTAAAAAAGCGCTTGATTCTTCCAGGTCGTTTATTGGGATCATGTTTTTCAGCCCAGTGCGCAGAAAGCATGGGATCGAGGGTAAAGCTGACAAACATCGAAATCAGCACTGCAGCACTGACCGTGACTCCAAATTGATAGAAGAATTTGCCAATAATTCCTCCCATAAATGCAACCGGTAAAAAGACCGCAACAATGGTCAATGTGGTGGCTAAAACCGCAAGTCCAATTTCTTTGGTTCCATCGAGTGCTGCTGAAACCACATCTTTACCCATATCGGCATGACGGACAATATTTTCCCGCACCACAATCGCATCATCAATCAGTAGGCCAATACTGAGGGACAAAGCCAGCAAGGTCATCATGTTGATGGTGAAGCCAAAAGCCCAGATAAAGGTCAGGGTGCCCAATAGGGAAATCGGTAGGGTGAGTCCGGTAATTGCGGTAGAACGAAACGAACCTAAAAACAGCAAGACAATCAGAACAGCAAGAACTGCACCTTCAATAATAGTCCGTGCCACATCTTTAATACTGCCACGAATACCTCTGGAACTATCGACAGCAACTTTAGCAACCGTACCCTCAGGCAGCTGTTTCTCGATTTTTGCCAAGGCCTTATAGCTAGCATTGACCACATCAATCACATTGGAATCGGAGCTGCGTAAAATATCAATTGCAACCGCAGCTTTACCATTTAAATAAGCACTTGATTCGAAGTCAGCTTGACCGTCTTCAATATTTGCCACCTGTTTCAGGTAGATGGGTGCACCATTTTTATTGGCAATAATCAGATCACCAAACGATTGCGGATGGATCACTTTGGATTTGATTTCCACCACCAGTTCAGACGTCGGCTGTTTTAAGGTGCCTCCCGGAACTTCAATATTTTCACTTTTCAAGGTGTTGATCACCTTGTCTACACCAATGCCAAAGCTTTGCAGTTTTTGCGGATCGACTTCAATACGAATCTGGCGCTGTGCATCGCCTAGCAAATTGACTGTACCAACGCCCGGCACGGTTCGAAGTTGCGGCACGATGCGCTGACTTAAATAGGAGCTTAAATCGCGCAAAGGCATGCTATCCGATACAAATACAATCGACATTACGGCATTGGCGGTCGGGTCATAGCGTTCAACGATAGGGTCTTGAATTTCATCACGAAACTTGGCAGTAACAGGAGAGATCTTGTCGCGAATATCCTGTGCGGCAACTGCAGAAGACACATCCAGATTAAATTCGACAATAATGCTCGAAAGCCCTTCACTAGACTGGGAAATAATCTGTTTTAAGCCTGAAATGGTATTAATCTGGTCTTCCATTTTTTTGGTAATTTCAGATTCAATGGTTTCAGGGGAGGCACCCGGATATGAGGTATAGACTACAACAAAGGGGAAATCGACATCGGGAAATTCTTCTACGCCCATGCGTTGCCAAGATGCCAGCCCCAGTACCAGTAAACACAACATCATCATGATGGTGAAAACAGGATATTTAACGCTAATTCGGGTAAACCACATAAGAACAATCCTGTACTTATTTTTTATTATTTATTGATGATGACCGCTTGATGAATGTCCTGGTCATTAAATTTAATACGGCTAATTTGGTCGGCGTTTTGCAGTCCTTGCACGACAGCCAAATTATCCCGATAGCGCTGTTCCAGAATGACCAGATTGACCTTTTCAATTTTGTTCTGGCGGATCACCCAGACATAGGGTTTATCTTTGATATTCTGGATCACATCGAGCGGAATGAGCTGACCTGAAACTTGAGTCGAAGCAAGAATGTTGCCTTCCACGAAAGAACCAATACTCAGTGAGTTAATGGTTTCGTTCGGTCGGGCAAAGAATTCAATCTGGCGGCTGGCAGGATCGGCAATAGGGGAGATGCGTGTTAAAACAGCAGTCAGTTGAGCTGGATTACCTTGAATGGTGTATTCAATACGTTGTCCCACTTTTAAAGCGGCCTGCATGTCACTTGGCAATTTGGCCTGAATTTCTAGCTGACTCGGATCCACGATTTCAAACAGGGTCTGGCCAGCAGCAACGGTTTGACCGGCATCGACCTGGCGCTGTGTAATTACTCCGAAAATGGGGCTATAAATAGTCCCTTCACGCTCGGCTTTTTGGGCAATATTGACACTGGCCTGTTGCGCATGCACATTTTCCAGTTGCGCCTGATAGTCGACAGCAGCCTGTTCATATTCAACTTTGGAGATAAAACCTTGATCCAGTAAGCGTTGTTTGCGCTGCATCATATTTTTAGCCAGATTGGCCTGCGCTTGTGCTGCTGACAAATTGGCCTGAGCTTGCGCTAAACGTGCAGCATTATCTTGATTATTCAGGCGAACCAAGACCTGTCCCTTAGCGACCGACTGCCCGACCTGGACATAGACCTGGGTTGCAGTGGCAGTGACCTGAGCCTGTATGCTACTTTGATTGACTGCACGAAGCGTACCGGTAAAAGCACTTTTTGCGACAGAAGTGCCATTCTTCACTGAAACTAGATCTGTTTCAATTAACTCAATTTTTGTTGTTGTTTCTACAGGTTTTTCGATTTCATTTTTTTGGCAAGCTGTTAGAAGTAAAATTAAACACAGAACGCTGCCTGTTAAATATTGCTTATGGTCGCTTAATTTAGATTTTTTTTTATGCTGTCCAGATAGCATGTAAGTTCATCCTTTTTATTTATTGTGGCTCAAATTAAGCGCTTGAAAGAATAAACTTAATTTATTCAAGCGCTTTTAAGCGAGCGATAATATTGTCGTATTCTGCTTGAGTATTTCGATAGTTAATTTGTAATGATTGAATCATTGCTTTTTTTGCTTCAATATTCTTTTGATTATTCTCGATTGTATTTTTCAAGCTGGCTGGAATGCCTTCAGCTTTACGTAAATGTTCAATCTGTTGACGCTTAAAATAAATACGGTCAGTTTGTAATTGCTTTAACTGGTCTTGCTGAAAGGCGATTTGCTTTTTGATGCTGGTTAATATGTCATTACGTTTTGTGAGCGCAACTTGACTAGTACCATAAGCTTTTTTTAGTTTTATGTCTGCTGCCTGTTGCTTGGCTTGGGCTGCACGTTGCGGTGCCTTTTTAATATCGGCTTCACTATTGTAGGCGCGATTACGCCGGATGACCTGCATGTTCTGATCCAGGGCTTCGTAGCCATGGCGAATATGGTTGGGTGTGACATTGGTACTAATATTGGCTACACCTCTACTGTCATAGTAGCGATACCAGGTTGCTTTAGATGGCGGATTTTCAGCATATGTCATTGCCGATTGTAAAATGAGAAAAGAAAGAAAAATGAATCTTAAGTTCATTTTTTTTTGTGCAATGAAAGCGAGTTTGTATTTAAACTGACTTTGCATTGTAACCCCCAAATAAAAGTTGACTAAATTACTTATTTTAAAAGTAATAAATAGGCTATATTAGACTCAAAATGGGCAATAAAAAACATCTGTCTGTCAAAAAAAAATCATTGGTCGACAGAAAGTGTGAAACTGTTAGTGAAAATAAAAGAAAGTGAGTCTTTGTGCGGAAAATGTTCATTGAAAAGGCAAGTAAAGATATGTTAAAAATGTTTGTAACTTGTAATAAAACTTTTGATTAAAATTGTTTGTACATTCTAAAAATGGGAAGGATCATTAAATGGACGAAAAATTCCAAAATCTAAAAGTGATGGTGATTGATGATTCAAAAACCATTCGTCGTACAGCAGAAACATTACTACAACGTGAAGGTTGTGAAGTCGTGACCGCAGTAGATGGTTTTGAGGCTTTGGCAAAAATTGCTGAAGCAAATCCGGATATTGTTTTTGTAGATATCATGATGCCACGTTTAGACGGTTATCAAACTTGTGCACTTATCAAAAATTCGCAAAATTATCAAAATATTCCAGTCATTATGCTGTCAAGTAAAGATGGTTTATTTGATCAGGCAAAAGGTCGTGTTGTTGGTTCGGATGAGTATTTAACTAAACCCTTTAGTAAAGATGAATTGTTAAACGCAATCCGCAATCACGTAACAGCATAAGTTTATTTTTATTGGGGAAAAGCATGTCACGAATCCTTATTGTTGATGATTCACCTACAGAAACATTTCGTTTTAAAGAAATTTTAACCAAGCATGGCTTTGATGTAATTGAAGCGGCAAATGGGGCTGATGGTGTCACAATGGCACAAGCTGAACTGCCAGATCTAGTGCTCATGGATGTGGTAATGCCAGGGGTAAACGGTTTTCAAGCGACACGTCAAATTGCACGTGGATCTACGACTAAACACATTCCGATTGTGATTGTGAGTACCAAGGATCAAGCAACTGACCGCGTTTGGGGAAAACGTCAAGGGGCAAGTGATTATTTGACCAAGCCTGTAGACGAAAAACAATTAATTGATGTGATTAAACACCACCTCAATGCAGGATAAGCTCTATGGCAGCTAATGGATTTATCGAATTACTTCGGATTGCCAAGCGTGGTAATAAAAACTACGTTACAACTGAAAATGAAGTAAACCGATGGTCAGGCATTGCTTTTGAGATGATGGGGCAATATTTTGTTGCCCCTTTAGGTGAAGTATCTGAAGTGATATATCCACCAAAATATACACCGGTCCCAAATACCCAGTCATGGGTGGTGGGATTGGCAAATATTCGGGGGCGTTTACTTTCAGTAACTGATTTGGCGCATTATATTTCCGGGCATCGAAGTCAGTTTTCACCGACACAAAAAGTATTGTGTATTAGTCATAATGACCATTATGTCGGTTTGGTGGTAGATCAGGTTTTGGGGATTCAACACTTTAACAAGAAAAGTTTCTTTTCTAAACACGGTGAATTAGACAGCAATTTACAAGAATATTGTCAGGGATATTTTTATCAACATAATCAGCACTGGCATGTTTTCTTGTTTAGTCGTTTATTACAAAACCCAAAATACATGAATGCCTCTATAAAATTTATAAATTAATAGTCGCAAGCTAAAGAATGATAGCGCAACTCGGGGAGAAGCTGGATGGGCTTTAAACTTAAAAAGAAGAATACAAGTGAAAGTACCAGCCGTAAGGGTGGGAATGCTTTATTAACAAAGATTCAATCACAGACAGAGCAATTATCACGTGTATTTGGTGACAGTGAGAAGTCCAAACCCTTAATTTTGGGGGCAGCATTTTCTCTGGTCGTAGCACTATTCCTATTATTGTACTTATTCTATAGTGTGCCGCGTAACAACGAATTGACACGTAGTGTGGGTGATTTGCGTCTATTATCACAAACCATTTCACGTCAGGCGACAGATGCAACGGCTTCAGGAACCAAAGAGTCGATTGATAAATTAATTCAATCACAAAAAGAATTTACTGAAAACCTCGAAACGGTTAAAGATATTCATCCACAGACAGCTGCATTGGTTGAGGTGGAAAAGCAGTGGAAATCACTTTCAGAAGGGATTGATTTAATTTCGTCTCAACAAAAAATGATTAACAAGCTTTACGATACCAACATTGCAATTGGTGAATCGATTCCGGGAATTCAGGCAGAATACAACCTGATGGTTGACCAAATGGCACGTCAAAACATGCCGTCTAACCAGGTCGTTATTGCGAAAAACCAGGTATTCATTGCAGAACGTATTCTTCGTTCTATCAGTTCGGTACTTACAGGTAACGACAACTCGCGTGAATCTGCTGATGACTTCAGTGCCGATACTGAAACCTTCGGTTCTTACCTTAATGCACAGTTAAATGGTAGTGCAGAACTGGGTGTAGAACGTATTGATGATCCAGTATTACGTGAATCACTGGAAGGCATTAAGAGTGAATACGATGATGTACTAAAAACAGCTTCTGCAACGATTCTTTCAAACTCGGCGCAAATTGTAAAAGTACGTCAAGCTTCTGCTTCAATTTTTGCCCAGTCAGATGAATTGTTAGCCAACCTGAATAAGCTATCCAGCGGTTCAAGCCTAGCTATTGCACTTCCTGCATTGCTTTTAATTATGTGTTTGGTTGCTTTCTTGTTTGCAGTATTCAAATTACTTGGATTACGTGGCCAGTCAGATAAACAGCGTGTGGCAAGCTTGCAAGAAGAATATGACCGTAACCAAAACGCGATTTTACGTTTACTTGATGAAATTGCCGACTTGGCAGACGGTGACTTGCGTTCATATGCAACGGTATCGGAAGACTTTACTGGTGCGATTGCCGACTCCATTAACTTTGCGATTGACCAGTTACGTGACCTGGTATCGCGTATTACTGAAACGTCTCAAGAAGTTGCGCAATATACGGCGAACACGCAGGGCATTACCAACCAGCTAGCGGAAGCATCTGAACACCAGGCGCAAGAAATTGCCGGTGCATCTGCCGCGATTAACGAAATGGCAATGTCTATTGACCAGGTATCATCAAACGCAGAAGAATCAGCAGTCGTAGCGGAACGTTCAGTACAAATTGCTGAGAATGGTGCAGACGTTGTAAACCGTGCAATCGAAGGTATGGACACGATTCGTGAACAGATTCAGGAAACCTCGAAACGTATTAAACGTCTGGGTGAGTCTTCTCAGGAAATTGGTAACATCGTTGCCTTGATTAACGATATTGCCGACCAAACGAACATTCTGGCATTGAACGCTGCAATTCAGGCATCGATGGCAGGTGAAGCTGGTCGTGGTTTCGCCGTGGTAGCCGATGAGGTACAGCGTCTTGCAGAACGTTCAGCATCTGCAACCAAACAGATCGAAGGCTTGGTAAAAACGATTCAGACAGATACCAACGAAGCAGTAATTTCGATGGAACAAACTACTTCAGAAGTTGTACGTGGTGCGAACTTGTCTAAAGATGCCGGTGTGGCACTGGATGAAATTCAAAGCGTATCGAGCAACCTTGCAAAACTGATTGCCAGCATTTCTGATGCTGCAAAACTTCAGTCTGCTTCTGCCGGTCACATTGCAACCACGATGAACGTTGTACAGGAAATTACTTCGCAAACCACAACAGCAACCTTCGATACAGCGCGTTCGGTATCTGAGTTGGCAAATATGGCCGAATCATTACGTGAATCTGTAACTGACTTTAAATTACCTGACTAAGTTAATTCAAAAGCTTTGCAGTGATATCCTCTGCTTTCGGGCAGGGGATCTCCATAAAACACAGATAAAGCATCGACAAGATGAACTTAACTTCAAAGTTAGGTCTCGCGTGATGGTGACAATTAAGTTTGAGCAACCTTCTTGGTGGCAGATAAACGTAAGAAGCCTAAGCTATGAAAGAAATATTAAAAAATTTAGTTGAAACGACTACGCTTCCTGAAGATAGTTATCTTGATCAAGATGCAGAAATTCTAGAAATTTTTGTTGAAGAAATAGAAGAAATCTTCGTTGAATTAGGTACTTTATTTACCACTTGGTTAGAAAACCCTCATGACCAAGAAACTTTAACGACCATTCGCCGTCATTTCCATACTCTCAAAGGGTCTGGTCGTATGGTGGGGGCAAAGTCTGCAGGTGAATTGGCCTGGACGGTTGAAGATACTTTAAATCGCGTTATTTCCGGTACGGTAACTTTGGACAGCACGGTTCAGCGATTTGTCCAAACTGTATTTAATATTTATCAATATAAGTTATACCCAATTTTTAAAACTGTTCAAAATGCTGATATCGACTTAAGACCTCTTGTACTATTGGGGCAGCAAATACAGCAGCAGGTCAGTTTAGAGCCTGCACTAGAAGAACTGCTTGAACTTTCCAGCACACTAACCAGTGTAGATAGTCTCACAGGCTTAGAATTGCAGGATTCACAATTCAGTGAAGCAGAGTCTGAAACGGCAATTGAAACGACTGCTACAGAAGAGCCAGTTGCAGTAGAAGACAATAATGATATTGAAGAAACGGTTGCGATCTTTATTGAAGAAGCGGAAGAACATCTGCTCACGATTGATCAGTTCCTGAAAAATGAACAGGAACAGCATCAGGATTATAATGGCTTGATCCGTGCCTTGCATACCTTGCGTGGCAGCTCTTCTATGGCGCACATTGAGCAAATTTTTTCAGCCAGTACCAAAGTTGAAAACTTATTTAAAACACTTCTACAAGAAGAAATTGTTTCTACTTCCAGTCAGACGGCCTTACTGATTCAATATGCTGAGTTTGTCCGTGATTATTTACATACTTTAAGACAGGGTCAGACTCAGAAACTTGATGCCATATATGCCACTTTTAACGCGGCATGGGACGATTACGGTTTCAATTCGGCAGAAATAGATGAGGATGTAAATCCGCAAGGTCTGGTGTCCAAGCTGGTCGAATTGAATATCGATTTGCTCTTGGATGCAGAGTTCGAATTTGATAAACGTGCCAAAGTAGAATATCCGGAATATATTCAGGCCTTAAGCCAGCAGGCACAGCAATTATTGGATCATACTGATAATCGTGCTGCAATTGGTATTCATCAATTTACCAATGAATTGAAGTCTAGCTATGAAGCACTGGTATTAAAACCAGAATTGCTCAATATCGATTATGCCTATGAACTGTTTGGACAGGCGCATCAAGAATTCATTCATCTGTTCGATACCTTGGCCGCAGGTCAGCGCGTTATTTTAACCGATGATGTTCAGAAAGTATTGAATGATCTCGCAGCCTTTGTTCAGCAAGATATTCACCAGTTCGAAACTCAGGAACCGAGTACTACGATTCAAGCTGAAACAGTATCCGCTACTACTTCAGGCAGTCTAGATCTGGCTCAAATTTCACAAAAAATTCGTTCAGACCGTGCACAAATGCCTGCTGCTGATGCCAATCGTGATTTTGATGAAGAACTGCTGGGTATCTTCCTGGAAGAAGCAGAAGAATTGTTGGGCGGGATTGATCAGGACTTGAATACCTGGTCGAAAGATCCATCCAATACTGCAGCACTGAATAATTTAATGCGTTATTTGCATACCCTAAAAGGTGGTGCAAATATGATTCAGGCAACTCATATTGGTTTGATTTCTCATGAATTAGAAAGTATTTATGAGCGCGTGATCCGTCAGCAAATTGAGGTCAATCCGCAACTCATCAGTATTATTCGTTTAGTACAAGATGACGTATCCGATCGTATTCAAATCATTCGTGATGATCAGATTGATTATTCTGGTGCTGAAGCGATTGAAATTTTGCGTAATATTCAAGCGATCGCTCAAGGTAATGTTGCTGTAAGTATTCCAGCCGCGGAAGCAGCGCCTGAAACTCAAATTGAAGTTGTAACTGAAATTGAAGAAGTCGTAGCTGAAACTAAAGAAGTTGAAACCGAAGTAGAGGCCAAAACTGTTGCGGATGAATCCGTAGAACCTGTGGTAATTTCAGCAGCAGAAGTCGAGACAAGCATTGAAGTTGCCTTCACAAGCCCAGTTCATGTTGAAGATACTGACGATAGTATCCGTTCAATTGCAGAAGAAACATTCCTGGAAGAAGCAGAAGAGATTCTGGAGTCTACGGATAGCTTGTTGAAGCAATGGTTTGAGCAGCGTAGTGACCGTAGCTTGCTGCTTCAATTACAACGTGCAGCCCACAGTTTGAAAGGTGGCGCGCGCATGGTGGAAAATGAACCGGTAGCAGCGATTGCTTACCAGTTGGAAACCACCCTCGAACGCTTTGCGGTGCATCAGTTCAATTCCAACGTCTATGACCTGTTACTGCAAACCACTTTGGCATGGTTAAAGCAGGCCATTTTCGAGCATGATTACAGTAATTTTGATAGCGTTAAATTAAGTTTAGAGTCGATTCAATTTGTTGATGTAACTGCGCAGTTACCAAATCGCGTTACCCAGTCCGATACACTGTCTACGGCTAAAGTCTTTGAATTTGTTCAGGGTGATGGTACTGAACCACCAGCGATGATGGGTGAGTGGGATACAAGTAATCAACAGGACAACAGCAATGAAATGATCCGTATTTCTGCCGATCTGGTGGAAAAAATGATCGATTTGTCTGGTGAAAATGCGATTAACCGTTCGCGAATTGAAATGGACTTGGGGCAGTTTGGTAATACCCTGAACGAGATGGAATTGGCGATCAAGCGTTTGGCGGATCAGTTACGTCGAATGGAAGGTGAGCTCGAGTCACAAATTATTGCCAAACATGGTGATAATTCACGTTATGCCGATTTTGACCCCTTGGAGATGGACCAATATTCATCCTTGAACCAGTTGTCAAAATCCCTAGCGGAATCAGCATCCGACTTGGTCGACTTCAAAACGACCTTAGCAGAAAAGATTCGTGATACAGAAGGTTTACTATTACAACAATCACGTATTCAAGCCGAGATTCAAGAAAGCTTGATGCGTACCCGATTAGTACCATTTGACCGTTTATTGCCACGTTTACAACGAATCGTGCGTCAAACCTCATCGACTCTGAACCGTCCGGCAGAGCTGGTGGTTCAAAACACTGAAGGTGAATTGGACCGTAACATTCTAGAACGTCTGGTCACACCATTTGAGCACATGCTGCGTAACGCGATTGACCATGGTCTGGAAGACACTCAAGTACGACGTGAACTACAGAAGCCTGAAGTCGGGAAAATTGTCCTCAATATTAGCCGTCAAGGTACAGACGTACTGGTGTCGTTCAGTGATGATGGTAAAGGGATTGATGAAACAAAAATTAAAGAAAAAGCACTTAGCTTGGGTTTAATTAAAGCTGATCAATCCATTGATAAACAGGAAATCCTGCAATTTATTTTCCATCCAGGATTTAGTACAGCCAAAGAAGTGACCCAAATTTCCGGACGTGGTGTAGGTCTGGATGTGGTGCAAAGCGAAATTAAGGCACTGGGTGGTCATATTTCCATCGAGTCTGAGTTGGGTAAAGGCACGACCTTTACCATTCGCGTACCGACCACAGTAGCGGTGAGCGATGCCTTGATGGTGAAATCAGGTGATCAACAGTTTGCGATTTCACTGGCACAAATTGACCGTATTGTCCGAATTGCACCATCAGCGCTGGAACAGTATTTCAACAGTAAAGAAGACTTCTTTAAAATTGATAACACCAGCTATAAATTGCGTTATTTATCTGAATTTGTGTCCAATCAGCCTTTACCACGCTTAAATAATGTTGCGCATTCTTTACCTGTGCTGTTAATTAAGGGAAATAATGGGCAAACCATTGCCTTACTTGTCGATCAGTTGATTGGTTCACGTGCACAGATTGTGGTGAAACCAATTGGTCAGCAATTCTCAAGTGTCGGTGTGATTGCCGGAGCAACCATTTTAGGTGATGGTCAAGTTTGTCTGATTTTGGATGGTCAGAATATTGCCCGACAAATTCAGAACACCCAACGTCTTAAACATGTGTCTGATCAACGTGAGCACTCTCGTTACAGCAATGCTCGTCGCCTGATCATGATTGTCGATGACTCGGTGACTGTACGTAAGGTGACTTCACGTTTACTTGAGCGTCAAGGCTTTGATGTGGTGACAGCCAAAGATGGTCTTGATGCCATGGAGCAGCTGGAAAATGTCAAACCAGACTTGATGTTGCTGGATATTGAAATGCCGCGCATGGACGGTTTTGAAGTCACCAATCTGGTTCGTCACCATGACGTGCATCAACACTTGCCTATTATCATGATCACGTCGAGAACAGGCGAGAAGCATCGCGAACGTGCATTCAGCCTTGGCGTAACGCACTATATGGGTAAACCGTTCCAGGAAGCGGAATTGCTGCAAAATGTTGAAAGTTTGTTAGAAACCAGCCAGGGGTAATTGAATGAGCCAAAATAGTGTTTCAAACTCTGCTGTTGATCGCATTTCACAACAAGAGTTACATCACCTTATTACGGTATCTACCGGATTTATCGATACCTATATCATTGAGTGTCATGGTAAGGAAGCGATGATTCTTCCGCAAAACATTGTCTTGTCTGCACTGGATAACCCTACACAAGTGCCTTTTGTGGAATGGCATGAACTGAAACTGCCGGTATATGCGGTCAATGATCCTGATCGTAAAACGGGTGTAGCATTAGTCATTGAAGGGGATGACGTCAGTCAGCGTTTTGCCCTGATGTGTAATGAGATGCCTAAAACGATTCGTCTGCGTATTTCTGAAGTGGTAGATGAAGAGCGTACAGCAACAGACCCTGATGTATTCCAGTATGTACGGATGGGGGATCAGGTGTTTTATGTGCCTAATCTCGAACACATTCAGTCTTCTTTAGGATTGTAATGTTGAAGCATTTTAAAGCTGGGTAATAAAAAAGGAACTTAAAAAGTTCCTTTTTTATTTTATGTGGTTACTATTTTAGCGAGCTAATAAGCCTTCTAGAATTTGTTCGTAAATTTCAGCCAGAGGTTCTAAATCGGCAACATTTACATGTTCGTCAATTTGGTGGATGCTGGCATTCAATACACCCAGTTCAAGTACCTGTGCCCCTGTAGGCGCAATAAAGCGACCGTCTGAAGTACCGCCACTGGTAGAAAGTTCAGTTTCAATACCGGTCACATTACGAATGGCATTTTTAGCCGCATTAACCAATTCACCGACTGGTGTAAGGAAAGGTAAGCCAGACAGTGTCCATTCAATGTCATAGTCAACATTGTGGCGGTCCAGGATTTCTAAAGTACGTGCTTTCAATTGTTCAGCAGTCACTTCAGTTGAATAACGGAAGTTAAATAAAAGGTTCATGGTACCCGGAACCACGTTGGTTGCACCGGTACCGGCATTGATATTTGAAATCTGGAAAGATGTTGCTGGGAAATATTCATTGCCATTGTCCCATACCGTATCACACAGTTCAGCCAGGGCTTTAGATGCGGTATGAATTGGATTGATGGCAAGATGAGGATAAGCCACATGACCTTGCTTACCTTTCACGGTTAATTTGGCATTCAATGAACCACGACGACCGTTTTTAACGATATCACCCAACTGGTTGGTACTGGATGGTTCACCCACCAGGCACCAGGTCATTTTTTCATTACGTGCTTCCAATGCTTCAACTACTTTTACAGTACCGTTAATCGATGGGCCTTCTTCATCGGAAGTAATGAGAAATGCGATAGAACCTTTATGGTTTGGATGTTTCGCCACAAAACGTTCAGAAGCGACCACCATGGCTGCCAGTGCTGTTTTCATGTCGGCACTGCCGCGTCCATACAGTTTGCCATCACGAATTTCCGGTACGAAAGGATCCGAATTCCAGGCATCTAAATTTCCGGTAGGTACCACATCAGTATGACCTGCAAAACATAAAACAGGTGCTTCAGTCCCTTTACGTGCCCACAAATTATCCACATCTTCAAAACGCATCGGTTCAATATTGAAGCCAATTTTTTCCAGGCGTTCCGCCATGATATTTTGGCAGCTATGATCGATCGGTGTAACGGAAGGTTGACGTAACAGTTGCAGGCTTAAATCAAGGGTAGCGGAAGATGTCATGCGATTTTCATAAGTCGATAAATTTGTCTGTACTATAATAGGCGAATATGGCCTTGAATGTGAATGATTGCCATAAAATTGGCAGAAAAAAACCCTATCTTGAATAGGGTTCTGTGTACGCTGAAGACAAACTAGTTTTTGCGGATTTCCTCAGAAGTTTTTTCTGCAGTATTGGTTACGGCATCTCCAGCTTTAGATACATCTTTACCCACACCTTTAAACGTATTACAGCCAGTTAGAGCAAAAGCAATAATGAGGGAAGCGGCAAGAATTTTTTTCATCATCATCTCCAAGTAATTCATTATTTTGATGTGGATTTAGGTTAATTAATGCACAGCGTAAACAATATGGTTTTTTGATGGTAGAAAAGTAAGCATTTGTTATAAAAATAGACAATTCTCATAAAATTAGCGATGCATCTCTTGAGCAAGTAGCGGGGCATTGCGGTACATATAGAAATTGTTTTTATCTTTCTGTAGATATAAACCATTACTCCACCACTGTGCCGGATCACTACTGACATGCTGCTTTGGACAAATCCATTCTAGTCGTTGTAAACGGTAAAATTGGGCACTTTTCGCAGGAATATAACTTCCCCAATAGCCTAAACGTCGCTGTTTATTGACCCAGTTGGGAAGGGTACACACTGTGCTTCCAACAGGGAGATAAAGTTGCCCTTTGAGTACCGCATAACGCTGATCAATTTTGTGTTCCAGTGCATCCTCAAACTGAAACTGCTTTTGGCTAAAGTGATTTAACTTTCTAAGTAAAGTATCGCTGCGGTTTAAGCCATACCAATAGGGTAAAGAACAATCCCGTTCCGCCAGATAGTATTTTAAAGCCACTTCCCAGTGTTCAATCGCTTTGGTTTCAGTATTCAATAACAGAAAATCGAGTTCACCCAAGGTTCTGGGCCCTACTATTTTTTGAATGCTATGACCGAGTAATTGATAAGGGTGATAATCCTGGTCGAGCAGCCAAAACCAGACAAACATTTCAAAACGCAGACCCAAACGTGTGCTTTTAAGCTGCTGTAAAAAGATTTCTAATTCTTGCGGATGCCGATCTAAATAAAGCAGTCTGGAGTGATAATTTTGAAAATGGCGATGCCATACGGCATCATTGTGAAACTGAAAAGTATGCTGGAGCACCATTTCGGAAGGGATGTGTGCCAAAATGTTCGGACTGCATACGCAAAAGGCCAATTGCCGAACCAGTAAATTTTTAAATTGTAGCCAAGGTTCATCAAGATGAGACGCCTGATTTAAAGCAAACATAGCAACCCCTGGCGCTAAATTAAAAAGTGCAGAATGACAACGGATAATATGCAAAAACACTTTATACTACCGCAATTAGTTGTATAGGGCAGTGCTATGAAAATGTTGTTTTGGCGAAGTTTAGTGATGATTTTTGTCATCCTGGGCTTTATCGGGGCACTTTTACCGGGTATGCCAACAACAGTATTTCTGATTTTAGCCGCCTGGGCGGCCTCTAAAGGCTGGCCACAAATGGATGCCTGGCTGTTGAATCATCCTAAATATGGTACGACCTTAAGGGCATGGCGCAAAAATGGCACTGTACCACGCAAGGCAAAATGGTTCGCCAGTATCATGATGTTGATTAGTGGAATCATCATGTTATTTACGACTGCACCAGTGCTGGTGAAAATATTTACCGATTTGACCATGCTGACTGTGGCTATCTGGCTATGGTTACGCCCTGAACCTGTAATTGAACCGATCAAAGACGTCGAGTGATTTTTCTTATGGCATATTCTTTAGAACAGGCAGATATCTGGATTGATTTGGCCGAGCAAAGCTTGACCTTGCCCAAACACAACAAGTTTTATGTCATTTCTACAGGCAAGAACGGGATCGGCGAGCAGGAAAATTCAGGCAAGACGCCTCGAGGGTGGCATAAAGTGGCGCTTAAATTTGGTCATAGCGCTCCCCAAAATGCGGTTTTTAAAGCACGACAGCACACTGGTGAAGTTTACGATGAAGCATTGGCTACACAATTTCCTGAACGTGACTGGATCTTATCGCGCATCCTCTGGTTAAGCGGCCTGGAAGAAAATTTTAATCAGGGTGAGGGCTGTGACACCTTTCAGCGTTATATCTATATTCATGGCACACCCGATACAGAACCCATGGGTATTCCGATGTCACATGGCTGTATCCGGATGCGCAATGAAGATGTGATTGAGTTATTTGAACTGATTGCTGAGGATGCTTTGGTGTTCATTTCAGAACAGCGTTTAAATTCGGCGGACTATATAAAACAGGCAAGCACTGATAAATAAAGAAACGAAGTGGTTAAAAGCTTGAATTCCACATTTATACAGCGGATTAAAAAACAGCAGTATTTGCCAATAGTTCAAAAACTACGGAAAATTTTGCCTGAAAATGACCCGTTGATTTTTCAGATTTTTACAGGAAATAGTAAATAAGTTATCGAAATTGTTTGTTTTTATAGCGAATAACCTATTTTTTAATCACTCAAACGTAAAAAACCAAAAACAGGCAGAAAAGCGTTTGACAGTCTGTCAGGATTCTCTATAATGCACCTCATCAAACGATGAAGACGTTTAAAGGGCGCTTAGCTCAGTTGGTAGAGCGTCTGCCTTACAAGCAGAATGTCGGCGGTTCGATCCCGTCAGCGCCCACCAAGCTCTTTAACGTTAAGACACTTTAGTGCAGCGGTAGTTCAGTTGGTTAGAATACCGGCCTGTCACGCCGGGGGTCGCGGGTTCGAGTCCCGTCCGCTGCGCCACTTAAGTTCTTAATATTCGTTTGCCACAATAGCGACATTGTGTGAGTGCAGCGGTAGTTCAGTTGGTTAGAATACCGGCCTGTCACGCCGGGGGTCGCGGGTTCGAGTCCCGTCCGCTGCGCCATTTACATAATAGACCTTTTGAGGGCGCTTAGCTCAGTTGGTAGAGCGTCTGCCTTACAAGCAGAATGTCGGCGGTTCGATCCCGTCAGCGCCCACCAGATTTTTTGCGATGCAGCGGTAGTTCAGTTGGTTAGAATACCGGCCTGTCACGCCGGGGGTCGCGGGTTCGAGTCCCGTCCGCTGCGCCATCCTTAGAATCAAAAATGTAAGACCCTTTAAGGGCGCTTAGCTCAGTTGGTAGAGCGTCTGCCTTACAAGCAGAATGTCGGCGGTTCGATCCCGTCAGCGCCCACCATATCTTTTAAAGATTTTTTCTTTTTTAGATATAAGTACTTAGTAATGAGTATCGTGATGCAGCGGTAGTTCAGTTGGTTAGAATACCGGCCTGTCACGCCGGGGGTCGCGGGTTCGAGTCCCGTCCGCTGCGCCATTTTTAAGATTCCCTGATCTTGAAAATGTAAGTAAGATAAAACGCAATGTTTATCTTATTGTAAATGTAAGGATATGATCCTTGCTTCATAAAAATGGCAATGCTATTTTTATTCCTCAGGGCGCTTAGCTCAGTTGGTAGAGCGTCTGCCTTACAAGCAGAATGTCGGCGGTTCGATCCCGTCAGCGCCCACCATATATTCTCCTTGATCCAATTCTATTTTTCTCCTAAACTCTCTAGTTAATAATAATTTTAACTATTGAAAAATCATGAGAAATCCATATCAACGCAAGGCTGCGTCTAAAACCCAAAATAATACTTATAACGCGAAAGAGATCTATAAACAATTTGTTGAAGCGATTGTAGCTCAAGGTTATGTCCATGCTTTGTATGATGATGGATGGGCCTTATGTGCAACGCCTACCGGTCAGCGTGCATTCGCCATTTGGCAAAGCAAAGGCCTGGCAAAATTGCTATTGAAAGACAATTGGGCAAATTATCAGGTTGAGGATATTTCACTCAAAGATTTTGTTGAAAAAGTCATTCCTTTTTTACGTCAGGAAAATACCTGTGTGTCGATGGATTTAACTCCGGAAGGGCAAAATGTGCTGGTTGCACCAGAAAAATTATTATTGGATATAAAAAATTATTTGTATCAGATATACATGCAAAAACCTGAATTGTTTAAAGATGAAAAACTGCCTTTACCGCGTAGCATTCGTTTAAACTGATTTTAATATTCCTGAAATACCCAGCCACTGATAAAAGCAAAATATTCACGTAACCAGGAGTTATAACGAATATAAAGTGGGGTGGGTGCACTTGGAGTAAGTATCTGTTGATAACCTTGATGTTGGGCAATGGCTTTGGCACGTACAATATGAAAGTCGCTGGTGACAATGACAATAGGCTGCTGCAGAGAAATATGCTGCTGTGCCAGCAAAGGCTGTGCATTGCGCAGGTTTTCTTCAGTGCTGGTACTTTTAGCTTCTAACAGAATACGTGATGGATCAATATGATGCTGTTGTTGCAGATATTCAGACATTACGGCTGCTTCAGTAATTTGTTCTTTAAATCCTAAGCCCCCAGTCATGACCAACAGTGTTTCAGGATACTGTTTGGCATAAGCGGCACCGACATCTAATCGCTGTTTTAAGGTGGGAGAGGGACGACCCTGTTCGATTCCACTGCCCAGTATAATGACTGCAGAGGCGGGCTGAACTGTATTGGACTGCTGAATGCTATATAGCAGATAACTGAAAAATATCACTAATGTGCTGAGCCAAAGAAAAAATCCCGCCCATGCACAGCACCATAAGGTCTGTCTTAATTGCGTGCGCTGAATAAAGCTTTGAATCCTGTTAAAACATAGCGCATACAGCATCAGTCCTATACCGATGATCAACGGAAGAATAATGCCGAGATGAATTTTATCCAGTGACAATAACCATAAGCTATCGAGAGTCAATAGACTGCCGATGATAAAACTCAGGCGACGTTTGATACTGCTGGACATAGAATGACTCTGGGCGAATGTTGTTGCTAGTTTAAACAAATTGGATACTTTAAGTATAAAAAAACCGGGTTCTGAGACCCGGTTTTTTTATTGACTTCAATGATTAGTAGACATCACGACGATAACGACCATCTTGACGTAGCTGGTCAACTGTAGCTTCACCCAGAATGTCGGTTAAGGCTTGATCCACATCGCTGGCCATACCATTAATGCTACCGCACACATAAATCACTGCACCCTTGTCAATCCATGCTTTGAGCTCTTGGGCTTGTTCACGCAGTTTATGATGCACATAGACTTTGTCTGCCTGATCACGTGAGAAAGCCAAATCCAGGCGTTGTAGCATGTCGGTCGTTTGCCAGGCTTCAATGGTGCTCTGATAGAAGAAGTCATGTTCGCATTGACGTTCACCAAAGATCAACCAGTTTTGCGTATAGTCCTGACGGGTACGTGCATGTAACAGACTCATCAATCCGGCAATACCGGTACCGTTACCAATACAGATCACGGGACGATTATCATCAATCAGGTGGAAAGCTTCATTGTTACGGATACGCAGTGCAATTTCACTATTCAATGCCGCATGTTGGGTCAGCCAGCCTGAACCTAGACCTAGTTGACCTTGGGCATCGGACTGTTGGCGTACCACTAAACGCAGAACTTGCTGTGAAGGAATGCTGGCAATCGAATATTCACGTGAAGGCAGTGTAGGAAGTTGCTCCAGTAAATGATCCATATTGGCAAAAGGTTCAACTTCAACAGTTAAATCTTTATCCCATAAGGCTTGTTCAATACTGATCTGTAATGAATCGACCTGAGTATTCGGCTGAATTTGATGCTTTTGCATAAAGCTCGCAATACGTTCAGCACTATTGCCTGGTTGAATCTCGGCAATATCGCCGGCCTGCCAAGTCACTTCATGATCCGGCTTTAACTCGATATTAAATGCTGGCGCCCCTACGCTGTTCGGGTTAAGCAGATCACGTTGGGTTAAGGTCCAGCGATCGAAGGTTTTTTTGATATTCATGGCTTGCAATTCAAGCTGGGTTACTTTTGCTAAAGCCGTATTCCATGCCTGAATCTGCTCTTGATTGGCATTATCCACTTCAATGATATTAAACAGCTGCTGTGCACCATTCTGTTTTAACCAGTCATCAATTGCATGGCCAAAATGACAGAAAGTGTCAGCATATTCGCGCGAACCTAAGGCCAATACTGCATAGTGCAGATGGCTTAAATCAGCTTTTTTGCGCAGTATTTTTTTGGCAAAACCCGATGCTAAATCAGGTGCTTCACCGGTACCATAGGTACTGGCCACAAATAGCACCTGTTCGGTATTTTTTAAATCCTCCAGGCTTAATTGTTGCATGGCTTTTACGCTGACAGGTTGCTGTGCCTGTTGCAGGCTGGTTGCAGTACGCCAAGCCAGCTGTTCTGCCATACCGGTTTGTGATGCATAGACAATCAGCCAGGGTTTTGCATTGGCATCAATATTGACCTCCGTTAAGCTACTACGTGCAGCTTGAGTCAGTTTCTTCTGTTTACGACGTTTCAGATACAGCATCCAGCCAGTGACAAAGAACAATGGCATGCTCAAAGCAGCCAGCATTGCCAGGAATTGATACACCGGACCAAAGAAGCTACCACGGTGCACCGGCAGCATGCTGCTCATGATTTTTTCATTTAACTTTTGATCTTCATACAAATCCATTTTTTTAATGGTTGAAGTTTTATAGTCAAATGTGGCTTTGTTACGTGCACGTTCGTGTTGCGGAATAGCATCGACAAAGCTAATTTCAAGTTCACCATTGGCCTTTTTCGGTACATTCAGTGTAATGCTTGAATAATCACGACCCACTTGTGCATTAAAGCCGTTCCAGCTTTGGCTGAGAGCCAGATTGATCTGTTCCGGATTTAAGCCGTTTTTCTCGGGTTTTTCACCACGCTGATGTTCAGCAGTTTGTCCGTGATCATTCGCAGGTCCAGCTTTTTCAGGGTTAGCTGTAGCTGCATTACGCATTGCTTCGCCTGAACCCTCACGATTGGCACGGCCTTCACCACCTTTAGCTTGATCTTCTGCTTTGTTTTTCGGTTGTTCAACACCCATGACCGTATATAAGCCGCTACGCCACCAGCCATAAGACCAGGTTAAGCCTGTACACGCTATAATCAGGAAGAAAATAACCACCCAGGTACCTACAACGGCATGTAAGTCCCAAAGGAAATTACGGCCTTTCAGTTGGGGCTTGATCATGAACCACTGTTTAAAAGAATGCTTTTTTGGCCAGCGCAGATATAGACCACTGAGTACAAAAAAGATCAGCATGAGGGTAGAAGCCCCGGTGATCTGTTTGCCGACAGGTCCGATGGTTAAATTTCGGTGTAACTGTTCGATAAACTTAAAGAATTTCTGGCCCTTGATTTCAGGTAAAACTTCGGCAGTGTAAGGATTAATCATCATGTTATAACCCTTACGTGCACCTTCTTTGACAATATTAATGCTCGAAGATGCTGTCGGGTCTTTGGCCACGGTGATGCTGTTAATTTTCATCTCTGGATCAGTTTTTTGAAAATGCTGATACAGTTCGGCAGGGGTTAATTTGTCTCGGTTTTCCACCTGGACGGTATAACTATCCGGACTGAGCCATTTTTGAATGGGTTGTTCATATGAGTAAATGGCACCAGTAATCCCCATAATCGAGAGGATTAACCCGGCAGTAATACCAAGAAACCAGTGAATCTGGAAAAATATTTTTTTTAACATGACCGAATTGAATACTGAAAATGGACAGAATTAGGCGGATTATAACTGATCTTTTTGTACAAAGTATGTATTTTTGAGATTAATATTCATTCTCATCTTTATTTCTATTTATTAAAAAACCCCCAGTTCTGGAGGTTTTTTATTTAAATTTTTTCTAGCACATGGCTTAAATTTGTTTTGCTTCGCCCACAGCTTCTGTTAAGTGCTTACGAATGGTCTTGAAAGAAAAGTTCTTGGAATCCATACGTTTTGGAAGAATATAAGCGCCTTGCTGACCTTTTACCTTGAAGTTAATCAACATAAAGTCAGGGGTGTTATACCATTCATACACATCTTTCCAACCAATAGCACCTACACCTTCTTGTGCGCCCATCTGTTGACGCATAATAAGGCCGTGTGGTTGAACACCTAAACGAATGCCTTTAATTTCCTGTACCGGAAACTCATTCATCTTGCGTTTCACATACCATTCCAGGCCGAATTTACGAATGAGTAAGTATGCAACCACACAGACCAAAGCTACCCAACAGAAAATGGTGGAATAGTTCTTCAGCAAGATGATGCCGACAATAGAAAGCAGGGCAACAGCTGCCATGATGATCCATGCTTTAGTGCCGATTTTATTGGTGCTACGCCAGATGGCAAGTTGAGCTTGACGTTGTTCAGCCTCAGAAATTTCATAGTTCACAGGCTGTAGGGTATAAGCGTATAAATTTTTCGCGGTCATAATGAAAATAACAAATTTAGAACTGTAAAAAGTTTAGCATTATTTATACCAATTCAGTGAGTATATTGTTCCAAAATCATCCTATTTATAACGAGGCTAATTCGGTGGCCTTTTCATCACGGTCATGGCTTAGACTTTGCTTTAAACGACTGAGTTGATTCAGAATACTTAACATCAACGATAATTGCTGCAAAACAATCAGAGATTTTTGATCATCTTCATTATTTTGGCTTAAACGCTGGCGTATGGTATTCAACATATTCTGTGCCGTCAGGTCGGGTACTTCGTCTTTTAACAATGCACCTTCAATGTCATCCATCGCTTGATCTAGAAGCTGAAGTACTTCCTGATCTGCAATTTTTTCACGATGTGCGCCCAATGCAGCAATATAACTGAGCAGGGTGTGGTTCAGGCACAAAAACTCAAAAGCCAGGCTTTTTTGCGTCGGATCAAAATCAGGCTCTGTCGCTAAAGTGGAAATCAGTGAAGCTACATTTGCATCGTTATTATGCGCAGCACGACGCACCACACGATATTTTAAACCGTTATTACGTCCATTTTTGTACTGTTCAATGACTTCGGCTAAATATTCACATTGAGCGGTAAGTGAACGTCGGATCGTGCGGGGTAAACGGCGGAATTTCCAGTCCGGGAAGATAAAGCTTACTCCAAACCAGGCCAAAGCACAGCCAATTAGGGTATCAATCATACGGGGCAGGGCTGCGGCAAAACCCATACCATCAAGGTTAAAATTAATTAATGCCAAAATAGTGATAAAGGCGGTGGCCTGGGCATATTGCTTACTGCGTAATTCGAAGAACAGCACACCACTTAAAATCAGCAGTAATAATTGACCTTCGATAGAAGGAATAAAATACAAAACGGCATAACCGAGAATAATACCGACCAAGGTGCCGACAATCCGTAAACGCAGGCGGCGTTTGGTGGCGTTAAAGTTGGGCTGGCTGACGAAAAGAGCGGTTAATAAAATCCAGTAGCCATATTCAATATTGGTCACTTGAACAAAAATATAGCCAATAAGCAAAACGATGGAGACACGAATTGCGTGTCTAAACAGCACCGACTCAGGGGTTAAATGCTGCTTGATCCGGATCACAATATCATCCCAGCCTTTTAGGTCATCGTCTTTCAGCTGGTTTTCAATATGTTTGCTTCTATCGAACTTGATATGCCGCTCTGTTTCTACATTACGAAGCTGGGCATCAATCGACTTTAAATTTTGATATAGGGAAAATAAGGCATTGACCCAAACCTGATCGTATTGCTGCTCGGCACGGAGTTTTTCCAACGATATTTTTAAGTTGGCAAAAGCATGTTTAAAGCGTTTGTTATGCTGATAGGTTTCACGGTTTAAAATGCTCTGGCTTAAATCTTTGCAGGCTTTGGCCTGAATGGAAAGAATGCGTTGAAAGCGAAATAAAATATCACTATGTTCAAAAATCTTGACCAGTTTCTGATAATCAATATGCGCTGAGTCTGCACGTTCATGAATATCCTGGGCCACAAAATAATATTGCAGGCTGCGGCGAGTGTCTTTTTGTCCACGGTCACCTTTTAAACGGGTTAAAAGGGCAGTTTTCATTTCATTGAAAATACCGACCAGCTTGCCATTTTCCAGCGACAGCTCAATCATGCTTTGTTGATAACTGTCTGGAGTCATATCGACATCAAACAAGTTCGATTTGGCAAACAGAAAGTCCCCCAGTGATGAATAACATTGAGACAGTTTGTCCTGAACCTGACGAACCGGAAATAACAGAAAACTGATGGTGGACAGCAGGCCATACCACATCGCACCGGCAACCAGCAGTCCAGCCTGCATATACCATTGATCAAAGAGAGAAACGCCCAGCATCGAATAGACCGAGATCACCAGACAGCCATAGGAAATGGTCGCATAACGCCGTCCTAATGAGCCGAGCAGAATCCAGCCAATGCAGGACACAATCAGCCCCAAGGCAAATAAAAAAGGATGAGGAAATAAAAAATAAATCGAGATAGCGGTAATAAAGAAGCCGATGTAGGTATAAATCAGGTTCATGATCCGCACTGAAAAACGGTCATCAATATCACTTAAACCGGCAGCAACCACACCTAAGGTCAAGGGAATGGTAAAAAGCTGTTGTCCCATGAAATAGGGCACAAAGGCAGTTCCTGCAAATGCAATAATCATGCGCAGGTTATACATGAAGGTGGTGTTATAAGTCGCTTGTTTAAGACGCGTAAGCCAAGATTTCAAGTTATGTCCTAATCACTAAAGGATTTATGCATCAGGGAGTGAAATTATGTGAAATTTCATTCTCAATCCTTAGAAATAATACTATGTACAGTGTAAGCTTGTCTTTAAAGCCTGCATTTAAAAATTGAATATAGATATGTCTGTACAGCAATCTACACAGCAATATTCCACGGCATGGATCATGTTGCTGGCATTATTGACCTCACTTGGTCCACTTTCTATTGATATGTACCTGCCAGCCTTGCCACAAATGGCTCAGGATTTTAGCGTCAGCACGCAAATGGTGGCCAATACCTTACCGGCTTATTTTTTAGGCTTAGCATTGGGGCAATTAATCTATGGACCCTTGAGTGACCGGATTGGGCGTAAAGCTCCACTCTATTTTGGTTTAACCCTTTATATTGTTGCAAGCCTGCTCTGTATTTTTGCCAGCAATGAATGGAGTTTAATTGTTGCGCGGATTTTACAGGCGGTTGGGGGCTGCGTAGGGGTTGTGATTGCCCGGGCTGCAATTCGTGACCGTCTGGATATGCAGGCTTCTGCTCAGGCCTTTGCCAGTATGATGATTGTGATGGGGATTGCGCCAATTATCGCACCAAGTTTAGGGGCAATGGTATTGACATTCTTTAGCTGGCAGGCGGTATTTGTCTTTTTAACCTTGATTGGGCTGATCTGCGTGGTCTGTGTACACTTTTTCTTTAAAGAAAGTTTGCCGCAGGAACGTCGCTTAAAGCTGAATGTCGCCCAGATTATCCGGCTGTACGGCAGTATTTTCAAAGACCCTAGTTTTAAATGGCCAATGCTGGCCGGCTGTTTTTCTGGTGGCATTTTGTTCTGTTATATCAGTTCATCCGCTTCGGTATTGATGGATGATTATGGATTAACTCAACAGCAATTTGCTTATGCCTTTGGTCTGAATGCTTTTGGTATCATGTTGTTATCCACCCTGAATAAAAAGCTTGGCCATCAATTTTCGGTCCTGAGTCGTCTGAAAATAGGCAGCATCATTCAGTTGCTTGGAGCCTGCATTTTATTCATTGCAGGTTTAACTGATCATAGCCCATTATGGCTGGTATTGATTGGCATGTTCTGGGCAGTTTCGGGCATTGGTTTTACCGGTCCCAATGCGATGGCCTTGGCTATGTCGGAGCAAGGCAGCCAAGCCGGTACAGCCAGTGCTGTTATGGGAAGTATGCAGTTTGCCTGTGGTTTGCTCGGTGGCATCATCTTGAATTTTCTAATTTGGAATTCACTGCTCAATATGGGAATTCTAATGTTGATCTTCGTGGGGGTTACTTTGCTTGCAATCATGCAACTTAGCAGACAATTCCAGAATAAAAGTATAAATACCTAAATATCAGCATATAAAAAGAGACCTTTAATCTTATGACTGGTTAAGGTCTCTTTTTTAATTGAATCCCGCTTATTCATCCATAAACACGGCAAATTCTTCAACAGCAATACGCGGCGTAATAAAGCGATTGACGATATGCTCAGGATCAGCATAACCAAGCGCGACTGTACAAACCAGTTCTTCATCTTCCGGGGCATTCAGCACATCCAGTACAATGGAGTGAAAATGGTTCCAGGCCGCCTGGGGGCAAGTATCCAGTCCACGGGCTTTGGCTGCAATCATCACGTTTTGAATCATCATGGCAATATCCATTTTTGAGCCAATGCCCATGGCTTTGTTCACGGTGAAATATAGGGCAACAGGTGCATCAAAGAGTTGAAAATTGCGCAGTTGCTGCTGCGCCATTTTTTCCTTTTCACCTTTCTGAATATTTAATAAACCATATAAACCCCAGCCATTTTCACGGCGACGGTCAATAAAAGGGGAAATCCATTTTTCTGGATAATAGGCGAAGGCTTCCTGATACTGCTCTGCAAGTTCAGGCTTGGCATAAATTTCAAGTTGTGCCTTACACACCCGCTCGACCATTTCATCACACTTTTTTCCAGTCACTACATAGACTTTCCAGGGCTGGGTATTGGTGCCTGAAGGCGCCCGACTTGCCACTGTTAAAATGTCTTTAATGATTTGTGGTTCAATCGCCTGATGCAAAAAAGCACGGACTGAATGGCGAGAAGTAATTGCATCATCCACATGCTGAACGAGGTGTAAATTCATGAAAATTCCTTTTGAAATGAGTTTTTTAGCGCCACGGTGTTATATACATTAGTCGAATGTCTGGTTGTTTAGCTTTAGGTAGGATTTTCCTAAGCCTAAGAATATTCACATTATTTTTTTATGATATCTAAAAATAAGATCATTTTTCAATCAGTGTTCGGGAAAACTGATTTTAATAAAAGCTAAAAATTGCTAGATTTGCCGTGATATGTAAGTTTTTACATGTTGTAATTTTATAATATTTTTTAAGTTTTTTTACTGTACTCATAAGCTGAAAATGCAATGATTTTTTAAGCTTGTTAATTTTTGAAGGGTATTTTTTTCATAGATTTATTGGGTTTTTAAAAATCACTGGATGCATGGAATGCGAATATTTAACAAATCGGAGATTTTAAGAATGAGTCAATTACGTAACGGTAAATTTATCGCTAAAGGTTTAGCACTAGCAGTTACAGCGGTAATGGCAAGCACTACATATGCGGGCACAGCTGAACAAAAACAGATTCAGGACTTACGTAAAGAAGTAGAAGCATTAAAATCTTTAATTCAACAACAACAGCAAGTTCAACAACAGCAACAAACTCAAATTGAACAAGTCAAAGCACAGCCAGTACAGCTTGCAGCAGCACCTGCAGCGAAGTCTGAATCAGTATTAACCGGCTTTAAATCTAAAGCAGGTGCAAGTGTAAACTTATACGGTTTTGTCCGTGGTGATGCCAACTACATTATTGAGGGTGCAGATAACGACTTCAATAATACTCATACTAGTACGGGTACTACACAAGATAAATTACGTGCGACAGCAAAAACGACTCGTTTAGGCTTAGATTTTAATACACCCGTAGGTGATGCAAAAGTCGGCGGTAAGGTAGAGGTTGACTTTGCCAGTGCAACTGAAAACTTGCGTATCCGTCATGCTTATTTGACTTATAACGACTGGTTATTTGGTCAAACGACTTCTAATTTCTTGTCAAGTCATGCGCCAGAAATGATTGACTTTAATACAAATATTGGTGGCGGTACAGCACGTGTTCCTCAAGTACGTTATGGTCTTAAACTTGCACCGCAAACTCAACTTTTCGTTTCAGCTGAAGAAGGGGACAGTGCAGGCTCAACAGCAGACATCAAATATCGTTTACCTAATTTAACGGCAAAATTAGTACAAGGTTTTGCCGATGGTAAAGGTTCCTTGTCCGCACGTGCTTTGGTTGAAAATTATAAATCAACCACAGCAGATGATGACAAAACAGGCTGGGGTGTAGCTGCAGGGGTAAATTATCAAGTTGCCGATCCATTAAAAGTGTCTGCTGATGTTTCGCATGTGGTGGGTAACAGTAACTACCTCTATGGTAGCAATAGCGCTTATTCTGTAGATTCGGTGAATAACAGTGTTGAGCAGAATGAGTTTAATGCGGTTCAAGTCGGCGCAACCTATAAGATTTTACCTAACTTACGTTCAACATTGGCTTATGGCGCATTGTTTGCTGATGATGGTACTGACTACGCACGATTGAATCCGACAACAAATGAAAAAGTGCAACAAGCGTGGATTAACTTTATCTATTCACCGGCTGCACCGATTGACCTAGGTATTGAATATATCAATGGTAAGCGTGACACATTTGCTGGTGAGTCATATAAAGATAACCGTGTCGGTTTGATGGCAAAATATAATTTCTAATGTTTAAGTTTTAGAAATTTAAAAAAGAGGCGACTGGTTCGCCTCTTTTTTATTTGAAAATGTATTTTTAATCTCCAATTAATATTTAGCAATCTGATGAATAGGCGAGTCATTAGTATTGATCTTATATGCAAAAGCTGGCTATAAAAAATAGGTCAAAAGATGGGATAATATAAATATGAGAGGGCAAATATATATGAAACATGGTCTTTTAAAGACTAATATTTTGTGAGGATCACTTTACGAAATACTACAGTTTTACAAATAGATCATTTTTAAACTATATGCCTTTTTGCGAACAGCTTTATTTATTTTTAGGTGGTTCATGAGCAACATTAAATTTAGTTTTATTGTTTTGGCAGTATTGGGGTTGGGGGGATGTCAAACGGTTTCTCAGCCTAAGCTTACTGTGGGTTCGACAGGACTATCTGAGCCACCGGCTGTAGATGCTCAAGTTCGGGCAGATCGAGTTAATTTTAAAAAACTCAAACAGCAGGAAAACCGTCCTATAGTTGCCTTGGTATTGGGCAGTGGCGGCGCTCGAGGCTATGCCCATATCGGGGTCATTCAGGTATTGGAGCAGCAAGGTATACGCCCTGATTTGATTGTAGGAACCAGTGCGGGCAGTATTGTGGGTTCCATTTATGCCAGTGGTAAAACCGCAGAAGAGCTACGCCATATTGCTTTAAACATGAAAGCCAATGATGTTCGGGATGTAAAACTGGATATGAAAGGTTTTTTTGATGGCCAAAAAGTTGAAAATTATGTCAATCAGCAAGTCAATAATACCTCGTTGGAAGCATTAAAAATACCGATGTACGTGGTAGCGACCGAGTTAAAGGAAGGCAAAAAAGTCGTCTTTAATTATGGCAATACAGGACAGGCGGTACGTGCTTCCGTGTCTATTCCAAGCATGTTTATTCCGACCAAAATTGGGGCAGATGAATATGTGGATGGCGGCCTGGTTAGCCCGGTTCCGGTAGGTGTGGCACGTGATTTGGGTGCGGATATTGTGATTGCCGTTGATATTCTGGCACAACCGATGCATACCGAAACCAGCAATGTGTGGGGAATGTTCAATCAAAATATTAATATTATGCAGAACCGTTTAGCTGAAGAAGAGCTGAAACATGCAGATATCGTAATTCAGCCAGATTTAAGGGAAAAAGGGCATATATTTGATGTAAAAGGTCGTGAAATGACCATGCAAGCAGGGATAGATGCAACAGAAAATCAATTAAATGTAATTACAGCTTTATTGAAACAGAAGCGTTATCCATTCGGTCATACCATTCAGCAATTAAGCGCACAGGATTAGACCGTTCAATAGGACGCAATAATGACATCAAATCCAGGCCGATTTCAGATTCATCATTGCGTTGCTGTTAGGTTTTAGTCTGTTTTAATTCTGGTTTGGGTGGATAATTAATCAAAACCCATAGGTTTATACTATAAAGATAAACTAATCAATTGATATTGCTCAATAAAATAAACTAAGTGATTTAAGCTTTCATGCAATATAATTTTTATATTAATATGTTTTTGTTCAATGATTTAAGTTTACCGGTAAATAAAAATTCTCTAAACTGAGTTTCATTGAAATGGCAATAAAAACATATTTCTGTAAGGATGGTTAAATGCATAGCAGCAGTATGAAAATAGAAAAATTTACCATAGGCCAGAAAGTTAAAATGGCGAGTATGGGCAATCTGGTATTTACCGTAATTGCGGAAAACACCGATGGTACTTATAGTGTTGAGACCCAGCTGGACCAGCAGAATGTGTTGAGTTATGGCAATATTTCAAAAGAAATGCTGCGTAATGTAACCGCTTGAGCTTATTTAAATGCGACTGTTTGATCTGTCTGATGTGACAGGTTAAACAAGAGTATTTGTGCCTAAATGGATTTAATTTTTGTTTTATCCTAACCTATTCAAGTAATGACCGCAGTATATGTTTTAAAATGCAGAGCCATATTTTTGTAATCTAATTTTTAGAACAAATATTCTATTAAAATCAGGCTATAAGAAAAATGCTTATGTGTCAGTGAGTTGGTGAAATTGATATATATTTTTTTGAATGATGGCAGAATCACTATAAATAATAATGATGGTTTTATTGCCAATTTCGACATTTTATTGCATAGAAAAACGATATAATCCTTCCTTATACTATTGTCTGTAAAAGAGTCTAGAGAACGCGATGTCCCCATTAGATCAAATTGCTCCAGCATTAGATGACCAGTCTGAATTAACCATGACAGTTTTAATGACTCCTGATATGGCAAATTTTTCAGGTAATGTTCATGGCGGAACAATTTTAAAATTACTGGATCAGGTCGCATACGCATGTGCTAGCCGTTATTCAGGCAGTTATGTGGTGACTTTGTCGGTTGATAAAGTAAATTTTAAAGAACCGATTCATGTTGGTGAACTGGTTACTTTTCTTGCCAGTGTCAACCATGTCGGTCGTACCTCAATGGAAATCGGGATTCGCGTAGAAGCACAGAACATCCAAAAGCGTACGGTGCGTCATACCAATAGTTGCTACTTTACTATGGTGGCAGTGGATGAAAATGGTAAGCCGAAACAGATTCCTCCATTAAAGCTGGATAATGACTGGAAACGTTGCCGTTTTGAGGCTGCTGAGCATCGTAAGGTGGCACGCTTGCAAGAAAGCCATCACCCATCATGCAGTATTTATAAAAAAACCTCACAATGCTAATAAGTATTGAATGAAAAGAACCGCTTTGAAGCGGTTCTTTTTTTGATTTTAAAGGGAAGATCAGCTCTATACAGCAAGCAGAAATTAGCCTAATATAAAACGATACGTATCGTTTCGTTTTGGTGGGGCAATGTCTGAGTTAGAGAAAACTTCCCGTCGCAAGCAATGTATTTTGAAGGCGGTGATCGCAGCGCTGGAAGAATATGATTACAGTCATTTAACGGTAGAAGATATTGCAGCCCGGGCAGGCGTGGGAAAGTCGACCATTTACCGCTGGTGGAAGCATAAATCGGATCTGGTCTTTGATGCCTTTAAAGAGCAAACTGCTTCGGTCTTTGATCTGGACTTTCAGCAGAGTCTGGAATTTAATCTGAACCAGCAGCTTTTAAAATTGTCCCTTGCACTCAATCATCCAGTCGGACGCGCCTTACTGGTGGTTCTGGCAGAGTATCGTGAAGCTGCCGGTGAATTCTTTAGACAGTATTTATTACCGCGTCGTGAACAGACACGCAAGCTGATTCAAATTGCGATAGAGCGTAATGAAATTATTGCCGATTATCCCTTTGAACTGATGCTGGATACGCTTTACGGACCGATTCATTATCAGATTATTTTCTTTAATTGCATGCCTGATGAAACTTACATAAGCAATCTTGTAAGTCTGGTGATGCAACCTGTTCTGGTTCAAAAGTAACAATAGCTACCGCTAAGTTGGTCATTATGTCTGCGACAAACACTGAGCGCCTGTGGAATCGCTCGTTTATATTGTGCCTCTGCAATAACCTGTTTTTATTTACCTATTATTACGCTTTATTAACCGTCTTGCCGATTTACATCATGAAGGATTTAGGTGGAACGGTTAAAGAAGCAGGTTTGGCACTGACCTTATTTCTGTTGTCTTCAATTGCAGTTCGTCCATTTTCCGGACTGATTGTGGAAAAATTAGGGAAAAAAATCTCCTTTCGCAGTTCAGAATTGCTGTTTGTGCTTTTTGCTTTTAGCTATTTATTTGCCGACAGCATGTGGGCCTTATTACTGATTCGATTTATTCACGGCATCTGGTTTAGTGTATTAACCACCGTGACCGTACCGATCGCCAATGATTTTATTCCCGATCATCGTAAAGGCGAGGGTATGGGCTATTTTGTCATGTCGACCAACCTTGCCGTAGTATTTGGGCCTTTAATTGCCTTAACTGTGCTGCAGTTTACTGATTTTAAGATGTTATTTGCGCTGTTAACTGCGGTGATCGGTCTGGGCTTTATTTTTTGTTTAATCATTCCGGTACAACAACATCAAAGAGTGATTGCGGCAGCACAGAGAAATGAGAAAAAACCTTTGGGCTGGCATGACATTATTGAAACACGTGCTATCCCCATTGGTTTTGTCGCCTTGCTGACGTCCTTTGCCTATTCCAGCATTATGAGTTTCATTACCGCTTATAGTGAATCTAAAGATCTGCTTGCGTATACCAGCCTGTTTTTTATTGTCTTCGCTGTTTCCATGATTGTGGTGCGGCCATGGGTAGGCAAAATTTATGATCGCAAGGGCGCCAGTGCAGTCATTTATCCTTCATTTATTTTCTTTGCCATCGGTCTAGTGGTGGTCAGTTTGATCTCCAATCAATGGCTGCTCTGGTTATCTGCTATATTTATTGGTATTGGCTATGGCTCACTGTTTCCTTGTTTTCAAACCATTGCCATTCAGTCTGTAGCCAAACAGCGTATGGGACATGCCATTTCCACATTCTTTACCCTGTTTGATTTGGGCATGGCAACCGGTTCAGTGATTTTAGGATTGATGATTGCCTATTATGGTTATCAATTGAGTTATTTATTCTGTGCTGTGATTACTGTGCTGACCCTATTTGTATATAAGTACACAGTTTCAGCATCATTGAAGCAACCGAAATAAAGAGGTACGGTACGTGGAATTACGTCATTTACGCTATTTTGTTGCAGTTGCACAAGAGCTGAATTTTACCAAGGCTGCGCAGCGTATGTGTACGGTGCAACCTTCTTTGAGCCAGCAAATTAAAGACCTGGAACAGGAAGTTGGGGTTCAGTTACTGGTTCGATCTAACCGTAAAGTTGAACTGACTGAAGCAGGGAAATCCTTTTTAAAAGAAGCGTTGCTGAGTTTAGAGCATGCAGAAAAGGCTATTGATGATGCACGGAAAATTGCCAACCTGAACAAAGACCAGCTGAATATTGGCTTTGTACCTGTAGCAGAAATGAAAATTTTTCCCTATATCATGCCGAATATACGGGCCCATTTTCCCGACATCAAAATCAACTTTCATAGTCTGACTGATGCCAACCAGCTGAAAGCCTTAAAAAAAGGCGATATTGATATTGCCTTTACCCGCTATGTCGATGAATCGGACGAGCTGGAACATGTGCAAATTTTTAGTGAACCTCTGGCCTTAATTGTGCCTAAGGATTCACCGATTGCCGAGCAGCGTCATATTAGTATCAAAAGTTTTAATCATCAGGACTTTGTCATTAGTGATGAAGATGCTTCACCGCAGTTGCACAAGATTATTACCGATTTTTTTAAGCAATCGAAACTGGATGTCAACATCGTACAGCATTCGACCAATATTCTGTTAAATGTCAATTTAGTCGGGATGGGGGTGGGCTGGAGTCTGGTACCTACTTATGTGATCCCGCTATTGGGCGATAAAATTATCGTGAAAAATACCATTGAACCTTTACCGATGATTGACCTATATGCCAGTTATCGTAAAGGGCAAAAAAATGAGCTGATTGAACTCATTTTAAAAATCTTGAAAGAACAGTTCTATATGGGTTTCTTTTAAAAAATGTCCGATATCACACGATGCTTTTAAAGAGATGAAAGCATCGTTACCGGGGGAATCTGTCACATAATCATCATCCACAGGCCAGCAAAGTGCTCTATGCTAGACTTCTTTCATAACGACTGACACCCCCCTCCTTATTTTTCTCCCATCTGGAGAAATAAAATGCATTTATGAAAGAAGTTCATTTAAAAAACTAAAATAACAACAGAGGTCGAATGAAAATGATGCAGCTGTATAACAATACCCAGTCCCGTGGCATGACCGTGATGCTTTTAGTAAAAGAGTTGGGTATAGAAGACCAGATTGAACAGATAAACGTGCCCTATGAAAACATGCATCAGGCTGAATATTTAAATATTAATCCCATGGGGAAAGTACCTTGCCTGATCGATCAAGGGATCATGATTTCCGAAGTCGCGGCCATATTTACCTATCTGGCCGATAAATATATAGAAAAAGGTTGGGCGCCCGCCCTGGATGACCCCAAGCGCGGTGCCTATCTGAAATGGATGTTCTTTGCTCATGGTCCTTTGACTGAGTTTATGGATTTAAAAGGGCTTAACGTGCCGGACGAGCAAATTGAACAAAGAAAACGGAGCCTGACTTTTGGTCATGAAGAGAGCGTATTGGCATTTCTAAAAAAGGGTATGCAAGAAGCAAATCCGTATTTGCTGGGTGATAAAATTTCAGCAGCAGATTTATTTCTGGGTTATTGGGTGATTTTTGCCATCTATCTGAAAATATTGCCGTATCTGGATGAGTTTAAGCCGTTTATTCAGCTTCTGGCCCAGCGTGATTCGATGAAAGGTGTACCATGGTTGCAGAAAATCAATGATTAATATTATTTTGTTTTTTCATTTAGGCAAAATCAACAACCACTTGAATACTTAGTCTCATCTAACTAGAGCAGGGAAGAATGGATATTATGATCCGGTGAATAATGTTCGAGTTATCGTAGATTCCAAAACAGGTCGAGTCGTAATAACTATGAAAGGAAATCTATAGTGGAAGAAAATATAGAGCTTGTTGAATCATTACACAAAAGTATTTCAGTTATTCTTTTAAAAGAATGGGATCCTATTGGTGTGCAGGATATTTCAGAAGCATTTGATGAATATGATGGCTATGTTGCGCCATTGTATAAAATGTTGATAGATAAAAAATCATTACAAGATATATTCGAGTATTTAGTTTGGGCTGAGTCAGAGCATATGGGTTTAAGCACTGTTGATAGACAGCACACTCATCTTGTTGCTCAAAGATTGAGAGACCTCAGTAATTAATTTGATTCTTTGACTAATTTTGTTTAGTTCCGCCGTTGTACTCTGGAACACTAAACTGGTTAATTTTAATTATTAGAAACCTAACCAATTATTCATGAATGGGTAATTGGTTTTTTTCTTTGTCCAAGAAAAGGAAAAATGGGTGAGCAGTTATGTACACTTCTGGATGCACATTTGGATAGGAATATGCAATTTATATCATTAAAAAATTTAGATAAAAAAAGACCACGCTTTCACGTGGTCAGGCCTCTGAATAGGATTCAGTGAATGTATTTTTATATCGGTATTATTTTACATGCAGCTTTTTAAACAGCTGCTGGCTGACGTGATCCAGCGTTTGTGGAATCGCCAGAGCTGCCACAAAGCGGTCAGGACGTAAAATAACAACCGAGTCAGATGTTTTACCAAACCATGTACGGATATCGGTGCCGATATCGCCAATGGTAATCACGCCGTCAAATTGCTTACGGTTTTCATTGCCAAACTGAACTTCGGGAATGACCTGAATAAATTTGATGCCTAATTTTTTCCAGACTTGCATAGTGGCATCCGAGAGACCCCATTGAGGATCTACACCCCAGGCAATAATGGCAAAGTCGTTACCAATCACGTCATCCAGTAAAACTTTTTCACCAGACTCAAGTTTCACGTGCGGCTGGATAAACATCTTGCCGATAGGAGATTCTTTTTTACCATCTGCCAGCAATGCACCATCGTTATATTTCGGCATTGGTTTGAAACGCATTTCAAGCAAATATTGTTTAATCGGCTTGATGTAATTCAATGCGTAGGCAATACCGTCACGAACGAAACCTTGCCATTTTTTCGGTGGCGCGAGCACGTGACCTGCCATTACTGAAAGATCAATCATGGCTTTGGCATGGTCTTTACGTTCAATCTGGTAAGAATCCAGTAAATCTGCAGTTGCTTTACCTTGTACCACTAGCGCAACTTTCCAAGCCAGGTTAAAGGCATCACGCATACCGCTATTATATCCCTGACCTTGCCATACCGGCATAATGTGTGCAGCATCACCGGCAAGCAAAATACGGTCGACACGGAATTTATCGGCAATACGTGCATTGTGGGTGTAGACACGTTGACGGATCACTTCGATATTTTCGGCATTCGGCAATACTTTAGACAGCAATTTGGCGATGTTTTCCGGTTTGCTTAACTCTTCCTGAGTTTCACCCGGCATTACCATGAATTCGAAACGACGGATACCATGCGGAAGTGCAGCAGACACATAAGGACGCACCGGGTCACAGCACAAGTAAATGTGTGGTGTTGCCAAAGGATCATTTTCAATGTCGATCACGATCCATTGATTCGGTGCAGTTTTACCATCAAAACCAATATTTAAAGTACGGCGTACAATTGAGTTACCGCCATCACATGCAATTAAATATTTTGCTTGAACAGTTTCTTCTTTCTGATTTTTATCTTGAATCTTAAGTGTTACACCGTTGGCATCCTGGCTGAATTCACTCAATTGACGTGAAAACAGTACTTGAGTGTTTTCATACTGGTTCAAACCTTGCAGTAAGACATTATCGACCTGAGGCTGAATAAAGGCATTGCGGCGTGAGAAACCGAATTCACGAGTCAATGGCTGAATGTCGGCAAAGCAACGGCCTTTTGGTGTTAAAAAGCGCATAGCGTGGTTAGGTGTAGTATGTGGCAAAACTTGATCAACCAAGCCCAATGATTGAATGGTACGTAATGATTCATCATCAATACCAATAGCACGCGGGTAATCAATCAAACTGTCAAGCTGTTCGATTACAGTGACCTGAATGCCTTGTTTACTTAAATAGTTCGCAATTGTTAAACCAACAGGACCTGCGCCCAAGATAGCTACTTCAGTCGTGAAATTCGTTTTGTTGCTCATAGCGAATGTCCATTCAATCAATCCTCATTTAAGTGTATTAACGGTGAAATTGAGGGTCTAAACAAGCTATGCCATAGTAGGTATATTGAATTAAAACAAAACAGTGGAAAAGGTTTTAAATTTATAAATTATTGATAATTAATAGTTATCTGTATTATCGATTATATGGTTTTTGAGGTTAATGATCATTTTTTTCTATCATTAAAATATGGTAGTTTAACTATAAAAAAGCTGAATTATTCACATAATTCAGCTTTTTGTACTCAATCATTCATGAGCAAGAATCAGGTGAAGTGAATGATGTAGATTGAGGCTTTAAAACGATCAAACAATAAAAATTGAATGATTTAAAATAAAGAGGATGCTTTACTATGCGGTACGGAAAAAATGAAAGTGAGCATCATAATGAGCTTTATTGGTGAGTTGTGCTTACTGATGAACTGATTATATCTACCTGAAAGCGAGTAAGATTTGAAACTGATTTCTCCCACTCAAGCGGTACCGACCCATATTATTTCTGGATTTTTAGGGGCGGGAAAAACCACTTTGCTTAAACATTTGCTCAGTCAGAAGCCGGAAAATGAAGTCTGGGCGGTGTTGATGAACGAGTTTGGACAAATTGGGGTTGATCAGCAGATGTTACCGCAAACCCAAGGCTATGAAGTGAAAGAGTTGTTAGGGGGCTGTCTGTGCTGCAGTAGCCAGTTACCGATGCAGATTGCCTTATCCCGTTTATTATCAGAAAGCAAACCGGATCGGTTATTTATCGAGCCTACAGGTCTGGGGCATCCTGCACAATTGCTGGAACAGCTGACCGAACCGCACTGGCAGCCAAGTATTGCCATGCGGGCACTGGTCACCGTGGTGGATGGTTCGCGGTTGCATGATAACGATTGGAGCAAACAGAACCTGTATGCAGACCAGTTAAAAGCGGCACAAATCATTGTGGTGTCCCATGCTGACACTATGGATTTTGCAGATGAACAGGCTTTACAGGTTTTAAAGAAGGAATATCAAGCCTATCAGCAGACTTGGCTCATGAGCGGGCAAGAGGAAATCTCGCTTGAACAAATTGACCAGCCTTATGTGGGAACTGAACGTAAAATTCAGCCCTTATTGAGAATCCAAAAAACATTTGCTGTGGGGCAAGCGCTACCGGAAATTAAACAGTTGCCTTATCACTATGTTGAAACTGCGCAAGGCTATAGTGTAGCGGGGTGGAAATTACCCAAACGCTGGCAATTCGACTTCTATGCCTTGCTGGATTTGCTCTGTGAACAGCAAGATTGGCTGCGGATTAAAGCGATTTTTAATACCAATCAGGGCTGGAAAACTTTCAATTTTAATCCCGAACAATTTAACTATCAGTCTTCAGAAGAAAGCATCGATAACCGTATTGAAATTATTGTACAGAAGCAGCGTGATTGGCGGTTATTTGAACAGCAACTATTTCAGTGCCAGATTAATTCGGATTAAAAAACATTTCAGCAAAATACGTCCAAATCTTATATGCTAAGCGCCAAATTTGAGGACTCTTTTATGGCGCTTAAAGCAACAATTTATAAGGCAGATTTGAACATTGCCAATATGGATGAACATCAATACGGTGATTATCAACTCACCATGGCTTTGCATCCATCTGAAACCATTGAACGTTTGATGGTACGTATTTTGGCTTATGCGCGTTTCGCGAGTGAGTCTTTGGAATTTACCAAAGATCTGTTTGAAACGGATGAGCCAGCACTTTGGGAAAAAGATTTAACCGGCCAGTTGGTTAAGTGGATTGAAGTCGGCAGTCCGGATGAAGACAAAGTGAAAAAAGCCAGCGCCCGTTGCAAGCAGGTGGCTGTGGTTACTTATGGCTCAGCTGTAGATGAATGGTACAAACGCAACAGCAAATTAAAAACCTTAAGCAATGTCGAAGTGTGGAAACTATCTACTACTACCACAGAGGCATTGCCACAATTATGCGAGCGTACCATGCAATTGCAGTTAAACGTGATGGATGGTGAATGGACCTTGATTGGTGATCATGCCCAAGTTGTGGTGGAGTGGGAACAATTACAATAAATATATACAGGTTGCAGGTCTAGGCTTGCATCCTGATAAAAAAATTACGTAGACCTGAAAACAATTAAAATGAATAAGAGGATTTATTTAAGACCTATAAGATGAAGGTGGTTCGCAGTGTGCAACATAAAACCGAGCACAGATTTAACGGACGCTGGATTTTAATTGGATCGGCTGAAAACCATAAAAAATTGACGGCTTATTTATTGAATAATTCAAATATTCAGGAGCTCAGCTTTTAAATACAGCTAAAAACGGATGCCTTTAAATTCTAAAGCATCCGGATAAATCCGGTTATACTATTGAAAATTTGGTGTTCAGTTTAGGTAAATGACCATGATTAATGAATTGGAAATTATTGATTTAAAAGTAGGTGAAGGTAAAGAAGCAGTTAAAGGTGCGTTGATTACCACCCATTACACAGGCTGGCTGGAAGATGGAACCAAGTTCGATTCTTCGATTGACCGTGGTAACTACTTTGAGACTGTAATTGGTACTGGTCGTGTGATTAAAGGCTGGGATCAGGGCATTATGGGCATGAAAGTCGGTGGTAAACGTAAATTACTGGTACCTGCACATCTGGCTTATGGTGAACGCAAAATGGGTAAAATTATTCCGGCTAATTCAAACCTTATTTTTGAAATTGAGCTGTTTGACGTAAAAACACGTGATTAATGCGTATTAATTGCTGATTAAAAAACATGCTGCAAGAGACAAGGATGAATCTTGCAGATATGTGAAAAATAATTTGAGTTTTATTTTTTTATCGCTACATTAATAAATAGCTAAGCGTATTTAAGGATGATTCGCTTTTTGTATAAAATTCAGAAACAGATCCATTTTTTCAAATTTTTTCTCGCCATATGTCTATGCATAGGTCTGGGACAAAAACAGGTTTGGGCATTATATGAAGCCGCGCCTGAATCCTATTATTTACATCAAAAAATCTTGAATGATGTTGCGTTTACCGAGGATAGTTCTAGCCCGTTAAAAGGAACATGGCAGTATTACCCTCAGCAGTTTATTACTCACCCCAGTTCTGTTTTAAAATCTGACACAGTGAGTTTGCCGGCCTCATTTAAGGACATCACCGGAACCAATCAAACCTACGGTACATTTGTTGGTCATTTTAAAATACCCAAGCAATTTGTGGGGCGCCGTATTGCGATTTTTATTCCGAATCAATATGGTGCTTACCGACTGTATTTAAATGGTGATTTTGTCCTTCGGATGGGGAAAGTAGGAAAAGATGAAAGCAGCCATCAAACAGAAAATACCCCTAAAATTGCTTTTTTTGTAGTAGAAAAAGAATATTTCACTATTGCTATCCAAGCGTCCAATTTTAATCATTTGCATGGCGGGCTGGAAAATCCGATGCGAATCGGGGTAGGGACCACCATTAGTCGCCAGTTCCAGCAGTTGATGATGAGTATTGGTTTGGTCTGTGGTGCTGTACTGGGTGTAGGTATCTTTACCCTCATGTTTTCAGTATTTCAAAGGGCGATTGGCCGAGGCAGTATCCATGTATTTGTGTTCGGTATTTTTATCTTATTCTTGGCTTTACATAATTTATTTTCAGCACCTTATGCCTATACCACCTTTACCAATATTAGCTGGTTATGGGGAGTGCGCCTAGAATATCTGTTTACATATTTGGCAGTTACCTTTTTTATCAGTTATATGTTTTTACTCAATCGGCGCTATTTACATCCGGTTGTTTATGGTCTGGCAATGCTTATATTGAGCATTGATATGGTTGTAACCTTGTTTACTGTACCTGAATTTTTTCAGCGTTTTGCCTTTTATAGTTCCCTTATTAGCCCGATTTTGATTCTAAATTTTGGCTATGGTTTTTATCTGACCGTGAAATCGCAAGAGCACTATTCAACCATTAATTTATGGGCCGTGATTTTATTATGCGTTACTTTCTTGCATGACTTCTTGTTAAGTCTTAACTTGATTGATTCCTTTAACCTCTCATTTATTTCAACCAGTTTTTATGCCTTGCTGATTATGTTTCAGCAGTCAAAAAATTATGCCCACCATACTCATCATATTCAGCAATTGAACGATAATTTATTTGAGTTGAACCGATCTCTGGATCAGAAAGTACAGGAACGTACCTCTCAGTTACATCAGCTGAATAAACAGTTGGAACGACAAATTCAAATTGATGCATTAACCGGGGCTTTTAATCGGCGTGCTTTAAATGCCGAGATCCAGCGTTTATTTAGCCTGACCAAGAATCAAACAAATAACACCCTGGCATTTGCCATGTTAGATGTCGATTATTTTAAAAATTACAATGATTATTATGGACACTTGAAGGGTGACGTGATTTTGCAAAAATTGGTGCAAGTCATTCAGCGTGCCTTACCACCTTCCGCTTATGTGGCGCGTTATGGGGGCGAAGAGTTTGCCATTCTGCTGCATAACGTGCCAAGTGAAGTGGTTTTAAACGTATTACAGCAGGTTTTAAATGCCGTGAGACAATGCCAGTTTGAACATTTAAACCGGCCTGATCAGAAGCAATATGTGACCTTAAGCATGGGCGTGGCCTGGATGGATCGAAATCATCCGTATAGCGATATTCATGAACTGATGAAAGCTGCCGATGTTCAGCTTTATGCTGCCAAGGGTGCCGGAAGGGATCAATATCAACCCTCTAAGACTTAGCTGCACTTTTGTTGCTATTTATCCTTTTTTTAGCTCCTTTGAGCAAAATAAAAGCAGCTATGCTAGTTGAAACGTGGTCATTTTGTTAACAGCGCCTATATTTTTAAATGCTTAATTTTCAAAAACTATTATTTTTTTAAGCTTCGTTTCAGCTTGATTGGATAAAAATGCAGGTTCAAAGATCTGAATGCCGTAAATCATGAAAAGGATAGTTTTCTATTAATCAATGATGCTGCGTGTTCAGAGAATAAAATGTTTTTTGAGCACCTCTTCAATGACAACTCGCTTACTTTCAACCTTGCTTTCTGCTTCTCTTTCCGCCGTTTTATGTCAGATGCCTCATTTAGCCTGGAGTAAAACGCTGCCAGTCAGCAATCCAACCCTCACCGTGATTGGTTACCATGAAATTACCGATCGTCAATCGGCCCTGATTCCTGACTATTCGGTAACGACGCAGCAGTTTCAGCAACATATCAGTTGGCTTAAAAATAATGGATTTCATTTTATTAATGTTGATCAGCTGATTAAAGCGCATGCAGGGAAATACCGCTTACCGAGCAAACCGGTTTTATTAACCGTTGATGATGGCTATGCTTCATTTTATAAAAATGCCTATCCGATTACTAAAGCCAATAAAATTCCAGTGGTGCTGGCAGTCGTGGGTTCATGGCTAGAGCCTAAAGCAGGGCAAAGTATTGACTTTTCAGGTGAGAAAATTCAGCGCAATCAAATGTTGTCTTGGTCTGAACTGAAAGAGATGCAGGACAGCGGTCTGGTCGAAATTGCCAGTCATAGCTATAACCTGCATCGTGGCATCTTGGGCAATCCGCAGGGCAATATGGAACCGGCGGCAGTGACACGGTTATACGATCCTAAATCTGCAAGCTATGAAACCGATCAACATTATCAGCAACGGATTACGGGTGATTTAAAACAGAATAACCAGTTATTAAGTGCCCATGGTTTGAAGTCACCACGCGTAATGGTATGGCCTTATGGTCATTACACTATGCAGACCGTGAACATTGCTCAACAGTTAGGTATGCCTGTTGCGATTAGTCTGGATGATGGTGCAGATTCAGCACAGAGTTCTTTGGGGCAGCTCAACCGTATTCTGATTGAAGGCAATATGACCACGCAGGATTTGGCCCAGGAAATTCAAAACCGTCAGCAACATTTAGGCGACAACAACCGTCCACAAAAGATCATGCATATCGATCTGGATTACATTTACGACAAGGATCCAATCCAGCAGGAACGCAATCTGGATCATCTACTTGACCGGATTGTGGCGATGAAAGTGAATACCGTGTATTTACAAGCCTTTTCCGATCCTGATGCCAACGGTTCAGCAGATATGGTGTATTTCCCGAACCATTATTTACCGATGCGTGCCGACCTGTTTAACCGCGTGGCCTGGCAAATTCAGACCCGTACCCAAGTCAGTCGGGTCTATGCCTGGATGCCATTACTGGCCTGGGAATTACCAAAAGATAACCCGGTGTCCAAAGATATAGTAGTGACCCAGCAAGCCGATGAGTCCAACCATCTGAATATGGGCTACCACCGTTTAAGTCCTTTTTCTGCCGATGCGCGTAAAACGATTGCCGGTATTTATCAAGACCTGGCCAAGACAGTGCCATTTAATGGCATTTTATTTCACGATGACACCACGTTGTCTGATTATGAAGATGCCAGCCCTGAGGCCTTAAAAGCTTATGCTGCGATAGGTTTACCCACCGATCTGGCCAAAATCCGTAATAACGATGCCGAGCTGGAAAAGTGGACAGCATTTAAAACCAAATACATCGATGACTTTGCCATGCAACTGGCGCAGGAAGTCCGTCAGTATCATCCATTCTTGCTGACTGCACGCAACTTATATGCACAAGTTGCCCTGAAACCTTATGCAGAAAACTGGTATTCACAGTCTTTGGAACAGTCGATCAACCGTTATGACTTCACTGCGATCATGGCGATGCCATATATGGAGCAGGCGACTGACAGTGATGCTTTTTATCGGGACATCGTTAATCGCGTGAAGCAATATCCTAATGGCATGAAGAAGACGGTCTTTGAATTACAGTCGGTGAACTGGCGAACCAATCAACGGGTTCCTTCAGATGAAATGGCCAAAACCATTGAGTCTTTATATACCCAAGGGGTGATACATGAAGCCTATTATCCGGATGACCCGATTCAGGATTATCCAGATACTCACGTATTGCGCAAAGCCTTTGATTTGAAATCCAGCAAACTTATTCCTTAAAGGAATTTTATATGTCAACGCTGCAGCATTTTTGGCATTCTGCATTGCACTTTGTCTTTTATTATCCATTATTTATGTCGTATTTATGGATGATCGGTGCACTGATTTTCTATTGGAAAGAGCGACGGGATCCTCCCTATCAACAGCCTGAGGCATTGCCTTATTATCCTAAGGTGGCCGTGCTGGTGCCTTGCTTTAATGAGGGAGATAATGCTGAAGAAACACTGAGTCATGCACTGGCGCTGGATTATCCTCACTTTGAAGTCATCGCGATTAATGATGGCAGTTCGGATAACACCGCAGCCGTGCTCAACCATCTGGCGGATCAGCATGAAAAACTGCGTGTGGTGCATTTGGCGCATAATCAGGGCAAAGCCATGGCCTTACAGGCGGGAAGCTTGCTGACCGATGCTGAATATTTGCTCGGCATTGATGGTGATGCCTTGCTTGATCCGCATGCTGCGACCTGGATGTTACGGCATTTTCTGCAAGATGCAACCGTGGCTGCGGTCACCGGTAATCCGCGAATTCGTACCCGTTCGACCTTAATTGGGCGTATTCAGGTGGGAGAATTTTCTTCGATTGTCGGCATGATTAAACGGGCACAACGTAGCTTTGGTCGGCTGTTTACCGTTTCTGGCGTGATTACCGCTTTTCGTAAAAGTGCGGTGCATGAGGTCGGCTACTGGTCACTCGACATGCTGACGGAAGATATTGATATTACCTGGAAGTTGCAACGTGCGGGCTGGAATATTCACTTTGAACCGAATGCGCTGGTGTGGATTTTAATGCCGGAAACATTCAAGGGCTTATGGAAACAGCGATTGCGCTGGGCCATGGGCGGTGCACAGGTGCTGATCAAAAATATCGATGTGCTGTTTCAACCGAAACTGAATTTTTTATGGCCATTGCTGTGTGAATTGATCCTGACACTGGTCTGGTCTTATCTCATGCTGTTTATGGCCATTCTCTGGTTAATGCATTTTGTTGTTCCACTGGGCATATCGGGCATCAGTTCGCCATTTTTACCGTATGGTACCGGCATGCTCTTGGGCGTGACCTGTCTGTTGCAGTTTGCCCTGAGTAAATGGATGGACAGCCGTTATGAACATTCTCTGGGCAAAAATTACTTCTGGATGATCTGGTATCCATTCGTTTTCTGGCTGATTACCCTGACGGCCAGTATTGTGGCATTCCCTAAAGTATTGTTACGTGGCGCTGGCCAGCGTGCACGCTGGGTCAGTCCCGACCGGGGCATGCGTAATTCAACGTCTAATAATGAGCAAGTGATCCATGAAAAATAATCCTTTAATTATTGATTTACGTCATTGCTTGCCTTGGCATAAACGTTATGCATCAAATACTTCTACAGCCATGATGTGGGTGGTATGGTTGCTATTATGGCGACCGTTACTGATTGTGTTGGGAATTGTCAGCCTGCAAAAGCAGCACCTGTTCCATCAGCTTTTTTCTGCCTTTGGCTTGGGCATTGAACATGGGGTGAGTGCATTATTGGCTTGTGCTGTGGCCTTGCTGTTATGGTCGAATTTTGTGCCTGCTAAAATAGTACAGACAAGCTCTGCCAAAAATATTTCCGATTATGGACAGCATTTTGGTTTGGCTGTTGAAAATATTGAACAGGGACGGCAGCAAAAGGTCAGTGTGGTTCATTATGACGAACACGGCAAAATTATTCACATTGAATAAAAGCTTTTTACCTGAGTCCAGAATTTAGAAAATCCCGGGTCGGCATCCAGCCCGGGATTTTCTGTTTTATTTTATCGGCTATTTGCCAGGTACGCGCAAAGCATAGCAGGCTAAACCAGTACATAGTAATAGCAGCCCAAGGTAAAAATGAGAACTTAGCATTTCGTGATTTAGCCAGGTGCCCCACAGCGTGGCCAGTACCGGGCTAATGATGTTCATTAGCATTAGTGTGGTGGGTTTGACTTTATTGAGCAGTTGATAATAAAAAATCATTGCCAGTACAGATGAAAATATTGCGCTATAGACGAGCGCTATACTGCTGTACAAAGAAAGCAGCTGATCGGGCATCTCTGACCAGAAAAAGGGTAATAAACCACAATAACCCAGCCATGACACAATTGTAGCACCGGTCATCTGACTGATCGGATGGATATTTGCAGCAACCGCGCGCACCGCAAATGCAGAAAGCACATATAAAAGCATGGCGATAATTTCCAAACCGATGCCAAATATATCGAAGAGAAAATTTTGCGAATTTAAACCCAGTGCGAAATACAGTCCCAGCATACCCATCAGCAAGCCTAGCCATTGATAGGCGTTAAATTTTTCACTGCGAAAAATATAAATGGTCAGTAATCCTGAGACGAAGGGAGCACTACCATAGATGATTGAAATCACCGTGGAAGGGACCTTGGATGCCCCCATATAGCAAAAGGTCATGGATGCAAACAGGCCGAGTGCACCTGCGGCATAACTGAGTAAAGCTTGCGGGTGTAATGGCAGTCTGACTCTGAAATAGGCCTGACACGCCAGGGCAATTGGAATGGCCAGGCTGAATCGGATAAATAAGCCCCACGCCCAATGAATTTCATGTACTGTCCAGACGGCTGCAAGTGGAGTGAGTGACCAGATCAGCACCACAGTAGCAAATTGACCGGCTGTAGCGAAGCGTGAGTTTGGGCTAAAAGGAGCTACAACCGGCTGGGACAGTGGAGAGGGGAATCCATTTTTATTAATAGGATGATTCATCAGCTTTTTCCTTGTTTTTAGGCAATAAAAAAGGCCGCTACTGAGGCGACCTTGGGGTATTGGGGTGAGTGATTTATTTTAAATCATCATCAGGGTACAGATTCCAAGGCACCTCATGCAAAAATGCTACACGTCGTAAACTGGCCTTGTTGACCTGAAGGTCCAAAGCGAGGCAAGTGACAAGCGTATGTTGAGCATATGAAGAAATAGGGAACATGAAAAAATTCCATGGAATCTGCATTTTTTATAACACAATATTTTAAAAGTTGTGTAATTTTTGTTCAAATTGTTTATATAATATAAAAATAATAATTATTTATTCATTCATGAGAGTGACGCTATGGTGAAAATACTCTTGGGGTTATGTATTGGCATTGGACTACTGGTCCTTTGGAAAATATTTTTAAAAATTCAGATCAATCAACATTCACAGCAATTCAGAATCAAGCAGCTCGCCGATTTAATCAAACCTGATGCGACCTCGGCACAGCCCGCGTCCAAACCGGAAGTCAGGGTAGATGAAGTAGAGGAATATGAACAACAGCTGTTTGATGATGTTTGCCAGATGTTTTTTGAACGCCATTTGACTGAACGTAATTTAAGTCAAGCCATTGTGGTTCAAGAAGGCATCTTAAAAAAATTGCCCGCCAAAGCCCAAACCCGGATTCGTAAGCTGGACTTAGGTGAGTGGTCAATTTACTGGACCTTCTATGACCAGTCTTTAGAATATTATGTCGGACGTTATGGGGTGTTTTATACTCATATTGACCGTTTTGGTTGTGAGCATAAGTGTGAATTCAAGGAACAGCATAGTCGTGCCTGACTGAAGCGGCTGCCCTTAAATTGAGTTTGCTTTAGTTTAAATTCAAGCATTAGATGCTTTTATATCAGCTGTTTTAAAATGCGTTGCTTGACCTGATCCAGATAAAACAGGTCATCATTGAGGCGATACATTAAAATTGCCCCTTCATAATCGGCCAGACTTTGTTTTGCCAAAATTTGTGCCTCATGTTCTGCAAGCTGCATTTTAAATAATTGATAAAACGCCATTTGCCAATCCTGAAAGATCAGGCGGATTTTTTCTACAATCTGCTCAGACTGATAGCGTGTTTCAATTGAAATAATCCCGATTAAACAGCCTTTGACTTTATCACTAAAAAACTGGATGGCACGTTCATGCATTTGCTCGAACTGTTGGCTGATGGAAATTTCATCTTGCTGGTTCAGCTTAAACAAATGGCTATTTAAATACTGTCTGGTCAGTTCCAGAACATCCATCAATAACGCTTCTTTACTGGGGTAGTAATAGTAAAAAGAGGCTTTGCTCAGTCCACAGGCTTGAGCCAAAATCTCCATACTGGTTGCGGCATAGCCATGACGTTTAAATTGCAGGGCACAAGTCTTTAAAATTTGTTCCCGGCTCAGTTTCTGTGGGCGCATCTGTATTTAGTCTCTATCCGTTTTGCTGGGCAAGGTGTTGATCGAAAGTACGGTCTATTTCATCCCAGATTTTTTCTGCACCCTGACGAAAATAACCCATATGGCCAATGTGTTTTAGGTCATAATCGCCTGCAGAAATATTGATAAATTGCATAGGTGCTTGTCGGTAGTGCTGCATAAAGGCATAGCGTGAATTCGGCAAAGCCCAGTCATCATCCAGTGCAGAAACGGCATAAATAGGTGTTTTGACTTGTGCATATTTCTCGATTAAAAGCTGCTGCTCGGGGTCGGCAAAGAAGTAGGTCGGATTTTTACACCATTTGCGCCACTGTTTATAAACATCAATCGGTAAATCTGCACCCATTTTCAGTTTGCTCCAGGGCAAATAACCTTTGAACGCAACCATCGGCGGGAACACAATGTTCCAGATCACCTGAACTTTGACTTTTTCTTTAAAAGGCATATAACCATGCCAGCCGGCACCAGTACCAAAGCAATACATGGCAATGACCTTATCATGATTTGGCGTTAATCCCAGCGCTTGCCCGCCATAGGAATGACCGACCATAAAAATAGGCAGCTGATCCTGTGCCAGATAGTCAATTGCCCCAGCTAGGTCTAATGCTCCCCAATCCAGATAAGACATCTTAAAACCTTTTAGGCTGGCAGGAGCCGATTGTCCCACACCACGGTAATCAAAAGTCAGCACTTGATAACCAAACTGGGTCATATATTCGGCAAAGCGGCGATAAAACTCCTGCGGAACCCCGGTTGCGCTGGACAGCACAATATTGGCTTTGGTGTCATGTTCTGGTGTGTAGAGGGTTCCCTTTAATGAATAATCATCTATAGCCGGAAAGGAATGTGAGCTGACACTAAAATGGCTGTTTTGTAATTTCTGCTTGTAATGTGGCATGGCAAACTCGTGTTGTTATTGGATTTAGACTGTTAGCTGTTTAATTAGCGGCCTTTAAATTCAGGCGCGCGACGTTGCAGCATTGCCATGACACCTTCTTGCACATCCTGAGTTTTGAGCAAAGGAGTCAGATGTTGCTGTAAATGGGCAAAAGCAGTTTCAGCCCCATGCTCCGCGGCCTCTTTGGCGGAAGCCAGTGTGGCTTGTACAGCCAGCGGGGCAGCCTGGGCAATATGTTCAGCCAGTTCGATGGCACGTTGCAGTGGCGGTTCAGTGCTGATTTCAGTAATCAGGTTTAAATCCAGTGCGGTTGCTGCATCAAAATGATCCCCGGTCAGTAAATAGCGCATGGCTTTAGACCAGCCTGCGGCCTGTACAAAACGGACGGTAGCACCACCAAAGGGTAAAATGCCACGCTGCACTTCCATTTGCGCGAACTGGCAATTATCCTGCGCAATAACTATATCGGCATTCAGCATCAACTCAATGCCTGCGGTATAACAAATCCCTTGTACGGCCACAATCACCGGTTTCTTGCGTGCTCTTGAAGTCGTGCCCCAGGGATTAATTTGCTCAGGATCAAAATCAAATACACCTGTTTCCAGTTTGGGTTGTAATTCGACCAGATCCAGCCCGGCAGTAAAATGATCGCCATGGGCAAAAATGACCGCGCAACGCAATTCCGGGTGATCTTCATATTCAGTTAAGGCCAGTGACAGGTCATGAATCATATGGCTATCAAAGGCATTTCTTTTTGCAGCACGGTCGAGACCAATCAGGAACAGAGACCCACGGATTTCCCGGCTGACTTTTCCTTGTTGTTGTGACATTTTTATTCTTCCATATTGATCATTTAATAAGTTTTTAAACGATTGTTAGAAAACTGTCAAACCTGTGCAGTCACATTTTCAATTGCTGTGGTAATGAGAAAATCAGAAGGTAAAAGCGCTGTGGTGATTGGTGAGCAATGGGACAAAATAGGGATAATTTAACTTGCGTTCAGGGCTTTTTTTTTCATAATAGCAACACTCTTTAGCTGTTTGATTATTGCCATGTCACCTTTAGAAATTGTTGCGGTTATTATTAGTCTTATCGGGGTGACACTCACCATTAAACGCAATATGTGGTGCTGGTGGTTTAACTTTGCAGCCTTTGTACTGTATGCCTATCTTTTTTATCAATTTAAGCTCTATGGCGAAACCATATTACAGTTCTTTTTCATAGGCGTGAACTTTTACGGTTTCTATCACTGGCTGAAGGGCAAGCAGCAAGATCATGAAATTCGGATTGAGCCGATCGCAAAAAAAGCGGTCATTTTCCAGATGCTACTGGCCGCGATTGGTGGGTTGATTTTTGGTTTAACGCTAAAACATTTTACCGATGCCGCCGTACCAATGCTGGATTCACAACTGGCTGCATTCAGTCTGTTGGCTACCTATTGGACCAGCCGTAAACATATTGCCACCTGGGTATTGTGGGTTTTTGTCGATATTATTTATGTCGGTATGTTTATTTATAAGGACCTATTCTTAACTGCCGGTTTGTATGCTGCTTTTGTGGGTTTGGCTGCGTTTGGCTGGTGGCAGTGGGAACAGGTGAAAAAGAAACAGGCTTTGACTCAGTTCAAGGGTGTCTAAACGCTGAAGGAGTGAGGAATGCTGATCGACTTTGCTCAATACCAGTTGCACAGGTTTGATGAACTGGCAGGCCGAATTCAAGCCGAGCCAGAAAAATATATCAACTTCGATTCCGTTTCTGACTTTTATAAAGCGGCCTGGTTGCAGGATTTTCCCAAAGGCACGATTTGGACCGCGACAGGTCTGGATGATGGCGCTGAACAGTTTGATATCATCATTGAATATCGAGGTCATTTTCTCCGTATTTCCTGTGGTGAAAAAACGACTATTTACTGTGGCATCTATGCAGAATAGTGCGGTATAGATGGTCAATGACAGCATCTGGTAAATTCAATTAAATAAACAGCTATACAAAATAGGCTAGATCAGTGATGATCAAATGGTTTAGAATTGTTAAAAATAACCACTAGAAAAATAAAGGATTATAAAATATGGCACATCGTTTTACTGTGAATTCTACAATTCAGGGTGTTTCAATCGATCAGTTCAAACGACTTGTAGCAAATACTGCCTTACATGAAGCAGTGTGCAGACGTATACCAGGTGAAAAACTGGAAATTATTGAGTCTAAAATGAGTGGTGATATTTACACTTTACGTCGTGCTTATAATCTGGATATCAATATTCCGGATATGGCGAAAAAATTCTTTAAAGATGCATTTCGAGTCAAGCGTACCGATATCACGGATTTGGCAGCTTTAACTTCAAGCATAAAATTGGGTGCAAATGTGCCTTTAGAAGCAGACTGTGAACGTCTGGTGACGGGTGATGAGCAGCAAATTCACATTAGTCTGAATTGGCATGTCAAGATTAAAATTCCCTTGATTGCGGGTATGTTGGAAAGACATGCCGAAACTGAAATTCGTAAATTTAGTCAGCTGGAAATCCAGATTGTTGAAGATGAGTTAAAGAAAAATTTACTAGCTTAATCAATAAAAAGCCCTTCAACTGAAGGGCTTTTTTGTACTTAATCTTTAACCAGATAACTCAATAAAATCACTTTTCTTGTTCTCACGCAGTCTGCCAATCAGCTTGTAATAATACGAATCAAGCCTTTGCATGATGATCGCTGTTTTTATATATTAAACGCATCGGTATGCTCAAAACCCAAGGCATTTTCATTTTATAAATAAACATGATTTATCGCTCAATTAAAGCCGGATAAAGTAAGGCGCGATAGAGAGCAGGATACCGATTGTGGTTAATATGCCAGTATTTTCTATAAAATAAGGGAAAACCATCAGGACTAAGCCACAGATCCACGGCACAATAACCTTTTGCTTTTTTCCATACAAAAAATAGCCTAAGCCTATAGAACTAAAAACCACCCCGAGAAGAAGCTGAGCTGTATTCATATTTTTTATTCATCAAGAGATTCGGCGAATGATAAATAAGCCAAATTAAAATGGGCTTAAAACATTTGCTGTTTCAGACTGCCTGAATTGTTCATAAATGTGCTATAGACATATTAAAACTGAATATATCAGAGCGCTTTTTAGGACTAATATTTATACAGGATATTGAATTAAAAACAGATGAAGCTGAGAGTTATCCTCCAGGGAGGAATGAATTTATGAGCACCATTTTAGCTGTTGCCCAGCGTGGCGAAAGCATTTTGACTTTAAAGGCGGCAGAAGTGGCAAGGACTGAGCTGAATAGCCCATGGTTAAAGGAACTTGCAGCAGCCATGTATGCCACCATGCTGGAACGAAACGGGGTAGGTATTGCTGCACCTCAGGTCTATGTGTCAAAACGGGTGATTATCGTGGCATCACGGCCGAATCTTCGTTATCCCGATGCACCTGAAATGGATGCACTGGTGATGGTCAATCCTGAAATTTTGGAAAAATCTGAACTGACTATTTTAGGTGAAGAAGGCTGTTTAAGTGTACCGAATGAGCGTGGGCAAGTTGCGCGTGCTGAAACTATTAAACTGCGATATTTCACTTTGGACGGTGTAGGGGTAGAAATGACTTTGAGCGGTTTTCCCGCCCGAATTGTGCAGCATGAAGTGGACCATCTGGATGGGGTGCTGTTTATCGACAGGACATAAGCATAAATTGTTTAATTTTTGTACTATTGGTATAATTTGGGGGGTAATAAAAAAATTTATAAATTATAAAGATACTCCTAACGAACATGAACTTTTTTAAAAAAATACCTAGGCTGATTTTGCATTATTGGGGCAGGTTCAAGTTTCATTTATTTGAATCTGATCATTTAATTATTAACTGGTCCAATTTCGATAAGGGCATATTGCTCTGCTTTTTTGGAGCATTTTGCCAAGTCAGTGCGATTAAATGGTATCTGTTTAGTTGTTATTCAGAAGACAATCGGGTCTGGATTAATCATGACTTTTTTTTCGTCCGTATTACCACTGTAGTCACCACCTTAATCATTTTTATCGGCATGATTGTGCTCAGCCACAGATATAAGCACAATGCAAAATTCCGTATTTTTATTGCTTATTTTTCACCGATGTTTTTTGGTGCCGTGATGATTTATGCAGGCTATACCGTGGGAATGTATAGCCCTGCAACCATAGCCGGGTTCGTCAATATTGTGCTGATTGGCCTGGTCTATTATTCACGCAAAATAATTTATAGCGTCGCCATTTTTGCTTCTATTTTTACCATTGTTATCAGCTATTTAACTTTTAATGGGCTAATCCGTTATGCCCCTGTGTTTAGTGACACCCTGACCCATAGTGAGTTTTATCACAATCCGTTCTGGATCAAAAGTATGGCTGAGGTTTATCTTCCCATTTTGCTCACTTCGATTTTGTTTTTTGAAATTTTGCTTTCGCAGTGGCGCCGGCGTGAAATGAAGATTAAGAAAATGAGTCAGACCGATGCGCTGACCAATGTATTTAATCGTCGTTATATTGGTGAACAGCTCAGTACTTTGGAAAGCAAGAAAAAAGCAACCTATGCCGTGGTGTTGCTGGATTTGGACTACTTCAAAAAAATTAATGATGATTATGGTCATGAAGTAGGAGATGCTGTTCTACAGCGTGTGGCGACAATTTTATGTACCACAACAAGGATACAGGATGTGGTAGGGCGTTTTGGTGGTGAGGAGTTTATCTTGATTTTAAAGGATCAAAATTTGCAGCAGGCAATCGAGATTGCTGAACGCTGTCGCAAAATTATTGAACAGGAAGAATTTGAACTGGAAACAGGGGAAGTTTTAAAAACCAGTGCAAGTTTTGGAGTCGCACTTGCACAGGAAAATGCCAAAAAAGAACACACCATTCGTATGGCAGACCGGGCCTTATATCTGGCTAAAAAGAAGGGGCGCAATCAGGTACGGAATTATTTAGAGTTAAACTTAAAGCCTGCTGTTTAAGCTTGTATTGCTCGGGATTCCTGATCATAAGCTGCAAAGAGCTGCGCAAATTTCCGACCTATACTTTTAGTAGTTTCTCATTTGATTCTTTTTGTGATTAAAAGAATTACGTGACAGTTCCTCCCTGAACAAATTTTAAAGCACTGCTATAAAACGAAGTGCAAGAAAGGGGCGGAGGAGGGATTAAAAATATAAAAATAGAAGAATAAAAATGAAACCCTACAATAAAAACTTAAAACAAGCCTCTCGTGACTTGCGCAACAATATGACTGAAGCTGAGAAATTATTTTGGTCAAAACTGCGTGGCAAGCAAATTTTAGGTTTGCAGTTTTATCGACAAAAGCCAATTTTGAATTACATCGTAGATTTTTACTGCCCAGCAGCCAATTTGGTGATTGAGTGTGATGGCAGTCAGCACTATACAGAAGAAGGATTAGAAGCAGATCAAATTCGGGATGAAACTTTAGCTCAGCTGGGATTAAGAGTATTGAGATTTGATAATGGGCAGATGATCAACCATTTAGATAGTATAATTGAAAGGATTTATCAATTTATTCAGGAAGAATCCCCCTAAATCCCCCTTTGATAAAGGGGGACTTTTCGTGAATCTTATGATGGTCTTGGATTAATGTTGTTCCTCCCTTTTTAAAGGGAGGTTAGGAGGGATTAACATTTAGAAAATGCCTTCAAAAAATTAGTAGGGTGTTGATGAAATCGGATGTGATTTAGTGATTTTAAATTTCGTCGCTTTTCTTTAAATGCTGGAACAATATAACCCCATTCCGCATTCCTAGAAAAATAAACGACATAATCAATATCAGCATCTTCCCATTTATTTTCGACAAGAATATTGTCATTGGCAGAATCTAAGCTCTTAACCTGAATTCGATAAAGAGTACGTCCATCGAGAATTTGGATATCAGTTTTAGCGTAGACATCTAAGCTAGGCATACTTGCATCCCAGCCATCACTTAATAGCCAAGAAAGCAAAAGAAATTCATAAGAATGATTTTTGTATTGAGATAAAGTTTGTTCTTTTAGCGCAGTTTGACGAACAGGCATAAAAACTCCTTAAAGTTTTAAATGCCGCAACTCGTTCTAGTCTCTACGATATCGCAATACAAGAAAATTTTTGTATTGGTGCGGGGCGCATTGGCAGTAAATTAGATTCCAGCGCAAGACAATGCTCTAACGATGGTTAGTACTCAATTACTATTTATTCAGTAATCATGAATTACAAGGGTACTAGCCCTAATAAGACCAATGGATGTAGGCTACTTATATTAAGTAATTCAAGGCGGTATAGCCCGTAATAATATTTAAATTAACGATGTTTAAAAAATTTGTCAATTAAATCCCTCCCAACCTCCCTTTAAAAAGGGAGGAGCTGTCACGTGATTTATATAATCACATAACATCCCCCTCTTTGAAAAAGAGGGGTTAGGGGAGATTTAAAAACAAAAAATCCCCTCACTTGAGGGGATTTTTTAATTCGATAAAAATGGATTTTCCCCCTTTTATTAAAGGGGGGTTAGGGGGGATTAAACCACCGAATCATCCAAATTAGGCGCTAACCAACGTTTCGCTTCATCCAGTGTCCAGCCTTTACGCTTCGCATAATCCTCAAGCTGATCGCCTGCGATTTTACCCACGTTAAAGTACTGCGACTCAGGGTTTGCATAGTAGAAACCACTCACAGATGAAGGTGGCCACATTGCAAAACTTGAAGTTAAGAATGTACCAATTTTGTCCGTTGAACCTAACCAGTCAAACAATGGCGCTTTTTCAGAGTGCTCAGGACAAGCAGGGTAACCCGGTGCAGGGCGGATACCGACATACTTCTCTTTAATCAACTCTTCATTCGACAACTGTTCAGATGCCTGGTTGCCCCAGAACTCTTTACGGATGCGTTCATGCAAGTGCTCGGCAAAGGCTTCGGCAAAACGGTCACCCAAAGATTGCGCAAGAATCGCAGAGTAGTCATCACCTTTGGCTTTGAATTCATTTGCCATTTCTTCTGCACCGAAGATCGACACAGTGAAACCGCCCAAGTAATCCTCTGCAACGCCTTTAGGCGCAACAAAGTCTGCCAATGACAAGTTTGGTTTGCCAGTGACTTTGTCAGACTGCTGACGAATATGCTGGAACGTATGCGTTACCGATTGACCATCTTCGCTATACACTTCAACCGAATCTGCACCTGAACGGTTGGCAGGGTAGATACCAAACACGGCACGCGCATCAAAGCGTTTGTTGTCGATGATGTCTTTCAACATCTCTTGTGCTTGATTGTACAAATCAGTTGCTGCTTCACCCACCACTTCATCTTTCAGAATCGCAGGGAATTTACCTGCCAAGCTCCAGGAAATGAAGAATGGTGTCCAGTCGAAGTACTCAACCAAAGTTTCCAAAGGATAATTGGTCAGTGTTTGCGTACCAATAAAGTTTGGCTTCGCAGGCTTATTCGCTGCAAAGTCAATTTTTAAGCCATTTTCAATCGATTCTGCATAAGTCAGCTTCGCTGCTTTAGGCTGTTTGTTGGCAATACGCTCACGCACTTTTTCATATTCAGCGCGAGTGTCTTCAACAAATTTTGGCTTCATTTCTTTAGACAGTAAAGTTGTAGCCACACCTACAGCACGAGACGCATCGGCAACGTAAATGACCGCGTCATTTGAATATTGCGGGTCAATTTTCACTGCAGTATGCGCTTTAGACGTCGTTGCACCGCCAATCATCAACGGTACATTGAAGCCTTTACGCTGCATTTCTTTGGCAACGAACACCATTTCATCCAGTGACGGTGTAATCAGACCAGAAAGACCGATAATGTCGACTTTCTCATCAATCGCCGTTTGCAGAATCTTCTCGCAAGGCACCATCACGCCAAGGTCGATGATGTCATAACCGTTACAGCCCAGCACAACGCCGACAATGTTCTTACCGATATCGTGCACGTCACCTTTAACGGTTGCCATCAACACTTTACCTTTAGACTCACCGCCAGATTTTTCCGCTTCAATGTACGGGTTCAACCAAGCCACAGCTTGCTTCATGACACGTGCAGATTTCACCACTTGCGGCAGGAACATTTTACCCGAACCGAACAGGTCACCAACCACGTTCATACCGTCCATCAGTGGACCTTCAATCACATCGAGCGGACGCTTGGCTTTTAAGCGTGCTTCTTCGGTATCTTCATCAATAAATGTAGTGATACCTTTGACTAGGGCATGCTCAAGACGTTTTTCCACAGGAAGCTCACGCCATTCCAAGTTTTCTACTTGTTTTTGCGCAGCGCCTTGACCACGGAATTTTTCAGCAACTTCTAATAGTTTTTCAGTTGCATCATGCTGGCTCTCACCTTGGTTTTGGTTCAAGATCACATCTTCAACCGCAGCTTTTAGCTCAGGGTCAATATCATCGTAAATCGCCATTTGACCTGCGTTGACGATACCCATGGTCATGCCTTGCTTGATGGCATGGTATAGGAATACCGAGTGAATCGCTTCACGAACAGGTTCGTTGCCACGGAATGAGAACGATACGTTTGATACACCGCCTGAAATCATCGCATGCGGCAAGTTTTGCTTAATCCAACCTGTTGCTTCAATGAAATCCACAGCATAGTTGTTGTGTTCTTCAATACCGGTTGCCACCGCAAACACGTTCGGGTCAAAGATGATGTCTTCAGCAGGGAAGCCCACTTCATTGACTAAGACATCATAAGAACGCTTACAGATTTCACGTTTGCGTTCTGCAGTATCCGCCTGACCTTTCTCATCAAAAGCCATGACAATGATTGCAGCACCGTACTGACGGCATAAACGCGCTTTATGTACAAACTCGTCATAACCTTCTTTCAGAGAAATCGAGTTAACAACCGGTTTACCCTGTACGCATTTCAAGCCTGCTTCAATGATTTCCCATTTTGAAGAGTCAATCATGATTGGCACACGTGAAATTTCAGGCTCAGATGCCACAAGATTCAGGAAGTGCACCATTGCACCTTGTGAATCGAGCATGCCTTCATCCATGTTGATGTCGATGACCTGTGCACCGGCTTCAACTTGCTGCTGTGCAACTTCAAGTGCTTCAGCAAAGTTTTCTTCACGGATAAGACGTAAGAATTTTTTAGAACCGGTTACGTTGGTACGTTCACCGACGTTCACAAAGAGTGATTCTTCAGTAATGTTGAACGGTTCAAGACCACTTAAACGACAAGCTGGTTTAGTTTCAGGCACTTGACGCGGTTTGATGTCTTTTACTGCATTGTAAATCGCACGGATGTGATCTGGCGTTGTACCACAGCAGCCGCCGGTAATGTTAATCAAACCGCTTTCTGCAAATTCTTTAATAAATGCAGCCGTTTCTTCAGGGGTTTCATCATAACCACCGAAGGCATTTGGCAAGCCTGCGTTTGGATGGGCAGAAACAAAAGTATCGGCAACATCAGAGATGGTTTTGACGTGTGGACGCATCGCATCTGCGCCCAGCGCACAGTTAAAACCAATCGACAATAAATCACCATGACGAACAGAGTTCCAGAACGCTTCTGCAGTTTGACCTGTCAATGTACGGCCTGAAGCATCGGTAATCGTGCCTGAAATCATCAATGGCAATTCATAGCCAATTTGGTTGAACACTTCTTTGACTGCAAAGATTGCCGCTTTACAGTTCAGTGTATCGAATACGGTTTCAATGAGTAGAATGTCCGCACCGCCTTCAATCAGGGCATGCGCAGCTTCAATATAGTTTTCTTTCAGCGCATCAAATGTGATGTTACGGAACGCTGGGTCATTTACGTTGGGTGAAATCGAACAGGTACGTGACGTTGGCCCAAGCACACCGGCAACAAAGCGCGGTTTGTCTGGTGTTGAATATTTCAAACATGCTTCTTTAGCAATACGTGCTGCTTCACGGTTAATCTCAGGGACAAGATCTTCCATGTGGTAATCCGACATAGAAACACGTGTACCGTTGAAACTGTTAGTTTCAATAATGTCGGCACCAGCTTCAAGGTAGGCTTCGTGAATACCTTGAATGATGTGAGGTTGGGTCAACACCAAAAGGTCATTGTTGCCTTTCAGGTCAGATGCCCAGTCAGCAAAACGCTCACCACGGTAGTCGGCTTCTTCGAGTTTATGACGCTGAATCATGGTGCCCATAGCACCATCAATAATCAGAATCCGTTGAGCGAGCAGCTCTTTTAGGGTGGCAAGCGTGGACATAAATAACCCCAATCCGATGGAATATAAAATCGGCAAATATATTAACAGAATTCAATCCAGTTTTATTGATATTCGCAGGCAAGGGGTATGCACTATGTATTAGGTTGTTGAATAAATAGACATATTTATTGACAGGTGTGTTTAATATAAATGCTTGGAATGCTTCACGAATTTGTCATATTAATCAGGCATGATGGAAAATAGGTGATACGCAGGAGCAAATGTGACAATAAATATGAATTTATATCAGATAAGCTGAAACATTGATTTTCAAAATAAATAATAGTGGATTATGTATGTTAACTAATTGATTTATTTTATTAAAATTAAATAATTCGGTGGGTTTTGGTGAGTGCATAATAGTAAATAAAGTATGAAAAACTGCTTTATATGACACCGTTTTGTCATATAATTGTCACAATTAAATTGAACAATAAGGGGATTTTATTATCCCTTTGAACCGTCTGCATGAATTCTAATATTCCTCCCGTCCAAGATCAGGTGCCATCAGCACCAGCGAAATCGACGAATGTGCATGTTGCTACGCCGAAATTTTTTATGCCGGTGTTTCTCACGGTTATTATTTCAACTTTAGTGTATATCGGTTTTCAACTTTCAACCGATTTGGCGCATGTTCCAGCATTAAGTTTATATTCCGTTATTCTTTTAGCGACTGCTTTATTAATTGCTTTAGGCTTTGAATTTGTTAATGGTTTTCATGACACGGCCAATGCAGTCGCAACTGTTATTTATACCAATGCCTTATCTGCACCTGTTGCAGTAATGTGGGCAGGCTTCTGTAACTTCCTTGGGGTGATGGTGGCAAGTGGTGCCGTCGCTTACGGCATTATTGCTTTATTGCCTGTAGAGCTGATTATGAATGTCGGTTCTGGAGCAGGCTTTGCCATGGTTTTTGCCATGCTGATCGCTGCGATTCTCTGGAATTTAGGTACCTGGTTTTTAGGTATTCCGGCATCGAGCTCACATACCCTAATCGGTTCGATTTTAGGTGTGGGTATTATGAATTACCTGCTTCATTCAGGCGCTGGCGCAAGCGGCGTAGATATGGAGCAAGTGATGAAAGTAGGTAAAGCACTGCTGTTTTCTCCGCTGATTGGTTTTGCTTTTGCTGCAGTCCTGTTTTTACTGGTGAAAAAAATTTTCCGTAAACAGTTGGAGCTCTTTCATCCGCCTGAAGGTAATAAGCCGCCACCGCCTTTGATTCGTGCGATTTTGATTTTCACTTGTACCGGTGTGAGTTTCGCGCATGGTTCAAATGACGGTCAAAAGGGCATGGGCTTGATTATGCTGATTTTGATTGGTTGTGTACCTTTGGCTTATTCTTTAAATAAGAATTTAGACAGTGCACATATTCAGTCTTTTGAGCAATTGTCTCAGCAAACGGCTACTGCTATTTATCCGCAGCATGAAAATATTACGGATGATCAGGCACGTGCTGTCATTACCAAATATATTCAAACCAAAGAAGTGAATCCTGAAGTGGTTCCTGCTTTAGCGAGCTTGACAGATCATTTAGGTGAACGTGTTGCCAAATATGGTGATATTCACACTATTCCAGAGGCTGAAGTTTCTGCGATCCGCAATGATATGTATCTCAGTACTACTGCGTTTAAGCGTTTAGATAAAGCTGAGCAGCTTCCTGAAATGTCAAAAGATCAAAGCAAGTTAGTTAAAGAATATCGTAAAAACCTGGATTCATTCCTGCAATACATTCCAACCTGGGTGAAAGTGGCTGTTGCCCTGGCATTAGGTCTGGGTACGATGGTTGGCTGGAAACGTATTGTGGTAACTGTAGGTGAGCGTATTGGTAAAAACCATATGACTTATGGTCAAGGCATGTCAGCTGAACTTGTTGCTATGACAACGATTGCTGCTGCTGATGGTTTGGGTATGCCTGTATCGACAACACACGTTTTGAACAGTGCAGTTGCAGGTACCATGGTAGCCAATAAATCAGGTTTGAATTTACAAATGGTGCGTACGATTTTATCGGCATGGGTCTTCACTTTACCAGCGACTATTTGTTTATCTGGTGGTTTGTACTGGTTATTCTTACAGTTCGTTTAAGACTTCTGTTAGAAACAAAAAACGCTGCAATTGCAGCGTTTTTTTATGTCTTTTAGTGCTTTGTTATGAAAAGAAAATCAAACTGCATATATCCTTCATTTGTCTTTGTTTGACCTTCACTTGCACCTTGGTTTAAAGTCATACTTCCCATCTAAAGAAGAGGGGAAGCCTTGTGATTATTTCTTTATCTTGCGTAGCACCTTCTTAATCGGCAATTTTTCGTTGGCAAAGCCATACAGTGCGGCAAAAGGCAGAGCAGTGCGGGCCAAATAAGGCACACGCCACAATCCGCCATGGTTGGCGCCTTTCATCATCAGTTCCAGCGGATGATCCAGATGAGTTTCCGGGTTGGCAACCGATTCAGGATGGCGCAGGTCATAAATCCACAAAGCAGCCATAAGCGCATTGGTAGTTTCAGGGTGAAAGGATTCAACATCAAACAGGCTGGCACCATTGAAGGCCGCTTTCAATAACGGATTTTTGGTCACTGAATGGGTCGTGGTAGACGGTGCAATATTGATACTGACCCGTTGTCCATAATGACGCGCCAGTGTTGCACGCCACTGCTGGATACGCTTGGCCAAAGCATAGTTTGGGCCTTGCTCGACCACCAGACAGTCCGCAATGCCATATTCCTGACCATTGTCGGAAGGAATGAGCATATGTAGATTCTGCTGGAAAAAGCGCTTGGCGGTAATAGCTGAAATACCTTTACTCATAAGCTGACGCACTTTGGAGCGACAGTGGAACTTGTCATAAGATGCTTCTACCACTTCCTTCGGAATGGCATAGACATCGGTTGGCGTGCACATAAACATTAAGCTGGTATCGGCCTTTTGCTCACTGACATATTCGATAATGCTATCCATGGCCATGGCAACACGGACATGCTTTTCACCATCAAGATAGGCAATCGCAGCCAGGTCAAGCTGATGCTCACTTTGGCTTAACCAGTGGGCAATTTCAGGGGTTTGGGTGAGTAAATCTGCGCCTAATTTTTCTTTCAGCACAGTGCTGGAAGTATCTTCTGCCAATTTTTCTGTACAAGGAGCATAAAGTGTAGCGTTACCTTGCTGAATGGTGTTTAAGATTCTGTCCCACACCCGGGTATTGGGTAAATCAACAGCAATAATATTGGCTTTCCAGCGTGCCAGCCAGGTCAGTGGACCCGCTTCAGAGCCTGCACCAAATAGCACCATGGTACGGTCAGAAAGATCAAACCATTCCGGATGTGCCTGTGCGCTACGTAAGGCATCGGCATGACTGCTTTCGATAATGCCTGCATCTTGCCAGATCTGGATTTGATCCAGTAAAGCCTGACCTTGTAACTTTTGGCCTTTATAAGGTACATACCATTCTGGTGCAGTATCATTTTCACCTTTGAGCTGAATGGTATACAAAGTGGCAGTATCGACATCTTTCATAATGTCTTTAAGTAAATAGCGCTGACCATCACGATAAAAGTCAAAGCTATGATGAGCTTTATGCAAGCCTTGCTTGGCAATGGTAATAGAATTGTTGATGGTGCGAATACCCTGTTCTACCAAGGCTTTGAAGTAGATGGGATAGTGTTTGCGCCAATTTTTTTCAGCAAGTGCATTCATGGATGACTTGTTGTCAACGATAGACAGGGCTTCAGCAATAATTTCCTTGCCTGTTTGGGTGGTACTGGCTTTTTTGCTGTGGGGATTGATCGGGAATTGAAGACCATTTAATGAAGTGGACATGCAAAAGATCTCTTTTTTTTGCGCATTAATATACAGATGTCTACATTATCTATGCCAAATTGATTTGAGGGGTAGCATTTAATGACAAAATTATGTAAATCTTTATTGAAAATAAGCAGCAAAAAAGGAGCTTTTCAGCTCCTTAACATATAAATATTTTAGAGTTCTTTATTTGGCAAACCCTATAAATTTTTTAAAATCTAAATACCAAGTTATTCCGCTCCGAAACATACGTTTAATTAAAAAGGAAACTGCATCAATTTATTCAAAAAGTGGCCAATAAGCCGTGGTTCAATAATGATGGTCATGATTACTCCATAAGCTGCGCCCCATAAATGCGCACTATGGTTAATATTGGAGTTGCCACGTTTACCTGACCAGACGCTATAAGCGACATAAAGTACAGCAAAAATAATCGCCGGTACAGGAATAAAAAATACAAAGATCAATTTCCACGGTTCAAATAAAATATAGGCAAACAGCACCGCTGATACTGCACCAGAAGCGCCTAAACTGGCCCAGCGATGATCATTTTTATGTTTTAAATAACTTGGAATAATCGCTGCAATCAACCCGCCCAAATAAAACAGCACAAAGCCTAAATCGTACATATATTGCCGATAAAAACTTTCAATGACGCTGCCAAAAAAGAACAGGGTAATCATGTTAAATAACAGGTGAGCCCCATCCGCATGCACAAAACCATGAGTAATAAAACGATCATATTGTCCACGCTGCATCGCTGGTGGCCAGAAAATGAGTCGGCTCATGACATTCTGGTTTGAAAACGCAATCAGCGAGATAATCAAGGTAATAATAATCAGCGTAACGGTATGGTTAAAAGGTAAATCCAACATAAAAGCAAGTTCTACATTTCAAAATCTATTGTTCATAATGCCATTAAATGGCGGCTTAAGTTGAACTTTCACAATAAATCCGACAATTTTAGTTGAATTTATTAAATTACCCCGCATCTTCAGTTAAAATGGATACTTCAGCTTGAGGAAATATTGTGATGTCGACTGAGAACACCAGCACTGCAGTTGCAGAAGAGATTCCAAACTTATTGATTACTCCGACTGCTCAAGAGTATTTAAAGGATTTGTTAGAAAAGCAAAACACACCAGGCATTGGGGTGCGTGTGTTTGTGGAAAATCCTGGTACACCACGTGCTGAATGTTGTATGGCATACAGTGCACCTGACGAAGTTGTCCCAACTGACTATAAACAGGACTACCCAGATTTCCCTGCATTTATTGATACACCGTCTATTCCGTATCTGTTGGATGCCGTGATTGACTACAATAAAGACCGCTTTGGTGGTCAGTTGACATTCCGTGCACCAAATTCAAAAGTGCCACGCGTAGGTCCAGATGCATCAGTAGAAGAGCGTATTACCTATGTACTTCAATCTGAAATTAATCCGGGACTTGCAGGACATGGTGGTAACTGTGCGCTGGTTGAAGTGGTTGAAGATGAAGAACACGGTTTAACTGCGGTACTGAAATTTGGTGGCGGTTGCCAGGGCTGTTCATCTATTGACCTGACCTTGAAACAGGGTGTTGAAACTACCTTGAAACAGCATGTGCCTGAATTGGTACGTGTAGTGGATCAAACTGACCACAGCAACACCGAAGGTGCTTATTTTAAATAAGCCTGAATAATGTAAAAAATAACCTCCATTTAGGAGGTTATTTTTTATCTTTCGTTAAAATAATAATGAGAATAATTATCATAATTAATTGCATTAAGTTTGAATTTTGTTACACTGTGCAACGAAAATTGCATTATTTATCCATTATTTCGCCTCTTGGGGAACTTGAATGACCAAGCGTATTGTTCGATCTGTACTCTCACTTTCAATTTTATCTGTTATTGCTTCAGTTACATTTGCAGCTGATCAAAGCACATCTTCTGTTTCTGAGCCGGTCAAGTTAGAAACAATAGTCGTTACAGCGGCAGGTTATGAACAGGATGTAAGCAAAGCTCCTGCATCAATGACTGTGATTACCAAGGAAGAACTAGAAGCGCGACAATACAATGATATTACTGATGTCCTCAGAAATACGCCGGGGGTGGTGATTTCTGGAGCAGGTTCTGCACAAACGGTCAGTATTCGTGGTATGGGTTCAAGTTACACATTATTTTTGGTTAATGGTAAACGTCAATATTCTAAAGATGTGAATCCGAATGGAGATGACAGCGGATTTGAAAAAAATATCTTGCCGCCGGTTGCATCGATTGAACGTATTGAAGTGATTCGTGGACCTGCATCTACTTTATATGGAAGTGATGCTATGGGTGGAGTAATCAATATTATTACCAAAAAAGTCAGTGATGAATGGTCGGGAACAGCTGAACTAGGAACGGTTTTACAGGATTCGAATAATTCTGGAGATATCCAAAATGGTTCGATATATCTAGCCGGCCCTTTAATTGAAAATAAACTGGGTATGCAGCTTGGAGTGAATAAGCAAAAGCGTGAAGAAGACAGCTATGTAGGCGGCTTCCGGGGTACGGAAGTTGAAAGTCTAAATTCCAGACTGACTTATTTAATCAATGATAATCATGATTTAGAGTTTGACGCGAATTTCACAAAGCAGGAATCTGAATCAACAGCTGGAAAAACAATCCTAAGTACAGGTACAGATTCATACGGTCGAAATTATCGTCAAGTATTTGGTTTAACTCATAATGGCCGATATAATGATGTACTGAATAGCAGTTCTTATCTTCAATATGAAAAATCAAAAAATCCGGATCGTAAAAATACGACTTCAGGTTTAAGCGGAATTGAACTTGAAACCTGGCTGGCCAATACCCAATGGAATTGGCAGTTAAGTAATCATAATTTAATTACAGGCCTATATTTTAAAAACGAATCATTGGTTGATAGCGCAACTAATCAAAATCTAGAGATGCCTGTAACTGAATTAGAGCGCTGGGGATTTGCAGTTTTTGCTGAAGATACCTGGTCAATTACCGATACTTTTAACTTAACTACAGGTTTGCGTTACGATCACGATGAAAATTATGATGGCAATTTTTCACCTCGTTTATATGGGGTGTACAACCCGACAGGTGCTTGGACATTTAAGGGAGGGGTATCTACTGGCTACAAACAACCCGACTTGCGACAATCATCAAGTGATGTACATTCTGTAACCGGTAAAGGCAGTGCCTTTATAATGGGGAATGACGATTTAACACCGGAAAAATCTTTAAGTTATGAACTTGGCACCGTATGGCAGGGTAATAAGTCTAAAGCATCTTTAACCGCATTCTATACTGAATATAAAGATAAAATCACTGAAGTTCGTGATTGTTCTTCTCCAAATGGCAGCAATAGCAACTCGGCAACATGGGCATGCGTAGACCCATTTGGTCGTATTGAGGCTGCAACGGGTAATGTCCGCTTATGGAACTTTATCAGTTCACGCATTAATGTAGATGAAGCGACCATGCAAGGTGTGGAGGCTTCATTTGAAACTGAGCTTGCTGAGGGTGTGAATCTCAATACCAATTACACCTATACAGAAACCGAGCAAAAATCAGGGGATTTAAAAGGCCAGCCTTTAAATCAAATGCCAAAGCATATGTTTAATGCAACCGTAGATTATGATATCAACGATGCTTTGGATGTCTGGACACGCTTGCATTATCGTAGTGAAACGTCTTCTTATTTGGGCCGTGCCTCAATGTCTGATCCGACACCTGCATATCAATTTCTGGATGTGGGTTTTAACTACCAGTTTACCCCAAGCTTAAAAGGAAAATTTGGCGTTTATAATATTCTGGATGAAAAAGCAGAAGATGCAGATGGCGAACAGGTTTTAGATGGTCGTCATTATGGCATTAGTTTTGTCGCTAATTTCTAATGAATTAAATAAAAAAAGCCGCATCATGCGGCTTTTTTTATAACTGGAAATTAAGCATCCAGATTTAAAATTTTCTGTGCTGTTTCCGCATAATAAAATTTCTCTAAATATACTCTGGCACGTTCACGTAGATATGCAGATGAAACCAGTTTTTGCACGACAGGGGCTAACAACTGCTGTAATTCGTGTTGAATCAAGGCTTCATCAATATTGAGGTCACGCAGTAATAGGTCGAAAGGGCGTTCCTGGTTACGGATGTACCAGGCATACACGCCATCATGGACTTGCTGTTTTAAATAATCCGTTTGACGAATATGATCCCAGATTTCATGACCCATACTGACCGTATTAGACAGATCCTGAACTTCAATATAATTTTTCAGTACCGTTAAAGGCATATCCTTAATTTTATGCCAAAGGTTGGCCTGAAAATGATAGAGCTTTTCGTCGTCAAAATGCTGATTGAGAACATGCTCGCTCATCTGGCTGAGTTTTAAGATATTCTTCTGTAAATAATGCGCGATAGTTTCATCCAGATTTGAATCGGTGACGGTTTCCAAAACCGATTTGCCCATTTTCATAAAACGTGACACGCCAGGAACCCGTTTTGCCATCACGGAATTATCCACATAGTCTTGAATCGAGTGTTGAATCAGCTGGGTAATCATGGCGGAAAAGGCAGGATTATTGACCACGGTTTTAATTAAACGCTGACGGTGAGCACTTTTGCTTGCTACATATTGGGCAATCTTGTCGATGGTTAAAACCGGAATGACATCTGCGATTTTAGTGCTCTCATTGAGGGGATGAACCAAAGCAAAACGTAGATGCTCGCTAATCTGTTCAATTAAAAAGCTACTTGCTGGAGTGGCTAAAATCTGTTTTTGCAGCAGCGCATTAATTTGTTCAAAAGACCAGATCTGTTGTAGTGGTTGTTTTCTAAACCATTGATAAAAATTTAGAAATTCAGTTTCAATAGTGGCAGTATGTGAAAACTCTTGTTCTAAAAAGTCAAGATGAGCTTCAATCAACTGCTCAATCACCGGATGTTTTTGCATACTGTCTCGAAAAATTTAATTTAATGGAATGAGTTTATCCGCAAGCGGGTTTTTCATCTTCTGGGTTTTGGCAAGAAAAGGTAAATAATATGCTGCTACTTCTTGCTCTGCTTCCAGAATTGGCATATGTCCAACATTATTAAGGATGACAGGAGCCTCAGCGCGTTTCAATAACGATTTTAATTCATTTGCCACTTCAACATTAATAATTTTGTCCTGTTTGCCCCAAAGAATCAGGGTTGGTGCTTCTACCGTTCGGGTAAGACGGGCAAAGGATTCTGGCGTATAAATTCGATTTAGTGCCACCAGCTGATCAATCAGTTTGTCATTCTTTGCTGCTTGAGTAATCAGGTAATTCTCTTGTGCAGATTTTAAGGCATTGGGCAAGCTAGGTGGATTTTGCATGACCCGATGCATCACCTGTTCCAGATCGCCAGGTTTAGACACAATCAACTTTTTAAGGGTGACGGGGTCTTTGGAATAACGGGTAGTGGCCTTGGTATAAATACCTGCGCTATTGAGCAGAAATAAGCTTTGCGTATCAAATGGATATTGTGAGGCATAGACTGTGGCAATCGATCCCCCAAAAGAATGTCCTGCCACATTCAATTTGTCTTCTACATCGATGGCTTCGACAAAACGGCGCAAGCTTTCTGTCACATTGGGCACCGAAGCATCAAAATTTTCCGGCGTTCTGGTTTCACCATTATTGGGTAAGTCGGGAATGATCACATGATAGTAAGGCGTTAAAAAATGAGCCACTCGATTCCAGTTGTCGCGATTTCCAGCTAAACCATGAATAAGCAGAATGGTCGGCTTTTGCCGTGAACCCCCTTCATTGTATGCCCAGCTAATTTCACCCACTTGAATGGTTTTTGCCTTTAAACCTGCTTCATTGCGTTCCTGAATCAGATAGTTTTGCAAATTTATTTTTTCTGTATTCGGTTTATTGTTTTGAGCCATAGTCATACCTGTAAAACAACAGGCTGTAACAAGACAGAGGTTGCGTACAAATCGGGAAAAACTTGAACCAGGCTGTGTCATTGATGATCATCCTTGAAGATTCATGACGATAATATTTATAGGCCAAGAATAAAAATTATCTAATTTCAGACAGCATCTAATTTTTTTTAAATGTCTGTAGTTTATTGTAAGTATTATTAAAGAAATGTCACTGAATGGTTTTTTGAACCCGGTAACTTGAAGGTTTTAAAATGTGAACTGAGTCGTTTTTTAGGTGCAATAAAAATATTTTGTAACGTAGTTATAAACTGCACAGCTATGCTTTTTTGCAAGTGACTTTCGATTTTGATGGCATTAAAATATTCCAACTTAAAACATTGGAAGACCAGCATGCTAACAGCAGAAGAAGCTTTAGATCGTTTAAAAAAAGGGAACCAGCGTTTTGTAAACGGTGAAACAACTCATTTGAAGCTTTTGACTCACCAACAGCGCGCAGAAATGGCCGAAAGCCAAGACCCATTTGCGATTGTTTTAGGTTGTTCAGATTCCCGCGTACCGGCTGAAATGGTATTTGATCAGGGTCTGGGGGATTTATTTGTCATTCGTGTCGCGGGTAATATTGTTGCGCCATCTCAAGTGGGAAGTGTCGAATTTGCAGCAGAAAGCTTTCATTGCCCTGTAGTGATCGTATTGGGTCATACGCATTGTGGTGCCATTCATTCCACGATTGAAGCCTTAACCAATCCAGCGACTCCGCCATCAGCCAACTTGATGTCGATTGTTAACCGGGTGCGTCCTTCAGTTGAAATTTTAATGCAGACCGAACTTAAAGATGATTTGGAAAAACTGTCTAAACATGCCGTACGTTCCAACGTTTTTGCATCCGTGAATCAGTTGCGTCACGGTTCTGCGGTATTAGAAAATCTAATTGCCCAAGGCAAATTAAAAGTAGTGGGGGCAGAGTACTCGCTTGAAACTGGTGAAGTCACTTTCTTTGACTTCTAAGCTGGAAGATATTATCTGTTTCTAAAAAAAGGCGCTTTATAAAGCGCCTTTTATATAGGGATAAGCATTGTTCAACAATATGCTTTGGGCAGAAGCATTGGGATGAACCAGATCGGCCTGCATCAGGCTTTTTTTGCCCGCAACGCCTTCTAAAAAGAACGGCAGCAATTTTACATTGTGTTGCTGACTGACAATTTTATAATTTTTTTCAAAGGCTTTACTATAAGCTGTGCCGTAATTGGGTGGGATTTTCATTCCAAAAACAATCACTTTTGCTTTTGCCTTTTGACTGTGCTGCACCAAGGTCGCCAGGTTTTTTTGAATCAATAGCGGCGGCTGACCGCGTAAACCATCATTTCCGCCCAATTCAATCACCACAATATGTGGTTTATAGGTTTGCAGTAATTTGGGTAAACGTGCCACAGCACCACTGGTAGTTTCCCCACTGACACTGGCATTGACCACTTTATGCTGTTTCGGATACTGTTGGTCTAGACGTTTCTGTAATAATGCTACCCAGCCTTGCTGTGCCTGTATGCCATAACCCGCACTAATACTGTCACCCACAATCATAATGGTTTTAGCAGATGCCATGACTGGAGTAAGACCCAGACTGAGCATGGCCAAGCAAGGCAATACAAGAGTTTTAAGATTGCGATTTTGCATATAGGGATTTTATGACCCAAGTTAATAGCGACCATTCCATCATGCCACAAGTGATAATTTCTGCACAGCAGCTGACGCAAAAGATAAAATTTGCGCAAAAAGAGCTCAGCATTTTTGAAAATTTAAGCTTTGATATTTATCGTGGTGAACAGGTAGCGATTACCGGACGTTCAGGCTCGGGCAAATCGACCTTGCTGGGTATTCTGGCGACACTGGATCAAGCCAGCTCAGGGAAATTGCAGGTATGTGGGCAATCGATTACCGAATTGAATGAAGAGCAGCGTGCACTGGTGCGCTTAAAAAATATCGGTTTTGTGTTTCAGTCCTTTCAGTTGTTACCGCACTTAACGGCTGTTGAAAATGTCATGTTACCGCTACGCTTACAGCCGGGCTTTAACTTTACTGCAGCTGAAAAAAAGGCCTTGGTCTTGCTGAAGAAAGTCGGCTTGGAACGTCAGGCCATGCAAACCCCCAAAGTCCTGTCTGGTGGTGAACAGCAACGGGTGGCCATTGCCCGGGCCTTAATTAGTGATCCGCAAATTATTTTTGCCGATGAGCCTACCGGTAATCTGGATGCTCAAACTGCCAAGGAAATTGAGCAACTGTTATTTCAGCTGAATCGTGAATTTGATACCACGCTGGTGCTGGTTACCCATGATTCAACATTGGCCCAGCAATGCCAACGGCATTTTGAATTACGTGATGGTCATTTTATAGAACATGCTCAGAAGGAGGGCTGAAATGAATTCATTATTTCGGCCTTTACTGACCCAAAGCTTTAAAAGCAGCGGTGTTTATCTGCTGATTATTGCCCTGACCCTGGCGATTAGTGCCACTACTGCGCTGAAATTTAGCAATGAACAGATTCAAAATGCCGTAGCCTTACAGGCCGCAGAAATGCTGGCTGGGGATCTGGTGCTGACAGATAATCAGCCGCTGGAACAAAAGTGGCACAATCAGGCCAGGCAATTACAACTGCAACAATCCCAAGTCACCACCTTCGGTTCTATGGCCCATACCAATGACCAGTTTGTGATGGTGAATGTAAAAGCAGTCGATCAGGCATTTCCCTTACGCGGGGAGCTTCGGGTTTTGCCACAAGCCAAAACCATCCAGTCTGGTGAGGTCTGGATGAGTCCACGGGCTATGGATTTATTGCATGTTAAATTGGGTGATCGAATCAATATTGCCGATGCGCAATTTAAGATCACGGCAAAAATTGAACATGATTCCAATCAGGAACTGGGCTTTTCCGGTTTTTCACCGACGGTGATTATTTCCCGCAATGACGTGGCGAAAACCAATGCCATTCAGGTTGGTAGCCGTGCCGAGTATCGTTTATTAATGGCGGGAGATCCACAGCAGACCAAGCAGTTTGAACAAAATTTTAAGCAACAGCAGCAAGGCATGCTGCCGAAAAAAGTGCAAGATACGCAAATACAGGATGAGCAAAATAGTCTCAGGTTAAGAAATGCCAGCGAAGGTAATACCCGTTTAATGAAGCCGATAGCCAATCTGGATACCTTTCTGCAACTGAGTAATATCTTGACCATTTTGCTGTGCGGGATTGCGATTGCCTTAACCAGCCAGCGCTATGTGCAACAAAATCAGGACCATATTGCGTTGATGCGTTGTATTGGTGCCACGCGAGGGCAGATTCTCAATGCCTATCTCACTTTGCTAGCTGTGGTATTGGTGGTTGCCATGCTGATTGGCAGTCTGGTGGGTGTCGCTTTGGGTTATGGTTTGCTGCAACTGATGCTGCAACTGATTCCAAATTTGCAGATTGGATTTTCTGCTGGGGAGATGCTGCTGGGACCATTACCGGTTGCCATGTTGACCAGTGCCGTGGTGCTATTAGGATTTATTGTGCCTAGTTTATGGCAATTATTGAACACTCCGCCAATTCGTGTCATTCGCCAGCAGGAAAAATCTGTGCAGTCGATGCTGTGGATGTTAGTGATGGGCACAGCCAGCCTGGCGCTATTCAGTATCGTGCTGACTGAAAATATCGTGCTGACCGCCTGGGTGATCGGAGCGATTGTGCTGCTGTGTACGGTCCTCTATTTATTGATCTGGGGCTGTTTAAAATTCATCAAAAGCCTGAAAGGGGCTATTTCGGCTTATGTGCGTGTGCCTTATCAAACGGCTTTTCAAATTACTGCTTTGGCACTCGGCCTGAGCCTAATGACTGTGTTGACCGTATTAAGAACAGACTTGCTGGAACGCTGGCAACAGCAATTGCCGGAAGGCACACCGAATCAGTTTGTTTATGGCCTGCCGCCGTTTGATATGCCAGCCTTCAAAGCTCAGATTAAGCAACATGGATGGCCAAGTACGCCTTTATATCCCAATATTCGTGGCCGACTGGTGGCGAAGAATGATCAGCCTTTTGCAGCAGATCTGGTCAAAAGCAATAATTCATTACGCCGTGAACTCAATTTAACCCAGACCACAGAATATCCGGCAGACAATATCATTATGCAGGGCACAGCAGCGTTGAAACGTCCCGGTGAGGTGTCGGTTGAGGCTAAAACCGCAGCAGAACTGGGCATCAAAATTGGCGATCGGTTGACCTTTAGTTTGCCTGAGGGTCAGATTCAGGCCCAAGTGGTGAACTTGCGCAGTGTGGAATGGGAAAGCTTTAGTCCGAATTTTTTCTTTATTTTTGCACCCAAAACTATGGATGAAAATGCGGGCAGCTATCTAGGCAGTTTCTATGTGCCGGAACAGGATAAAAACCAGATGGTTAGGGTGATCCAACAATTCTCTAACACCGTTTTTATTGATGTCAGTCTGATTCTGGATGAAGTCAAACGTCTGGTGAGTGTGCTGGTGCAAATTATTACCATACTTGCATTATTGGTCAGTATTTCGGGCATTCTGGTTTTAATTGCCTGTTTAAACTTATTGATGGATGAACGTAAACGTGAAGTGGCTTTGCTGCGCTCATTTGGCAGTTCCAAGCAAAAGCTTAAACAGATGATGACCTTAGAGATTGGCTTTATGGGATTCATGGCAGGGATCGTATCCTGCCTGTTTGCGGAAGTGATCAGTGCAATTGCCAGTTATAAAATGAATCTGATCATTCAGGCACATTGGGAAATCTGGCTGATTTTACCCATACTCATGACGATACTATGTGCTCTGATTGGGCGTTATCGCTTAAGTTATCTCTGTGACATTCCGCCACTGCAAAGCTTGCGAGAGATGAATCAATAGCTGATTCATCTTTAACAGCAATAGGTAAGGATATAAAAAAGGAGATTAGATATTTTTCATGAATTATTTTTTAAGATTATAAGTTGTTTGTACTGCCAAAATAATAAATTTTAGTAGGCATTTGATTCATGAGTGTGGCATGGATGCCACACGTTTCTCATCACGACAGGGAGGTCGTGTATGAGAAACAAAAGGTTTTTGTCTACTTTTGACCTTTCAAAAGTAGAGAGATTGCCTACACGAAAACATAAAAATTCAAACAACCAAATGAGGCTGTGCTGATTTAAAAAACTAATATCAAATGTTTCGATTTATGAGAGAAGTTTATTAAAAATTCTAAAAATGCAGTTGTGCCCGCATAGCAGCCAATATTTGCTGCCAAACCGGTTCCAGAATCTGAACCTGTTGCATGCAGTAAGCATACAGCAGATAACAGCTGATCATGCCCACAGCTAGCCCCACCACGAAAGCCAAATTCGGTTTATGTATTCTTTGTCCGATATACCAAATCGACGTGAGCACAGCACCCATCAACATGCCGCCAATATGTGCGGCATTGTTAATTCCGGCTATGGTAAAACCAATCAACAAATTGATGCCCATAATCATCAGCAAGGTTTTTTTATCTAAAATAAAACGCTGCTTAGGTAACATGGGCAATAAGGATAAAACAGTCAATGCACTACCAATGCCCATCACGGCACCCGACGCACCGGCACTGACAGTGGGAAGAAGTGTAGGGTCATTGGTTTGCAAGAGTTCAAAGGTATTTTGAATATCAATGAAACCGCTGAGTAAACTGCCCATCAGACCGGCAAGAATATACAGACCCAAATAATAGAAACGACCTAAAAGTTGTTCGGCCACACTGCCAAAAATATACAGTGCCCACATGTTCAGCATTAAATGAATTAAGCCAAAATGAAAAAACATGCTGCTAAACAGGCGAGTGGGTTCCTCTAAAAAGGTTAAAGGTGCATAATCAGCTCCCCAATGAATCGCATCGACCAGACTTGGAGCAGTAATATTGACTCCACTCAGGACTTGCCAAAGAAATAAACCGACATTGATGGCAATAAAAACTGCCGTCAGCCACCAAAGGTGAACCTCGAGTTTAGTTCGAATGGGAGGGGGAGAAAGTTTGGTCATGCTATTCTTTTATAATCTTTGCTATATTCAGCTTCAAGCTTAGCACGAAAAAAACAGATTTTTGGAGTAACTCACTGACATGAAAGCTTTTATTGTTCGTAGTTTGTTAATACTTGTCAGTCTGGTGCTTCTAGTTCAACTCTGGATTTTTTCAAGTTTGCTGTGGTGGCGAACCCATCCGGTGGATACCACCATGATGATGCGTCTGGATTACTGGTCCGAACCTTCAAAACCCATTAAACATGAATGGCGTGATTATGATCAGATCAGTGATTATATGAAACATGCCGTGGTTGCCGCGGAAGATGGAAAGTTTTTGCAGCATAAAGGTTTCGACTGGGAAGGCATGCAATTCGCTCTGGAACGCAACAAAGACAAGGGGAAAGTGGTTGCAGGCGGTTCAACCATTTCGCAGCAATTGGCCAAGAACCTGTTTTTATACAATAAGCGTTCCTTCCTGCGTAAAGGGCAAGAAGCAGTTGCGACCTGGATGATGGAGCGGATGTGGTCAAAAGAACGCATTCTGGAAGTCTATCTAAACTCGGTAGAATTTGGCGACAATATCTATGGAATAGAAGCGGCCACCCAGCATTATTTTGGCAAAAGTGCGCGTAGTCTCAGTCGTGAACAGGCGGCATTTTTAGCAGCCATTTTACCTAACCCTAAATATTATCAAGATCATCAACATGATAGAAAGCTGCAATATCGCAAGCGGATGATTCAAAAATATATGCGTTATAGCCATATTCCCTAATTTAGGATTTATTTTCAAAAAGCCCAGTGATTTGGGCTTTTTTTTTATGAAATTGTCATAAATTTGAAGCATACTTATGAAGATACGGACTACTTTCGAATAATCATAGGTTAGGGTATGAATACGGCTGCTAATACGACTCCGGCGCAAATAGAATATGCATATAATGATCGCTACATTAATCGTGAGCTTTCTATTCTCGACTTCCATCTGCGCGTATTGGAACAAGCGGTCGATCCTTTACATCCTTTGCTCGACCGGATGAATTTTCTGCTGATTTTCTCTCGTAATCTGGATGAATTTTTTGAAATCCGTGTTGCAGGAATGATGGAGCAACTGGATTTAGGCAATGAAAGCCATAGCCCGGACGGTTTAACCCCTAAACAGGTGCTGGATATCATTTCCAAAACCACTCATGAGGCAATTGATCGCCAATACCGTATTTTAAATGAACAAATTCTGCCTAAATTGCGTGAAGAAGATATCTGTTTCTTGCGTCGCGGCGAATTAACCCCGGCACAGTCGGCTTGGATCAAAAAATATTTTCAGGAACAGGTGGCTCCGGTATTGACTCCAATCAGTCTGGATCCGGCACATCCTTTCCCGCGTCTGGTCAATAAAAGCCTCAACTTTATTGTGACCTTGGAAGGCAAAGATGCTTTTGGCCGTCAGATTGATCTGGCTGTAGTGCCTGCACCGCGTTCATTGCCGCGTGTGGTACGCTTACCGGATGAACTCACTGGCGGGAAAGAGCATCATGTCATGTTATCTGCCATTATTCATGAACATGTTTCAGACCTGTTCCCGGGCATGACCGCAACCGGCTGTTACCAATTCCGTGTCACCCGAAATGCCGATCTGGCTTTAAACGAAGATGTTGAAGACTTGGCCAAAGCCTTAAAAGGCGAATTGAACTCGCGTCGTTTTGGTCGTGCGGTACGTCTGGAAGTGACTCATAATTGCCCGAAACATATTTATGACTATTTGCTGGATGAGTTTGATCTGGAAGAAGAGCAACTGTATAAGGTGGATGGTCCGGTAAACCTGGCACGTTTATTGTCCAATTTTAAGCGTCCACATTTACGCTATGATTCGCATACGCCTGTTATTCCGAAAGTGCTGAAAAAATCTGAAAATATTTTTTCTGCCATGCAGAAGCAGGACATTTTATTACACCATCCCTTTGAATCTTTTGCGCCAGTGATTAATTTGCTGCGTGAAGCAGCACGTGATCCGCAAGTTTTAGCCATCAAGCAAACGCTATACCGAAGTGGTCCGGATTCTGAAATTGTTCAGGTCTTGGCAGAAGCGGCACGGAATGGCAAGGAAGTGACGGCAGTAATTGAACTCCGTGCCCGTTTTGATGAAGAATCCAATATTGAAGTGGCCAATGTGCTGCAAGAAGCAGGTGCCGTGGTGGTTTATGGCATTGTCGGTTATAAAACCCATGCCAAAATGATTCTGGTGGTGCGCCGTGAAAACAACAAGCTGGTGCGTTATGTACATTTAGGCACCGGTAACTACCATGCCGGTAATGCCCGCATTTATACCGACTATGGTTTATTGACCACGGATAAAGAGCTTTGTGAAGATGTGCATCGTATTTTCCAGGAACTGACGGGTATGGGGAAAATGGCAAAACTGAAAAAGTTATTGCATGCACCTTTTACTCTGCATACGCAACTGGTTAATTTTATTGATGATGAAATTGCTAATGCCAAAGCCGGCAAGCCTGCGCAAATTATTGTCAAGGTGAATGCCTTAACGGAAATGCAACTGATCAATAAATTATACGAAGCCTCGCAAGCCGGCGTGCAAATTGATCTTATTATTCGTTCGATCTGCTGCTTACGTCCCGGTTTGCCTGACCTGTCTGAAAATATTCGGGTACGTTCCATCGTTGGACGTTTCCTTGAGCATACCCGTGTCTATTACTTCTTGAACGGAGGAGATAGCCGGATTTACTGTTCAAGTGCAGACTGGATGGATCGCAACTTGTTTAATCGTGTGGAAGCATGTTTCCCGATTGAAGATGCAGCATTGAAAAAACGTATTTACCAGCAAGGCTTACTGAATTATTTGAAGGATAATCAGCAAGCATGGTTACTGCAAAGTGATGGCACCTGGTTACGTGCCCAAGTTGCTGAAGGTCAAGAAGCACATAATGCACAGCGTATATTATTAGAGATGATTAAATAATTTAAAATCAGTATCAGTCATATTAAATAAAGGAGTCTGCGGGCTCCTTTATTGTTTTTTTTCTTATAAATCATCATACATTTAAAAAATTAATGTTCTAGGCTGGCAATTTTTCTATAGGTATTTTTAATATTGCCTTCAATTTTATACAGTGGAATATGTGTTTGATCTGCCACTTGCTGTGAATTTAAACCGGACGATACCAAATTTAAAATTTCAAATTCAATCGTTGTTAAGCTGAGCGCGGAGTTTTCTTCAAGTCCGGATGATTTATTTTTAATACATTCAATTTGATGAGACAAAATATATTGGGCTAAATCGTGATGGATGGGGGCACCGCCACGGAGAATACTTTTAATATTGTTTTGCATTTCTGCTTCAGTATGATGATGAAAAAGATATCCTTGTGCACCCGACTGAATGGCATCAAAGAGTAATGCTGTTTGCTGCTGGGTGAGTATTGCAATCACATAGCTATCTGGATGGATTTTTTTGAGCTGTCTTATAAAGCTCAGCTTGGCTATGGAGTCTACTTCCACATCAATAAAAATCAGGTTAGGCAAATGCTGTTGCAACCATGATTCAGCTTCGGCAAGATTTTGAGTGCTCATCATTAATTCTGTAGGATAGCCCAATCTCATTAGAATCATTTCTAATTGCTGATTAAGAAGGGGTTGATCCTCTATCATCATGATAGGAACGGGTAATATTAGTTCACCCACAAGATTGTACTCACAGTAGTTTTATATTGTATTTTGGTACTTTGCTATAAAACCAAAGAAACCTCTATCCCTGAAACTAGTGAATTTATAAAATTAAAGTAAATTTAAGTACCTGTACAATAAAGAATATTTACATAAAAATTATTTTATTATGGCTTGTTTGGGGTGAGTTGCTTTTTTTGTTCAAAGCCTATTCATTCTGATAAATGATGAAAAATACCTAATTATAGGGATATGAAAAGTGATATTTACTCTATAGCATAGTCGTGCTTTTTGTTCGTGTTGACTCAAGAATACGATTTCAACTCCAAGGGCTATAATATTTCTATTACACTCCAAGTAATAGAAATATTTTACCTTTCATGGCTTATCTGGGTGGATAAGCCATTTTTTTCACTTTTATTTTTATAATCAGTCATAAAATACTTATTATCAGGGATATAAAGTAGTTGAATGGTTGTCTAAAATAAGCCGACTTCTAGCGGTTTTTGCACTTTAGAAGTGAGCAATTTTCTGAAGACAGGTTTCTCAGTTCATCCAGGTACGAGAGTTTTTCCCTTTGCTTCAATCAGGTTTATCCGAGTGGTAAACCTTTTTTTATGCAAAAAATAAAGTATTAGCTTGCACTATGAGAGTGCTGACTTTAATCAGAGCATAAAAAAAGGAGCAGCAGCTCCTTTTAATAGACTGAATCTTTTAATGAAGATCCAGGGTGATTTTTTGCAAAATTTGCAACAGTACATCAAACTCGCTTTGCAGTGGTGTACTTTTACGTGTTACCAGAGCGAGAGTACGACTTGGCGCTGCCTCTATAGGTTTAACCACTAAATCTGAATTGGCTTTAATCATATGAGTATGAAGCGCGATTTCAGGAAGCAGGGTAAAGCCCAAGTCTGAAGAAACCATTTCTATCAGTGTCGGCAATGAACTTGCTTTTAAGCGATGATCATTTTTACGCTCGCCAATTGGGCAGGCACTTAGGACATGGTTGCGTAAACAGTGACCTTCTTCAAGTAATACCAAGCGGGATAAATCCAGATCATCCAAACTGCGGGCATTCTGGGCATTCTGGTCAGCTTTGTGGTAAACAAGATGCAGGTTTTCTTTTGCAATTTCGGCAACTTTTAAGCCACGGGTGTCAAAAGGTAATGCCAACACAATCATGTCCAGATTGCCGTGTTCCAGTTTTTCGACAATTTTTTCACTTTGTGCTTCGTGCAAGTGCAGCTGAATTTTAGGAAGCTGCTTATGCACTTCATCGAGAAGTTGCGACAAAATAAAAGGTGCAATTGTGGGGATAATCCCTAAATGTAAATCACCTGTTAAGGGTTCGCTCATTTCACGACTTAAACGCATCAAGTCTTGTGCATCTGCCAATAGAACACGGGCTCGGGCAACAACCTGTTCGCCAAGCGGAGTCAAACGCACATTTTGGCGATCGCGTTCAACAAGTACTCCACCTAACAAGCGCTCCAACTCCATGATCCCGCCTGACAAAGTCGACTGGGTCACAAATGAACGGCGCGCAGCTTCAGTAAAATGCAGCGTTTCAGACAGTGTAACGAGGTATGACAGCTGTCTTAAAGAGGGTAATGCAGCCATAGTGTCCTAATGTTTTGATTTAAAGTGATCAGCAAATAATCCGCTAAGATATGGAATAAAATGCGGTGGGATATCATGCCCCATTCCCTCAATTAATTCAAACTTCGCATCAGTAATTGCCTTTGCAACTGCTTTGCCATGACTCGGTGGCAGTAAACGATCACGAGAGCCATGTACCACGAGGGTAGGTTGCTGAATTTGCTTACCCAATTGTAGCAAAGAACCTGTACATAATATTGCTAAAAACTGTTGAAGTACACCCGCTGGGTAATAACTTCGTTGATATAATTTGCGTGCAGTCTGAATAATTTCCAGTTGATTGATATATCCTGGAGAACCAATAATGTTAAACACCTTCACGCTATGGTTGACAATTCCTTCTTCGTCAGTCGATTCTGGTCTGCCAATCAGGCTAAACAGCTGCTTAGGAAAGGGTGGGGGTAACAAAGGCTGATTGTTACTGGTAAACATTAAGCCTAAATTATTGACTTTTTGTGGATGTTGGGCTGCCAGAATTTGCGCAATCATGCCGCCCATGGATGCGCCAATCACCGAGACTTTTTCCAATCCCAAACGATCGATCAGTAACGCTGCATCTTCCGCCATGTCATATAAGTCATAGGGCGCGCCCTGATTTTGTAAGCCTAAGGCAAAACGTCCCATCAATTTCAAGGTGTTGAGACGGGGACCGGAATGACGGATTTTGGAAGACAGACCAATATCGCGGTTATCAAAACGAATCACACGATAACCCTGATCAATCAGTGATTTACAGAAAAAATCAGGCCAAAACAACATTTGCGCACCCAGACCCATAATCAGCATGATGGCAGGATGTTCCGGATTTCCACCCATTTCTACATGAAGTTCGACGCCATTGCCTAAATTGACTCTGGTTTCATGCATAAAAGATGTATAGGGAGAGCCCGTAAAATTGAGTGCGCTATTCATTGTTGTTTTCCTAAAAAAGGACATTTTGCTGAAAAAATGTCCTTGGTATTAAAACCCTAAACCACAGCAGGAATCAAGTCTGGTACCAGTTTAGTCAAACTCAAACGTTGTTTGGCAGCACTTGGTCCCAACAAGACAAAACCGCGTAATGTATTTTCACTATCGAGGGCTTTGGCAATCATGCCATCTTCGAGTTCTTCTGTTTCCCAGTTTACATCAACATCTACAGGTGCAGGAAGTACTGTCAGTGGTGCAGCAGGTGTTTTTACTGCAACTGGCATTGCCGGGTAATGCACGTGGGTTTTTTCACCGTTCAATGTTTTTGCCAAAGCACGTGCCTGTTGCATGATTGGCATGACATACGGCAATAACAAACCATTCACTTCTGCACAGTCGCCAATGGCATAGATATCGGCCTGGTTGGTTTCCAGGTGGCTATTGGTCAAAATACCGCGACTACAATGAATATCAGCGGCTTTGGCCAATTCCAGATTCGGGTGTAAACCAATCGCAGAAAGTACAATGTCGGCAACTACAGACTGACCATTGGCTAGAGTGATTTGATAATCGCCTTTTTCAACTTTTATTACTTTTTCAACCGTGGTGCCCAGAACGAAGTGAATACCGGTATCTTCAAGTTTTTCCTGGAAAGACGTTGCAACATGAGCGGGTAATAATCGTCCTAAAGGTTGAGGAGCCAAGTCAATCACAGTCACCTGATGTTCTGTGTTTTGCAGGTCATTGGCAAATTCACAGCCAATCAGACCGGCACCTAAAATCACTACACGTTTATCGTGGTGTTGATCCAGGTTTTTACGGAATGTTTTGTAATCTTCTAAATTATTGACGACGTGAATATCATCACTGCCATCGCCTGCAATGGCTACACGAACCGGATGAGCACCCACCGCAAGCACCAGCTTTGTATAAGGCTGAGTCGTTTGTTGTCCATCTTTTTCTAGAATCAGCTGATGTTGGGCTGCTTGAATTTCTTTTACCCAGGTAGATGCTTCAATACGCATATTCAGTTGGGTCGCCATTTTAGACGCATCACCCAAGGCAATTTGCTCAGGTGCTTTTTTTCCAGCTAAAGCATTAGACAGCGTTGGTTTAGCATAGTTTACCGCATCATCTGCACAGATCATGACCAGCTCATGCTCGGGATTAAGCTTGCGAAATTCACGTGCTGCGGTATAACCGGCCATACCCGAACCAATGATGACGATAGGATGCATATTATTCTCCAGACTGTTTTCTATAAGACGTAAAAAAAGACCATTCACTATGGTCTTTGCTATCAATAATCAGACTTCTACCATTTCAAAATCAACTTTTGATACGCCACAGTCCGGGCAGGTCCAGTCATCTGGGATATCTTCCCATTTTGTACCGGCAACAATACCATCTTGTGGCCAACCTTCAGCTTCGTCATAAATCCATCCACAAACGATGCATTGATATTTCTTCATTTGACTCTCCAAAACACTGACTTTTCAAAAATGTGCAGTCAGTAAAATTCCATATACCGTGTGACTCTATTGATATGACTTTCAATGTACATATTCAAGCAAATTTTTACGCAGTTCTATCATCAATGTAAAGCGAATATCGGAGTTTAAGGGCAGAAATTGAAACCAGAATTGCTTAGCAGGACAAAACTTGTCTTTAAAACATGGAAATAGGTAAAAGTTGATCAATATAAATTAGCCATCCCGTTCAAAATATTGTGAAAAACAAGGTTTTGGGCCACAGCTGGTTCAAAGTGGGTGATTGGTCTTTTTAGACTAAGGTCGTGCAGAAAAAAAACAGCGGATTTGTTAATGTAAGATTAGATAAATCTATAGCTATTATTTATTTAAAAAATGAACATAATAAAATCAATAGTTTATGAGTTTTTAATGGTTTTTGTCTTGCTTTAAAAGTGATCGCTGACTGGTCATAGATCTTATAACGCGCTAAAATTCACATATTCCTTTTTTAAATACTTTTCTCCCATGAACAATCTGTCTACAACTTTGTGGTCTAACATTCGTACTGTCCAAGATTTCCCTAAACCAGGTATCTGTTTTTTTGACCTGACTCCTTTATTTATGGAAAATATCGAGTTATTAACCGAGGCTTTAATTGCCAGTATTCCTGAGGAAAAATTGGCAGAAGTCGAGAGTTTTGTCGCGGTTGAAGCACGTGGTTTCGTGTTGGCAAGTTTGTTGGCACAACGTTTGGGTAAAGGTTTATTGCTGGTTCGTAAAGCAGGAAAATTACCACCACCGGTTGTTGGTGTAGGTTATAGCCTGGAATACGGTATGGACCGTTTGGAAATGTCGGCTGAAGTTCAAGCGCAAAAAATTATTATTGTCGATGACGTGTTAGCCACTGGCGGTACGCTGAAAGCAGTAAAACAGCTGGTTGATAAATGTAATCACCAAGTATTGGGTGCAAGTATTTTTCTGGATCTACCAGATTTGCATAATGACCTGGGGTTGGATATTTGGTCTGTGTTGGATGACAAATCACAGCCAGAACAAAATGTTGCTTAATTAAGTACAGATGAAAAAAGCCTTGGCATGACCAGGGCTTTTTTATTTTTTCAGAAAATGGGTCTGCATATGCTGAAGCAGGTCATTGATATTTTCTGGACTGGCTAAACGGTGATGACCTCCTTCGACCGCCTGAACCTGCATATATGGTTCGAGTTGCTGTTGTACAGCATACATATCCAGCTCTTCATCGCCTAATTCCAGATAGGCAATTTGCGCAATATCGTGTTCCAGATCATCTTCACTGATCGGTGGATAGTCAGTACGAAAATCTGGGCTTAAGCTGGGATTGGCGATAATCGCTGGAATTTTACACAGGGCTGACATTTTCAGTGCCCAGTAAGCGCCTAAGCTATGGCCAATCAGGATTTCCGGTTTAATTTTGGCAATAATTTCCTGATAAAAACTCGCGACGGTTTGAAAATTCAGGTTGCGATAATCCACATCGATACAATATTTATGATTGGCATCAATTGCATGGAATCTGGTCGATTCACGCGAAGAATCGAGTCCATGTAAAAACAGGATTTTTAAAGGGCATGTCGTCATTTTTTTAGTTCATACTTTCTTTATTCACAAAGATAGAAACAGTCGAATAGATTACTTTTCAACTATTTTTCTTGATTTCATTGTAAGTCACTTGGCTGAACAAAGAAGTTAGCTTTTGGTCTAAGATGTATTTGAGATGCAGGAAATAAAGAAAATTACAAAATAAATTTTTGATTAAAAATAAAGCACTATTAGCACAAAATGTTCAAATCGGTATGCAATAACAAAATCTGGCTATGATGTAAAAAATGATTTCGCTACTTTGATAAAGAGCAGATCGCAGAGTTGGCCACGCTATGGAAAAATTAAGCTATGAAGTTTTAATTGAAGCCACGCCTCAAAAGGTATGGCAGGTGTTATGGGGGCCGGATAGCTATAGCCAATGGACCTATTATTTTTCGCCCAATTCCAGCATCCATTCTGATTGGCAAGTCAATGGTAAAACGCTGTTTCTGGATGCTGACAGGAATGGCATGCTATCTACAATTGAGCGCTTGGAAGAGTTTAAAGTGGTGATCTTTAAACATTTGGGGATGGTCTGGAAGGGTGTTGAGGATTTAGATAGTGAAGAAGTTAAAAAATGGCACGGAGCTTTAGAGAAATATTTTCTAGAACAACTGAATGGCAAAACCAGACTCTGGGTGGAAGTAGATATTTTGAAAGAATATCGAGAAATGATGGAAAATGGGTTTAAAAAGGGCTTTGAGATTGTTAAGCAGCTCGCTGAAGCTTAGCCAGATAAAGTAAAGAATGCTGTTTTTAGCAAATCCTTGCATTTGTATGGCAATTAGACATTCGAAATTTGCACTAAATCTGCTATGCTATGCACCTTCCGTTTTTTATACATATTTGAGGCAGAGATGACGCAACATAACGCTCAATCGACTTCTGAACAACACATTTCCGAAAACGATTTAATTGCACAGCGTCATGCCAAGTTAAAGCAGATTCAAGACCAAGCAAAAGAAACTGGTGTTAGCCCATGGCCAAACGCGTTTAAGCGTGAGCACTATGCACAGGATTTACAAGACCAATTCGCTGAAAAATCTAAAGAAGAAATTGAAGCTGGTGAAAAAGTTTATGTAAAAGTTGCTGGTCGTGTGATGTTGAACCGTGGGTCATTCATCGTGATTCAGGACATGACTGGCCGTATTCAGCTTTATGTTGCACGTAAAGAACTTGCACCTGAAGTACTGGAAACCATCAAAAGTTTAGATCTTGGTGACATCATTGCCGTTGAAGGTTATATCGGCCGTTCAGGTAAAGGTGACCTGTATGTACACATCGAGCAATTTGAACTTTTAACCAAGTCACTGCGCCCACTTCCAGACAAATTCCATGGCCTGACTGATACCGAAGTTAAATACCGTAAACGTTACCTGGATTTAATCGTAAACGAAGAAACACGTAAAACGTTTGAAATTCGTGCCAAAGTGGTTTCAGGAATTCGTAACTACTTAAGCAATGAACGCTTCATGGAAGTGGAAACGCCTATGATGCATGTGATTCCAGGTGGTGCTTCTGCGCGTCCATTTGAAACACATCATAATGCCTTGGACATGCCATTGTTCTTGCGTATTGCACCTGAGCTTTACTTAAAACGTTTGGTGGTTGGTGGTTTTGAACGTGTATTCGAAATTAACCGTAACTTCCGTAACGAAGGCGTTTCAACACGTCATAACCCGGAATTCACCATGATTGAATTCTATCAAGCTTATGCAGACTATAAAGACTTGATGGAACTCACTGAGAAAATGCTTGAGAAATTGGCGCTAGACATCTTGGGTACGACTGACGTTCCTTATGGTGAAGAAGTGTACAGCTTCAAGGGTCCATTCAAGAAAATTTCCATGTCAGATGCGATTCTTGAACATAACCCGCAATTCACGCTTGAAAATGTAAATGACCGTGAATTCCTGGCGAAATTCATTCAGGAAGAATTGAAAGAACAAGTGAAACCTGGTTTTGGCTTGGGTAAACTTCAAACCATCGTATTTGAAGAAACCGTTGAAACAAAGCTTCGTCAACCGACATTCATTACCGAATATCCAGCGGAAACTTCTCCATTGGCGCGCCGTAACGATGAAAATCCGCACATTACTGACCGTTTTGAATTCTTCATTGGCGGTCGTGAGCTGGCGAATGGTTTCTCGGAATTGAATGACCCGATTGACCAGGCAGAGCGTTTCCAGGCACAGGTTGCTGAAAAAGATGCCGGTGATGATGAAGCGATGCACTTCGATGCAGACTTCATTGAAGCCCTGGAATACGGTCTTCCTCCTACAGCAGGTGAGGGTATTGGTATTGACCGTTTGGTTATGATCTTTGCCAATGCACCAAGTATCCGTGACGTGATTTTGTTCCCTCATATGCGTCATAAACATGCATAAGTGGTGAACCTCAAAAAACCCGCTTCGTGCGGGTTTTTTATTGCCTGAAACTCATTATTGCTAAAAAATAGGCAAAAAAATACGCAATGATTGGGGTGATCATTGCGTAGAACAACGAATCTGTTTGCACAGTTCGGTTAAGGAGAATGTTAGAACTAGGGGTAGCTCTAAGCATTTAAGACATCTTAAAATGAATGCTGAGTCATTTCATGATGCTTTGAGTTAAGTTGTGTTAAATCAGGTTAATAACCATGGGTTAGTGTGATTAATTGCTCATTATTTTATTGTAAAACATACAGCATAAAAAAGCCCCGCTGTAGAAGTAGGGCTTTTTATTTATAAGGATTTAGAAATGGAACATACCCAAACCTGATTTGATTTCGTCTAAGGTTTGTTGGGTAATATCACGGCATTTATCCGTACCGGTTTTCAGAATGTCCATGATGTAGTCTGGATCTTTCTGTAATTCCATACGACGTTCACGAATAGGACCGATCAGTTCTTTTAAAATGCCTTCCAGACGTTTTTTCACCGTACCATCGCCTAAACCGCCACGACGATAATGTGCTTTTAACTCTTCCAGCTCTTCTTTATTGGTATCGAATGCATCGAGGTAAGTAAATACCACGTTGCCTTCAACCTGGCCCGGATCTTCAATGCGAAGGTGATTTGGATCGGTATACATCGCATTCACGGCTTTTTTGATGTCTTTGTCAGAAGCATCTAGCACAATGGTATTGCCCAAAGATTTAGACATTTTTGCCTTGCCATCAAAGCCAGGTAAACGACCGACATTTGAAAGCAGTGCCTTACATTCAGGCAAAATCTCATGACCAATCTGACGGTTTAAACGACGCACGATTTCGTTGGTCTGTTCGATCATTGGAATCTGGTCTTCACCTACCGGAACGACAGTCGCTTTAAAAGCGGTAATGTCAGCTGCTTGTGCCACAGGGTAGCAGAGGAAGCCGGCCGGAATGTCACGCTCAAAGCCACGCATCTGAATTTCAGATTTAATGGTCGGGTTGCGTTCCAGACGAGCCACAGTGACGAAGTTGAGATACAACATGGTCAGTTCATTCAGTGCCGGCAAGCAGGACTGAACACAGATCGTCGTTTTGGTTGGATCAATACCCACGGCCAAATAATCAGTCGCAACCTCAATAATATTACGGCGTACTTTTTCAAAGTTATCGGCGTTATCGGTTAAAGCTTGAGCATCAGCAAGTAGAAGATGTTGATGGTGAGAATCCTGTAAACCTACGCGTGAACGTAAAGAACCCACAAAATGACCTAAATGAAGTTGTCCGGTTGGGCGGTCGCCAGTCAAAATAACTGGACGATTGTCTTGATTACTCATTATCTCTCTATTCCAAAGTAGTTAGCACTACACGTATATGCTGATGAATGGCCTTATTGTACGGCATAATGTTTTTGAATGTCAGGCACTATAAAAACAGATCATTGAAAAAATAAGAACAATTTAATGATGTTGATACAGTTTTTTTTAATATTTATCTTTAAAATACAAGATAGAAACTTTAAGGAAAACAAGAATGGCGAGTAGCTTATTAATATTATTAGATGATATTGCGACTGTTTTAGACGACGTTGCTGTCATGAGTAAAATGGCGGCAAAAAAAACCGCAGGGGTATTGGGAGATGATTTGGCACTCAATGCCCAGCAAGTCAGTGGTGTTCGCTCTGAGCGTGAACTTCCTGTAGTTTGGGGCGTTGCCAAAGGTTCTTTTGTTAATAAGCTAATTCTTGTTCCTCTAGCCTTGCTGATTAGTGTGGTCGCGCCGTGGTTGATTAATCCTTTGTTGATGATTGGTGGCCTGTTTTTATGTTATGAAGGTGTAGAAAAGGTACTGCACAGTTTGCAGCATAAAAAAGCCAAGACCGAAGAGGCTGCTGAGGCGGAATTAACCGCCATTGAAACTGATTTGGTCAAGTTCGAGAAAGAAAAAATCAAAGGTGCGATTCGTACCGATTTTATTTTGTCGGCTGAAATTGTAGTCATTTCATTGGGTACAGTGGCGACTGCTGCTTTTGGTACTAAAGTCATGGTGCTTTCAGCGATTGCAGTGGCAATGACGATCGGAGTGTATGGTTTTGTTGCCATGATTGTGAAAATTGATGATCTGGGTTTGTATTTAACCGAGCAGGCATCAAGTTTTAAGCAAAGTATTGGACGTGGTTTGTTGGCTTTTGCACCAAAGCTTATGAAAACCCTGACTATTGTCGGAACCATTGCGATGTTCCTGGTGGGGGGCGGGATTATTACCCATACCATTCCGTGGTTTCATCATTTAACTGAAAATTCTGTTGATCAAGTGCAGCACATTCCAGCCATTGGAAATATTATCGGTGCACTTACGCCAACTTTAATCAATCTTGGCATTGGTTTTGTTGCGGGTTTACTGGTTTTGCTGGTGATTGGTGCCATTCAAAAGTTTTGGCCAAAATCAAAACAGGCATAATCACAAAAGCCCACTAAAATAAATCTGAAAGCCAACTATAAGGAATATCACTATGCGCTGGAAAGGACGTCGTGTGAGTACCAATGTAGAAGACCGTCGTGGTGGTGCGGGAGCTAAAGCAGGCGGTATCAGTATTTTAGGACTTGTGGTGGCTTTTGTGGCGTGGAAGTTTTTTGGGGTTGACCCACAGCAAGCCTATCAGGCCACCAAGCAGGTGACATCACAATCACAGCCGGCTGAAACCAAAGGCCTGGAGAATCCAACCCCGGAACAGCAGGAAGCGATGGATTTTGTTGGAACAGTTTTGGCCGACACAGAAGATACCTGGTCTCAGGTGTTCCAACAGCAATTGAATGCGCAGTATGTGGCACCTAAACTGGTGATGTTTAATGGTGTGGTGAATTCAGGCTGCGGTACAGCACAATCTGCGATGGGACCTTTTTATTGTCCTTCTGATCAAAAAGTGTACATCGATACGGCTTTCTTTAAAGATATGCGTGAGCAAATGGGCATTTCTGGAGAACAAAATTCTACCGAATTGTCCCGTCAAGATCAGGCTGGTGATTTCGCCCAAGCCTATGTGGTGGCTCATGAAGTGGGGCATCATTTGCAAACTTTGCTCGGCATATCGGCGCAAGTGCAAAAAGCCAGAGCTCAATCGGGTGAAGTGCAAGGCAACCAACTCTCTGTACGTCAGGAATTACAGGCGGACTGTTTTGCCGGGATCTGGGCGCATCATAACCAGCAACGCACCCAGTTCCTGGAGCAAGGAGACATTGAAGAAGCCATGGATGCAGCGCATAAAATTGGCGATGATTATTTACAGAAACGTGCAACCGGGCAGGTGGTGCCAGACAGTTTTACCCATGGTAGTAGCCAGCAGCGCATGAAATGGTTTCAAACCGGGTTGAAATCGGGAAATATTAATGATTGTGATACTTTCAATCAGGCCATTTAAATAGAGGTGAAGAATCAAAAAAAGAGGATTTAATATCCTCTTTTTTATTTTGTTTATTAACGATGAATAAATTTCTTAAAGTTACGAATAATCCGGATTGATACATATAGTGCGGCCAATGCAAACAGGGCCATGCTAAACAGGTGGTATTTTAAATCTGAAATATCAGCCTGATAAAATTGCTGGATTTGCTGCTTGGAATAAGACCATTGCTGCTGCTTCTGGGTCCGGCTATTTTTATAACTGATTTGCTGGATATAAAATTGCTGTCCAATTTTTAATAGTTCTAATTGCTGGATTTGTCGGGTATGGGACTGGTTATATTCATCTGTACAGATATCTTGCAGATAATGTTGGCAGTTTAATTTGGCAATATAACCATTTTGTGCAATTACAATATAAATGGCTTGATCCGGTCGTTGATTATTCGAGACCAGAACCAGTTGTTTGCCAGCTGTGGACTTTAATGAAATCTGCTTGGCTTGCTGGAAAGCTTGATCTGCTTGCAGAATTTCTTTGCTTTTTGAAAAAATACTCAAAAATAAAGCTAAGGTAATAAGAAAAATGATCCCTGCAAAAAAAAGCCGAAATATGGTTTTAACTGTTTGATGCATGCTTAAATTCAACTTAATCTAGAGAAATAAAAGAAACGAAGGGATAGTAAATAGACGGATCTTTGGCTATGTTAAATCATTGCTAAAAATATGTAAAAAAACTTAACTATTTTGTAGGTCAAAGAAAAAATCGTTAAACTGATTCGATGAATAAATAGTATTGAATTAAATATTTACTTGGAAACGGTTGGATGTATTCGCTTTATTCCAATGAATTACACAAATTGGAACCTTAATGGGAAATTTCTTTTTTCTTCAGGTCTTTGCAGTCATTTTTGCGCTTTCAATTGCAACGACTATTTTTAACAAGCGTATTTTGGGTTTCCCTCAGGCGATTGGTGTACCCATCGTTTCGGCAATTTTTGTCTTTATTTTACAATGGGGCACGAGCTTACTGAGTGGTAATCAATTTATCACCATTAATATTCATAATATTGAAGAAGCAGTTCGTCATATTGATTTCTATGACTTTTTAATCAATGGTGTGATCTGTTTTATCCTGACCTCTTCCGCTTTAAAATTTAAAGTGTCCGATTTAAAAAGTCATTGGAAGCCGATCAGTATCTTGGCCAGTATTGCGCTGGTACTGTGTGCGGTGTTTTTTGGTGTTACTTTATATGGGTATCAATTCCTGATTGGCAAGCATGTCGATTTACTGGTGCTGTTACTGTTAGGCGCTGCACTGGGTGCAACTGACCCGATTGGAATTAAAGGTGTACTCAGTTCAGTACGTGCACCGCATCACCTGATGGTCAAACTTGAAGGCGAGTCACTGTTTAATGATGCCATGTGTATTGCCGTATTCATGACGTTATTGAATGTGCTGCAAGGTGAACACTTTACCATTATTGGAACTTTAGAAACTTTACTCTATGAGATTGTGGTGGCGATCATCATTGGTTGGGGTTTTGGTCTGGGTATTTTAAGATTACTTCGTGGTAAACACGAAATGGAATCTTTGATTCTCACCACGGCATTGCTGGCATGTGGTTCATATTTGGTGGCCTTATTTGCCCATGCTTCTGCACCAATTGCCTGTGTGATTGGCGGTTTGGTGGTAGGGAACAAGTGGAAAGAAATTTTACAGGAACGTGAAATTCGTGAAGTAAACCATTTTTGGCATACCGTTGAAGGCATTATCAATTCCTTCTTGTTCACCTTAATTGGTCTGGAACTTTTTATTCTGGATTTAAGCGTCAGCTTGATTCTGGGCGGTATTGTCGCGTTCTTTATTCTGCATGCTTCACGCTTTGCCGCAAACTATCTGTCATTTGCCTTTTTCCCTAGTTTTCGAAATAAAAGCTATAACGGCAGTCTGGCGATTCTTTCCTGGGGTGGAGTCCGCGGTGGGATCTCGCTTGCATTAATTCTTGCAGTAGCGAATATTCCTGAACTGACCGAATATAGCAGTATTCTGATTGGTTATACTTTTATCTCGGTATTACTTTCAGGCTTAGTCTGTGGACTGGGTTTGCCTGCGGTCATGAATGCCTTCTATTACAACCCGAATGAAGAAACCACCGGTTTTAAAGGTTGGTATCAACGCATGTGCCATAAAATGAACAGGAAAGGCTTTCAGTATATTGTCGGTGAGGATGCCAATGGCAATGAAACCATTACAGTGTATAACCCGGATGCCTTAATCGATGAAAAAGCCGAAGATGGTGTTGCGGTGATGCATAACCCAGAGAAGGTACAGGTAGTGAAACGTTTGGAAAGTCCAGATAATTTCTAGTCCTAATAAAAGAAGCTCTTAACGGGCTTTTTTTATACTCCAAAGTTTAAATGGGATGATTTAAGGATAGTCTATGCCACAACATTCAAGTCGTTCTAGTGATGAGTTAGCGCGTCAAATTTTGCAGGTGATTGCTTTAATTCCTTATGGCAAAGTGGCTTCGTACGGGCAAATCGCAAAGATGGCAGGCTTGCCCAGACACGCACGTTTAGTCGGTTATGTATTAAAGCATCTGGATGCAGAGGTGGACATTCCCTGGCATCGGGTGATTAATTCTCAAGGAAAAATTAGCCTAAGCAAATTGGATGATCAGGGTGAAAATATCCAGCGCCTAAAGTTACTGGCAGAAGGGGTAATGGTGATTGGAGATAAAATTGATTTAAAACAGTATCAGTGGATGGATAGTTGATAAAAGATGTGCAGTGCAAGAATAAAATTTTCCCACCTTTAGCTAAAGATGGGAAAGTACATAGCATATTATTGACGGACAATCAGTACCGGAATATTTGATTCGCTGAGTAGACTTTGTGCAACACTGCCTAGGAACAATTTTTTCAGACCTGTACGGCCATGTGAACCAATAACAATTAAATCGGCATGAGTTTCTTTCGCTGCATTGACAATTTCACGATGAATCACTTGCCCTTCAATAAGTTTAGTTTCAACTTCAAGACCTTGTTCATGGAATTTTGCTTTTGCTGCAGCTAGCGAGTCTACAATTGCAGTACGAGCACGTTCAATCAAGTCATTGGTTTGATTGGCAGAAATATATTCTGCTGCAATATAGGGATCCAGTGCTAACACTTGAACTACGGTGACTTTACTGCCAAATGCTTTAGCAAATTCGATTGCTTTTTCCACTGCTGCATAAGCTGTTTCTGAACCGTCAACGGGTACTAAAATATTTTGATAAGCCATGTGTATTTCTCCTTATAATCCTTACTAGAAACAGATGCTTTAACCCTATGAATTTCTGTTCATGGAACCGTTTGAAATTTGATACTAGCTGTTTTTTAAATAAAACAAAACCTAGTAATTTCATATGGATAATTGGATCCGCTGAATTTTTTTGTAATTTAATCTACCATGGATTGAGGAAAAAATTAGAGGGTTTAAAACTAAAGTATGATGAAATTGTAAGCAAATTTTTAATTTGAAAATCTATGTAAAAATATAGGCAAATTCTCTAGGAAAATTGTCATATCATAAGTGTAGTAACTTATTAATAATGAATTAAAAAATGCATGAAACAAATCAATTGAATTGGCAACGTGATAATTTTGAAAATATTGAAACGGCATGGGAGGGTGATCTTTGGGATCGTCAACGTTTAGGTATTCAACTCACAAATTATGTTGATCGTTTGCAATGTGGTGCTGTGTTGGCTTTGGATGCGCGTTGGGGAGAGGGTAAAACATGGTTTGTTCGTCATTGGGCTAAACATTTAGATCATACAAATCATAATGTGATTTATCTGGACGCTTTTGCAAATGACTATCTGGATGATCCTTTTTTAGTGATTTCTTCTGAGATTACAGGTTGCTTATCTAAGGATGATGATTTTGATCAAATTCATATAAATACTTTTAAAGAAAAAGCTGCTGCAGCGTATCAAGCTCTTTTGCCAAGTTTACCGAAAGTATTACTTACACTCGGTTTAAATCTAATTAGTGGAGGGGTGTTAGGTGCTTTCGCAAAACAAGTTTCTGAAACGGGTAAGGAAGTTATCGAATCTGCTACAGATGAACTGGGTGATAAAATTAAAGAAAGCATTGAAGCAAAGATTGAGAATCATGAAGCCGATAAAAATACTTTATTGGCATTTAAACAAGAGCTTGCTCAGTTGGCAGAAGAATTAGATAAGCCTTTAGTTTTCATTATTGATGAACTTGACCGATGTCGACCTGATTTTGCGATTCGTTTGATTGAGCGCATTAAACACTTTTTTGATATTTCAAAGATTGTGTTCGTATTGGTAATGAATAAACCACAGCTATTACAGTCTGTTAAAAATTATTATGGTTATGATTCAGATTTAAATGGGGATTATTTCGAAAAATTTATTGATTACACAATTGAATTTCCAAAGATAGGTGAAGATCAATTGTATGAGGGAGTGATCAAGGAACAATTGTATCGTATTGGAGAAATAACGTCTAAAGATAATCAGAGTGAATTATTTTTCTGGATTTTAAGTTTCCAAGCTGTAAAAAAATATAATTCAAGAGAATTAGTAAAAAAGATTAACCAGTATGCACTTTTAAGGACAGATAATATAAAACTTAATCTAATCTTAAGTGCTTTAATATTTGATGAAAATTTTGAGATTTCAGTAGGTCACTTAAATAAGATAATTAACCATCTTTTTAATTATTTTAAAGGTGTTGATAATACAAATATGACAAAAGCTTATTTTGTTGAGCAAAAAATTTTCCAGAAGTTAAATGTAAAACAATCAGTGATTTGTGAAACTTATGAAAATATTTCTAGAATAGAGACGGGTTTTACGACGCAAGGGCAACAGAGCCAAAAAAAACGAGCTTTACAACATCTATTAATTCATTATTGCATTGGTAAGTTAGATGATATTAAAGATTTTAAACCTATTTGGAAGCAATATATTAAAACTGGGTTATTTGAAAAATATTGACAATTTTTCAATATTATCCGTCTGCAATTGGTCCCGCATTTTTAAAAACTGCTTTTCATCTAGGTCATAGAGCTTAAGGGAAAGCAGTTTTTCTATATCATGTTCAGGAAAACGGTATTTAATAATTTTGGCAGGCACGCCACCCACAACAGCATAAGGTGGCACGTCTTTGGTGACGACAGCACCTGTTGCCACCACAGCTCCTTCACCTAACTTTACACCTTGCATAATCATGGCACGAGAGCCAATCCAGCAACCATCACCAATAATGGTATCACCAGCAGGCACAAAACTGCGTGTATCGAACGGAAAGGCAGAAATCCAGTCGGTACGATGCAATTGATTGCCACCCATCATGATCACGCACTCTGCGCCAAAACAGACAAAATTGCCGATATAAAGCTGATCAATCGGCTTCTCTGCTGTCGCCGGCTTATCGTGCAAATAGCGCACTACACAGCGCTCAAAACCTTGATCCCAATACGCTGAGTAGTAAGAGTAATTGCCCTTAATGTGGATATTCGGATTCTTCACCGTTTTTGAGATGAACTCGAACTCACACCAATGGTTTACAGGGGAATTAATCAATTTTTCAGGCATGAGTGGGCTATAACAACAAGGAATGCGCCATTATACCGAATTGCTGTCAAGCTGAATCAATAATCTTAATTCAGCGAATGAAGCAAATCCTAAAGCACGTGCTGATATGATCTAAACACTTCTAGGAATACGTGCAATGACTTTAATCTCAAAATCAAAACCTGCCAGCCAAGTCACGCCCACAGCGGTCCAGTTAGGGTAAGGCTTTTGTGTAAATACCTGATTTTTAACTTTCATGATGCTTTCAAATTGCCGTTCAGGATCGGTATGAAAGGTGGTGACATCAACAATATCGTCAAAGGTACAACCAGCAGCTGCCAATGTCGCAGCTAAGTTTTCAAAAGCCCGTTGCACTTGCTTTTCGAAATCAGGCTCGGGGCTGCCATCCTCACGGCTACCGATCTGACCCGATACAAACAGCAGATCTTCCGATTTGATCGCAGCAGAATAACCATGCTGTTCATATAGAGCATGGCGGTCTTGGGGAAATATTGTAGTTCTAGTCATGTCTATTCTCATTCAATATCTAATTTATAAGTGGGTGAAAGCAGGTTGACTTTAACATACGCCACGTATGTAAACATAATTGACATACGTGGCGTATGTCAATTAAAATTTTTGCGATGAGAAGGTGATGAAATCAATGTCTGTTCGTGAACAAAAGATGGCGGAAACCCGCAAAAAACTGATTGAAGTCGCACGCCGTGCATTTGCGGAATATGGCTATGCAGAGACTTCAATGGATAAACTCACGGCAGAAGCAGGGCTGACTCGTGGTGCGTTGTATCATCATTTTGGTGATAAGCGTGGCTTATTTGCTGCGGTGGTCGATCAAATTGATTCGGAAATGGCTTCATCTGCCCAGCAGCATCTCGATCAGCCTGACGATCTGTGGGAAGGATTAATACTGGAAGGACGGACCTATATTCAAAATGCCTTAAACCCTGAATTTCAACGTATTGTGCTGCGCGATGGACCTGCAGTACTGGGTGATCCTGCACATTGGCCAAGTCAAAACAAATGCTTGCAGTCCACGCGTGAGTGCGTAGAGCAGTTATTGGCTGTAGGTCGATTAAAAGCTGTAGATCCTGAAGCAGCAGCGGTATTTTTAAATGGTGCAGCCATGAATGCGGCACTCTGGGTCGCCTCTAGCCAGCATCCTGAGCAGGTACTCCCTGAGGCTTTACATGCATTTAATTTATTTGCATCGGGGTTTCTAAAAGATCCAGTGCAATGATCCTTTGTAATAGCTGTAATTCTGTTCAATACCAATATTCGGATTCTTTGCTGTTTTAGAGATGAACTCGAATTCACCTCAATGATTTACAGCTGGATTAATAAGCGTATATTTTAAAAAATCTTTTATAGTGAATGGGGCTAGATAATTAATATTAATTTCATTCAGAAAAGGGAGGGGAATAATGTTGGCAGAGGATGTATTTAAAGAAGTTCGTGCGGATGAAATTTCAAGAATTATGCAGGAATTTCCTTTGGCTTGTATTGTGACCAATATCCCAGAGGGTTTGTATGCCACTCATGTTCCTTTAATGTTGAACGGTGAAAATATCTTATTTGGACATGTTGCGATAGCCAATGAGTTATATACAAAAGTTGCTAAAGATCAGGAAGTATTGTGTATTTTTAAAGGAAATGATGCTTATATCTCTGCCAATTATTATCCAAGTAAATTTGATAATCATAAAAAAGTGCCGACATGGAATTATCAGGTCGTACACGTGCATGGAAAAATTAAATTTTTAACTGATCAAAAAAATAAATTAGCGGCTTTGGGACGTTTAACCAGACAGAATGAAGAAAGAACAAATGGTGCGAATGCTTGGAAAATGTCAGATGCACCCAAGGATTATCTTATGATGATGCTTGATCAGTTGGTGGTATTTGAAATTCATATATCCAGAATAGTGGCAAAATCAAAACTGAGTCAGAACAGAGAAAAGCGCGATTTTGATGGGGTGATCAAAGCCTTGCAAATGAGAGGAGAGGATGGAGTCGCCAACAGTATGTTAGGTTTAAACAGACAGTAAAACTAAAAAGCCCCTCAAAAGAGGGGCTTTATTATCGAATACAATCTATTAAGAGATATATTCAACTTTTACGATTTCGTATTCAACTTCACCGTTTGGTGTGTTGATTTTTACTTCATCGCCTTCGTTTTTACCCAAAAGACCACGTGCAATCGGTGAGTTCACAGAGATTTTGTTAATTTTAAAATCTGCTTCATCATCACCTACAATGCGGTAGGTTTTTTGTTCTTCAGTGTCCAGGTTCTCAATAGTCACTGTCACACCAAAAACCACACGGCCGTTTTGCTCAAGAGTTTTTACATCAATTACTTGAGCTGCGCCCAGTTTACCTTCGATGTCCTGAATACGACCTTCACAGAAGCCTTGTTGTTCACGCGCTGCGTGATACTCTGCATTTTCTTTTAAGTCCCCATGTTCACGCGCTTCAGCAATCGCTGCAGTAATACGTGGACGATCAATACTTTTTAATTGATGTAATTCTTTCTCTAAGGCAATTTTGCCTTCAGGAGTCATAGGATAACGTTGCATTGTTGTCCCTCTCAGTTAAATTAAAAAAAATACAGCTGGTTTATAAATAAAAAAAGCCCGCCACCGAGAGGTGGCGGGACTTCTCGGTAACTTAATTAACCTTTGGTAAGGTCTTGCAAGCGGTAAACATCCATCGGCAATTTAATTGCTAAAGCTTGACATACAGCATCTGCGCCATTCAAAGTTGTTGTGTGATACACCTTACCTTGAAGAGCAGAGCGGCGGATCGAGAATGAATCCTGTTGAGCTTGTTTGCCTTCAGTTGTATTGATAATGAGGTGAATCTCGCCATTTTTCAAGCGGTCAACAATATTTGGACGGCCTTCAGTTACTTTATTCACACGTTCACATTCAATACCTGCTGCTTTAATCACGTCATACGTGCCGCCAGTCGCAAGAATTTTGAAGCCGAAACCAGCCAGCTGCTTCGCAATACCAACAGCACGAGGCTTGTCAGAATCACGTACAGAGATGAATGCATGCTTAACTTCACCTTCGGTTGGAAGGCCAGGTAAGCGTTCATTCGCGCCTAGTACAGCTTTGTAGAATGCTTCGCCGAATGTTTTACCAACACCCATGACTTCGCCTGTAGATTTCATTTCAGGGCCAAGAATCGGGTCAACACCAGGGAATTTGTTAAATGGGAACACCGCTTCTTTAACAGAGAAGTGTTCAGGAATAATCTCTGAAGTGAATCCTTGAGATTCTAGAGATTGACCCGCCATACAACGTGCAGCAACTTTCGCCAAAGATTCACCGATACACTTAGAAACGAACGGTACAGTACGTGATGCACGTGGGTTCACTTCTAGGATGTATACGTCAGTACCTTTAACTGCAAACTGTACGTTCATCAAACCGATTACGCCAAGCTCTTTTGCCATCGCAACTGTTTGACGACGCATTTCGTCCTGTACTTCTTTAGATAAAGAATAAGGAGGAATAGAACATGCTGAGTCACCTGAGTGAATACCCGCTTGTTCGATATGCTGCATGATACCGCCGATCACAACGTCTTTACCGTCAGATACGCAGTCCACATCAACTTCGATTGCATCATCAAGGAAGTGGTCAAGCAGTACAGGTGCTTCGTTAGATGCCTGAACCGCATCACGCAAGTAGCGTTTCAATTCGTCGTCGTTATAAACGATTTCCATCGCACGGCCACCAAGTACGTAAGATGGACGTACCACAAGTGGATAGCCAACTTTCGCAGCTTCAGCCATACCTTCTTCAGCAGATTTTACAATGCTGTTGTTTGGTTGACGAAGTTGTAGACGTTGAATCATTTGCTGGAAACGTTCACGGTCTTCTGCACGGTCAATTGCGTCAGGTGATGTACCGATAATTGGAGCACCAGCTTCTTCTAAAGCACGTGCCAATTTAAGCGGAGTTTGACCACCGTACTGAACGATAATACCTTTAGGCTTCTCGATACGTACGATTTCAAGCACATCTTCCAAAGTAATTGGTTCGAAGTACAAACGATCTGATGTGTCATAGTCAGTTGAAACAGTTTCAGGGTTACAGTTCACCATGATTGTTTCGTAACCATCTTCACGCATAGCTAGGGCAGCGTGTACACAGCAGTAATCGAATTCGATACCTTGACCAATACGGTTAGGACCACCACCGATGACCATGATCTTGTCTTTGTCAGACGGGTTCGCTTCACATTCTTCATCGTAAGTTGAGTACATGTAAGCTGTATCAGATTCGAATTCTGCAGCACATGTATCCACACGTTTGTAAACTGGAGTTACACCCAAGTTCCAACGGTGTTTACGGAATTGTTTTTGTGAAATGCCCATCAAGTCCGCAATGCGAAGGTCAGATAAACCTTTACGTTTGAACGAACGGATGTTGTCAGCATTCAAATCACCAAAACCTAAAGTTTTGATCTGGTTTTCAGTTTTGATGATGTCTTCGATTTGAATCAAGAACCAACGGTCAATTTTGGTTGCTTCAAATACTTCATCCAGTGTGAAACCGTGACGGAATGCATCGCCAACGTACCAAATACGCTCAGGACCTGGAACTTTAAGTTCAACCAGAATCTTCTCTTTCGCGCCTTCAGTGCCAACAGCGATTTTTTCATCAAAACCACATGCGCCCACTTCAAGACCACGAAGCGCTTTTTGTACAGACTCTTGGAAGTTACGGCCAATTGCCATCACTTCACCTACAGATTTCATCTGTGTAGTCAAAGTTGCGTCAGCTTGCGGGAATTTCTCGAAGTTAAAACGAGGAATCTTGGTAACAACGTAGTCAATTGCAGGTTCGAATGACGCAGGTGTTGTACCGCCAGTGATGTCGTTTTTCAATTCATCAAGGGTGTAACCTACAGCCAATTTCGCAGCAATTTTCGCAATTGGGAAACCAGTTGCTTTAGAAGCCAATGCAGATGAACGAGAAACACGCGGGTTCATCTCGATCACAACCATACGGCCGTCTTTCGGGTTGATACCGAACTGAACGTTTGAACCGCCAGTTTCTACACCAATTTCACGAAGTACAGCTAAAGATGCGTTACGAAGTAACTGGAATTCTTTGTCTGTCAATGTTTGCGCAGGAGCAACAGTAATTGAGTCACCTGTGTGCACACCCATCGGGTCAAAGTTTTCAATGGTACATACAATGATACAGTTGTCGTTTTTGTCACGAACAACTTCCATTTCGTACTCTTTCCAACCAATGAGTGATTCATCAATCAATAATTGTTTAGTTGGAGAAAGGTCGAAACCGCGTTCACAGATTTCAATGAATTCCTCGCGGTTGTAAGCGATACCGCCGCCTGAACCACCCATGGTGAATGATGGACGGATAATTACAGGGAAGCCGAAACGTGCTTGAATTTCAAGTGCGTGTTCCATGCTTTCTGCAACGTCAGCGCGTGGGCATTCCAAACCGATTTTGCGCATTGCGATATCGAAAAGTTTACGGTCTTCCGCTTTTTCAATCGCTTCTTTGGTCGCGCCAATCAATTCAACGTTGTATTTTTCTAAAATACCGTTGGCATCTAGTGCAAGAGCACAGTTCAATGCTGTTTGACCACCCATTGTCGGAAGAACTGCGTCTGGGCGTTCTTTCTCAATGATTGCAGCTACAGTTTGCCAAGTGATTGGCTCGATGTAAGTTGCGTCTGCCATTGCAGGGTCAGTCATAATGGTTGCTGGGTTAGAGTTTACCAAAATAACACGGTAGCCTTCTTCACGAAGGGCTTTACATGCTTGAGCACCTGAGTAGTCAAACTCACATGCCTGACCGATTACAATCGGACCAGCACCAATAATTAAGATGCTTTTAATGTCTGTACGTTTAGCCATGATGCTTCCTTAATTACTTCTTAGATGCTTCGATAAGTTCGATGAAATGATCGAACAGTGGTGCGCAGTCATGTGGACCAGGGCTTGCTTCAGGGTGACCCTGGAAGCTGAACGCAGGTTTGTCTGTACGATGCATACCTTGCAAGGTTTGGTCGAACAGCGATTTATGCGTTGCTTTCAAGTTAGCCGGTAGCGTATCTGTATCTACTGCGAAGCCATGGTTTTGAGAAGTAATCATCACTGTACCATCTTCAAGATTTTGTACAGGATGGTTGGCACCGTGGTGACCGTGAGGCATTTTCACAGTTTTTGCACCTGATGCAAGGGCAAGAATTTGGTGACCCAAGCAAATACCAAATACAGGTATGTTGCGAGCGTCTTCTACAATTGTTTTTACAGCTTCAATTGCATAGTCACATGCTGCTGGATCGCCAGGGCCGTTTGAAAGGAACACGCCATCTGGATTCAAAGCAAGGACTTTTTCAGCAGGAGTTTCAGCAGGTACAACAGTCAATTTACAACCGCGGTCTGCAAGCATACGTAAGATGTTGGTTTTGACACCGTAATCGTATGCAACAACATGGAATTTAAGTTCAGGTTGGGAGAAGCCTTTGCCTAGAGTCCAAGAGCCTTCGGTCCATTCGAAACCTTCAGGGTCGCAGCATACTTTCGCAAGGTCTAAACCGTTTAAACCGCCAAAAGCGCGAGCTTTAGCTAAAGCTTCTTCTTCTGTAGCGTTTTCACCAGCAAGGATACAACCGTTTTGTGCACCTTTAGATCGCAGAATACGCGTGAGTTTACGTGTATCGATGTCTGCGATAGCTACAACATTATGTTGTTTAAGATAATCACCAAGTGATTGCTCAGCACGGAAGTTGCTATGCAATAAAGGCAGGTCACGAATGATCAATCCGTTAGCCCATACTTTATGAATTCGACCTGACTCAGCGTCTTCATCATTACAACCTGTGTTACCGATATGTGGGTAAGTTAGGGTGACAAGTTGTTGTGCATAACTAGGGTCAGTCAAAATTTCTTGATAGCCAGTCATGGCAGTGTTGAAAACGACTTCACCAGTCGTACTACCCGATGCGCCAATTGAAGTACCTTTAAAAATAGTACCATCGGCAAGGGCTAAAATTGCTGGGGTGCTCAAACCAAAGCTCCTGAAATTTAGGCTGTAAAAAAGCGAGTAGACGAAAAAAAAGGAAGGCTATTGTAAAACCTATCCTCCCTATGTCTGCTCGCTTGAACTTAACACGGCATTATACGCAGAAAGCCCTTTAAAGTCCATTCTATTTACCAGGAATATGTAAGATAAATCCCTTGTGTTTTGATAAAAAGTCTGTTTGTGCATCTGTGTATATAAAATGTAAGCAAATTAGAATTGTCTAACAAATCAAAACTTAAATTTTATCAAAACCGAATACGCTAGGGCTCTCATGTAATAACTATAGGAAAAAGATCATGACCGTAGAGCAAAAGCCAACAAAACCAAAAACCACTTTAAAAGAGGTGGTCGCAGAAGGTGCAGACAAGTTGGAGCAGGCCACTAAAGAAGCGCAGCACAAAGTGACAGAAGCCGTGACAGAGTCAACTGAAAATGTAAAAGTTGAAGCAAAGGAGGTACAGGCAAATGTTCAAGAGCAAATTCAAAGTCTAAAAGAAGACCTTTTTCAGCGTATCGAGACCATTAAAAAGCAACTCAATTTTTCACAAAAAGATTTAACTGAATTGAAAGATTTCATCAAATCTGAATTTAATGCTGTGATTGAAGATTTATCGAAACTTGGCAAAGAGTTAAAAGAGGATGTCAGCCAAATTTCAGTAAAACATAAAGATCATCTGGCTGAAACTTTAAAACGCTCTAAAGAACATACTTTAGATGTGTGGAAAAAGGTGTCAGTTAAGTCGGATGATGAACCTACTTTAAAAAGCTGATATATAGCTAGAGAAGTCTACTTATATACTGGCGAGGAAGGGCGCTATGTTGGTTTTCCTCGGGTACACATCGAAGACATAAAAAAGTGAGGTATTTTGCCTCACTTTTTTATTGTTTGAATATTGCTGCTATGCCTTAGAACTGATGTAGCCAGTCACGTTTGTTGTGAAAGTCTGCATTTGGACTGCTGTGTTGCATTGCGTAATATTGCTCACCTTGCGAGGTTTTAAGTACAGCAGTCAAGCCCAAGAACAAATCCGACCATTGTAATTTGTGCTTTAACATAAACTCGGTTAAGTCCAGGCTCACATTTAAACCATAATGTGTGCGTTTGAGCTGGTTGAGTTCAATATCATGGGCGGCTTGAGGTGGCATATCTTCTGGATAGCGATATTCCTCAAACTGATACACCTGCCACGCCTGGGAAGGAGAGAGGTTGATTTCACGATAGAAATCTTCTCCCTGTACACCAATAAAAATTTCAAAACAGGTATGTTCCCATAAGAAATCTTGACGAGAGTGATCTTGAACCATTTCAGGCCATTGCATGAGCTGATTGGGGTCACGTAACCAGTAGCCTACATTTAAGGTGTATGGGCTTTGTTGTTCAATCGCAGCAACAAGGGAGATCGATTGGAAGCGACGATCAAAGGCGCTAAGTTCGTAACTTGCCATGAAATCTGCTTAGTTAGATAAATGAGCGTGACGAACCAAGTTAGATAATTTGGCATTCTGTTTTGCTGCTTTTTTATAAATTAGCGCAATTTTACCAATTTTTTGAACAACTTCAGCGCCAGTTTGAGCGGAAAGGTCTTCAATTAAAGATGCACGTTCTTCACGATCTTCCGCTACGATTTTCACTTTAATCAATTCGTGATCGTTTAAAGCACGGTTTAATTCTTCGACTACAGCTTCAGTCAAACCTTTATCGCCCAGCATAACCACCGGGTTTAATGCATGTCCGATTTGACGTAAACGTTTACGTTCCTGAATAGATAAAGCCGCCATAAAGATAACCTAATTTTAAAAACGGCTTAGTATAACAAATGCCAAGTTTAAACGCTTTATATTCTGTTGAAATAATCGATTTCAATTATTGAAAAAAACCTTTCAAAGATCGGATTTAGATACAGATGTATACTGCAAGGCCTATGTTTTTCACGTACAATCATATATTAGAAGTTTTTTATTATTTAGAGAGTTATGGCGACCCGCATTACCAACCAGAAGTTGTCAAAAAGTAGTCGAGAGTGGATGCGCGAGCATTTGGATGATCCTTTTGTGAAAAAAGCACAGAAGGAAGGTTATCGTGCGCGTGCTGCTTATAAGCTTCTTGAAATTCAAGAAAAATACAAAATTATTAAACCGGGCATGACGGTGGTCGATCTGGGTGCTGCACCAGGAAGTTGGTCTCAGATTGCAGGTAAATTAGTCGGGGACAAAGGCTTATTGATTGCCTCCGATATTTTACCAATGGACGCATTACCAGATGTGACCTTCCTGCAAGGCGACTTCCGTGAGGAAGAAGTTTTTGAAAAATTGTTAAATATTTTAAACGGACGGACTGTAGACGTTGTAATTTCGGATATGGCCCCCAATACATCAGGTAATAAGGCTGTAGATCAACCTCGTCAAATTTACTTGTGTGAACTGGCTTTAGATTTTGCCAACAAGGTTTTAGGGCCTAAAGGTCAATTTGTAGTCAAGGTTTTCCAGGGAACCGGATTTGACGAATTCCGTAAACAGGTAGTAGATAGCTTTGATGTATTGAAGACAGCAAAACCTGCTGCTTCACGTGCCCGATCTAAAGAAGTATTTTTAATTGGGCAAGGTCGTAAGAAAGCTTCTAGATAAAGTTTACTTGCCAAGACGTTAAAAATTGTGCATTTTGTACATTTTTAAAATATTGCAAAGCTGATCTTCAGCTTAAATTAAGGTCACCCATTTTTGGGCATGATCAAATTAGATTGATATGGGAATAAAGCTTTGAGCGATCTCTTCAAGAATGCCGTATTGTGGCTGGTTATACTGGGTGTGCTGATTCTGATTTTCAGTAACATCAGTGACCGCAATCAACCGACAGCAATGAATTATTCAGAGTTTGTTTCAGCGGTGAATGCTGGTCAAATTAAGCAAGTCACCATTGATGGCGAAAGAATTCGTGGTGAAAAAACAAACGGTTCAGAGTTTGAAAGTATTCGTCCTGCGGTTCAAGACCCAGAACTTATGCCAAACCTCATCAAACATAATGTTGTTGTAGAAGGGACTGCACCACAACGTCAAGGTTTGTTGATGCAACTTCTTATCGCTAGCTTCCCTGTACTTTTGATCATTTTGTTATTCATGTTCTTTATGCGCAACATGGGTGGTGGAGCAGGTGGTAAAAGTGGTCCAATGAGTTTTGGTAAGTCAAAAGCCAAAATGCTTTCTGAAGACCAGATTAAAGTCACCTTTAGCGATGTTGCTGGCTGCGATGAAGCTAAACAAGAAGTTGTTGAAATTGTAGATTTCTTGAAAGATCCATCTAAATTTAAACGTCTGGGCGCAAGTATTCCTAAAGGCGTGTTGATGGTTGGTCCTCCTGGTACCGGTAAAACCTTGCTTGCGAAAGCGATTGCGGGTGAAGCAAAAGTTCCATTCTTCAGTATTTCAGGTTCTGACTTTGTTGAAATGTTCGTGGGTGTCGGTGCATCACGTGTGCGTGACATGTTTGAACAGGCGAAGCGCCATGCGCCTTGTATCATCTTTATTGATGAGATTGATGCGGTAGGTCGTCACCGTGGTTCAGGTACCGGTGGTGGTCATGATGAACGTGAACAGACACTCAACCAAATGCTGGTAGAAATGGATGGTTTTGAAGGCAATGAGGGTATTATCGTCATCGCTGCTACTAACCGTGCAGATGTACTGGATAAAGCCTTGCTTCGTCCAGGCCGTTTTGACCGTCAAGTGATGGTTGGTTTGCCAGACATTAAAGGTCGTGAACAGATTCTTAATGTACATTTGAAAAAATTGCCTTCGCACACTGGTGTGGACGTAAAAGTGCTTGCTCGTGGTACACCGGGTTTCTCTGGCGCACAATTGGCAAACCTTGTAAACGAAGCGGCATTATTCGCTGCACGTCGTAACAAGAACACAGTCGATATGCATGACTTTGAAGATGCAAAAGACAAAATCTACATGGGTCCTGAGCGTAAATCGATGGTGATTCGTGAAGAAGAACGTCGTGCTACTGCTTACCATGAAGCCGGTCATGCCATTGTGGCTGAAATTTTGCCAGGTACTGACCCTGTACATAAAGTGACCATTATGCCGCGTGGTTGGGCATTGGGTGTGACCTGGCAGTTGCCGGAACAAGATGCAATTAGTCATTACAAAGACAAGATGCTGAATGAAATTTCGATTTTGTTTGGTGGTCGTATTGCCGAAGAAGTGTTTATCAATCAGATGTCGACCGGTGCTTCAAATGACTTTGAACGTGCGACCAAAATGGCGCGTGCAATGGTGACCAAGTACGGTATGTCTGACAAGATGGGCGTAATGGTTTATGAAGATGAAAACCAAAACGGCTTCTTTGGAAACGTAGGTAGCCGTACCATTTCTGAAGCAACCCAACAACAAGTGGATGCTGAAGTTCGCCGTATTTTGGATGAACAATATAAAGTTGCTCGCAATATCGTGGAAAATAATAAAGATATCGCGCATGCAATGGTGAAAGCGTTGATGGAATGGGAAACCATTGATCGTGACCAAATCCGTGACATCATGGAAGGTCGTGAACCACAGCCACCTAAAGTTTATGTTGCTGAAAATCCTGTGATTGATGTAACACCAACAGACGGTCCTGCAACACCTCCACCATTACCAGCAGGCTAAGTTGAATGGTTAGAAAAAAAGAGTCTCAAATGAGGCTCTTTTTTTATGCATGAATATGGGCTGCTGACATTTCATAAATGGATTGCGTTGTAGGCTAAAATTGAGCAATGAGATGTATACATCGTAAAAATGAAATGCAAAGAATGGTGGTACCATTTTTAAATTTCATGACGCAGTTTGAGATAATTTTAGCCACAACCTGAGCAAGAACAAAGCACAGCTTTGTTTGCAGCGCAAGGCGCAGCTGGGGACTAGCGTATTTTTTGATGCTACGTCGTTGTGAACTACTCATTTAGAATGACTAAATTTCGTATTTCACGCCTAGTATCCTCTAAAAAATACGCATAGTCGCAAACATGGACGAAGTGTCAACAGACCCTATTGCGATCGGTGAAAAGATTTCAGGCTGTAAAACTGCAGAGTTGTTAGAATAGCGGAATTGCTTGAAGGAGAAACATGATGCAATTGATGCCATTACCCAATCGAATGCTGCAATGTGGCCAAATGAAGTTGGACTTGTCTCAGCCCCATGTGATGGGAATTCTGAATGTCACTCCAGACTCTTTTAGTGATGGTGGAAAGCATAATGCCAAAGATCAGGCCATAGCCTATGCCTTGCAGATGATGGCAGATGGTGCAAGCGTAATTGATGTCGGAGGCGAATCTACCCGTCCCGGTGCTGCTGTAGTGGAAGTGGAGGAGGAAATACGCCGTGTAGTGCCTGTAGTTGAAGAATTAGCTAAGCATGATGTCATTATTTCAATTGATACATCGCAACCTGAAGTGATTAAAGCAGCAGTGCAAGCAGGGGCGCATATCTGGAATGATGTGCGTGCATTAACCCGTCCTAATGCTTTGGCAACAGCAGCTGAACTGAATATTCCAGTCATTATTATGCATATGCGTGGTGAGCCAACCACAATGAATAATTTAGACCAATATGATGATGTAACGACAGATGTGATTAAAGAGCTACAGCAGAGAGTAGATGATGCGATTCAAGCTGGGGTAAAACCTGAAAATATTGTGATTGATCCTGGTTTTGGTTTTGCTAAAAATGCCCAGCAAAATTTAAAATTGTTAAATGAATTTTATAAATTAAATGATATGGGTTATCCGATTTTATCGGCACTTTCTCGGAAGCGTTTTATTGGTGAAGCGCTGGGTGGAGCAGATGCTGGGCAGCGTACAGTTGGCTCTGTGGCGGCACATCTTATAAGTATCCAGCAGGGTGCATGCATGGTGCGAGCACATGATGTCAAAGCGATGAGTGATGCCATTAAAGTATGGCAGACTATGAATAATCTGGGTGTATAAACAAGTAAAAGCTCGATAATCTATCGAGCTTTTTGGTTTTAAGCTGCCATTATTTTCCTTTATATTCAAGTGAAGAATGATGTACAACTATTCGTAATTTACCTGCATTATCTTTTACAAATTTCCAGCTTTTATCTACAGTCGTCACTTCATTATTCTTATTGGTGAAGTGAACTTTACCTAAAGTGCTTGCACTGTCGCCCGTTATATTGATCGCCGCATTATCGACTTCGCATTTTTGCCATCCACTCAGAGCGAAGCCTTTATCATTGGGGAAATTGGGATCTCCACCTACAAAATATGACAAAGCAGCTTCTTTTGTGGTTCTAAATGTTTGTGGATTTATGGTTAAGGTGGGTTTAAATAAAACAGGGCCATTCTGATAAAAATATGCATCATCAATCACCTTGCTTGCAAGATCACTTGCTGCTTGTTTCCCGTATTTATCATATGTTGCGCTGATATCAAGTAATGATTTACACCAAGCTTGCTGTGCCGCTATTACTTCTTGTTCGGAAATAATATTTTTTTGCGTCTCGTTAGTTGGTGCTGTAGAGCATGCTGCGAATGTTATTGCAAGAAATGTAACTAAAATGATTTTCATAACATTTCCCTATAGAAATTAGGTTTTTATTTTATAAAGTAAGTTTTATTTGAAGCATAGTAATGCTATCGAATGAATCGAAAACTCTACCAAACCGCTACATTAATAAAATTTAAAATAAATGAGTGGGTTGGTTCATTATGTTGGGATAATTAGAGACTTTATTATTCCGAGAATTTTTTAGTAGGCTATACATACAGCAAGTAAGCGTCAGTATGAAAATAATCCATTTTGAATTTTGAAGATGTAAAGGGTGCATGCACAGATGTTTAAAAGATGAGTGATGCTATTACTGTGAGATGGATAGAATCATGCCTAATGTCAAAGTTCAAATGCGTTAAATGAATGGGGAGTCCCTTATATTTATAGTTGAGTTTGGTAATTTTGTTGCTTTGTGTTATACAGGCTCGCTTTAATGCATGTCTTTTTTGAGTGTTGTATGTTTGAAGATTTACTTCTCCCGATGTTTGATGATGAATATTATCCCGATATTCTTGTGGCTGAAGTTAAGCAGGCCATTAAACAGTTTGCAAAGAAAGTTGCAAAGCCTGATTTATCTGAAGTAGAAATTTATCATTTTGCTGCTGAAACCGTGATTTTGATTAATAAGATGAAACCACAGTTTGAAGATCTTGACTCGTCATTGGATGACACAGCAGCCGATTATATTGCTGAAGCCATGATGATGGTGGTGCAAGATAACGGTTATATGGATATTGAAATGGAAGAGTTGGTATCAAATAGAGAGTGGTAAGTTACTCTCTATTTGTTAGTTTTTAAATTTAAAGCTTGGCTGGACTAGACAATAGATCGCTTAGATGGCAACTTGCCTGAATATGAATTTCAGCTATCTCATCCACGATTAAGTAAAATTTCTCATTTTCAGTATAAGCCCTGGCTTTTAAATTGAGCCAAAAGTACGGGTCTTGTCGCAGCAAGTTTCTAATCTGCTTTTCATCTTCTGGATGATTAAAATGCAGGGGATAGGGATACTTTGCTAAGGTACAGTGATTTAAAACAAGTTGTCCCTGATCTTCGCGAATGGTGCCAGAAAATAAATCATAAACCTTGGGGACTTGCGGTTTTTCTATTGCTTCTACTGCATGAGTCAGGTTTGTACTCATCCATATCAACAGGCTGGCATACAGAGGGAAATACGTTTTAAATCGCTTCATTTTTATTCTTTCTTGTTTATTAGTTTACTATTGTTGAGTTATTCGGGCATAAAAAAACCAGCTTATCGCTGGGTCTTTTATTGCACCATTTTAAAAAGTATTAAAATGGTGCCCGAGGCCAGACTCGAACTGGCACGCTTTGTGGGCGGGGGATTTTAAATCCCCTGTGTCTACCGATTTCACCACTCGGGCATGTGCGCAATAATAGTGGACGGAATATAACTTGGCAAGTAGCTTTGCGTGTATTTGCTTTCTTTTCAATCAATTCATGTGTTTATCGCTGTAAAATAGCGCTTTGTCCGTTTTTTGTCGTGACAAACCTATTGTAAAACTGAGCGAGGCTGATTTTTTAAGCTACATCAAGCTATCCAGATAGGTTTCGACATCTACATGCTTATGTGTTTTACACAGTTCATTTTCATAACGAATCAGCTGTATGTGCAGATCGATAAACTGTTTTTCTTGTTGTCGCAGCGTGTGCAGTGCAGCTGATTTCTTGCTAACAAATAGGCTTTTGAACTGAATTTTTAACACTTGCTTATAGGCCCAAAAGCAGATGCGGCGGGTTTCTTGCAGATAAAAATATTGCTCGTTTTGAGTGCCTTCACGGAACATATTTTCTTTGTAAAAACGAACAAAGCCAAAACTTAAAGCAAAGAAAAATAGAATCACTTGTAAAACTGTACTTTCAATATAGGCGATATTTAGGGTTTGTAGCACAATCAATACGGCCAGTTTAACCGGAGTATGGCGAAGTTGTTGATATAAAGAAGTGGAGCTATGCTTAACTTGTTTGATGACCAACGGGGTATACAGCATAAACAACAACATAATGGCTAAAACGGCAATTCCATGTGCACGAAAAGCATTAAATTGTGGAAACTGGATGGCAATAAAATGGCTCAAACTCATCGAAAGCGAGATAAAAATCATCGCGGCAAGAACCCAGGGAATCAACTCTTTCAGTTCATCTAAAATTCCCTTGGTTTTGATCATACTGTAAAACAAATAATTTCTTTTAAACGCTGTCGGGTACTGTTCCCGCAGTTGTTTTAAAAAAAGTGCAGTTTGTTTATTACTGATCATAAGAATTAAAGACACATAAAAAGTAGAGCTAATATAAAGGATTTGACAGTATTTAACAGGGAAAATCTGAAATTAACGGATTGCTTTATTGCAAGACTCATCGCTATTGGGTTGTTTGGATTGAACTAAATTTTCAAAGGGGTGAACAATATTAAATTTTGTCATTATTTATTGCACCTCAAGGTATGACTTTTTAGTGTATCTATCACTGATACTAGATATTGTGCTCACTAGACTCAGTCTTAGGGATAGTTTTAAATCGCAAACTCAGTAATCGAATCGGGCGCTTAATTTTATTCCTGTATTCAATGAGGAATTATGCGAAAATAGCCCTTTCTTATTTTTGTCCAAGGACAGTTCATGACTGATCAATCTCCTGAATCTTTAAGCGATATCGAAATTTTAGACGTTTTACAGTCCATGAAAAGCGATGTGCTAAATACTGAAGCGAAAGAGATTATCCGTAATGGCGGTAAAGCTGGTCGTCAGGAAGCACATAAAGACGCGTTGGTTGCTTTGAATGCCAGTTTTGAAAGCAAGTTCGTTGAAGCCGTGACTTTGGCACTCCATTTAAATCAGGCACAAAGCAAAAAAATTCGTTATAAAAAAGACCGTATTCGTATTTTAAAAGCACATGGCATTGATTATTTAGCCATTGATGGTGCCGAAACAGCACAGGTCTTATCGCAAATTGCACAGGCAATTACCCGCGAAGATGCGATTGTAACCCATGACTTGCATAATATTTTCCCATTCTGGAAAGAAGGCTGGCCAATGGTACAGTTCGACAATGCTTATAAAATTCTGGAAGACGACATTAATATTCACTATCAAGCTGTTTTAGATGCCTTGATTAAATAATCAAAGCATTCGTAAAAAAAGCACCTTGTGGTGCTTTTTTTGTACATGAATAAGCAGAAAAAATTTATGTATAAAGCCAGGCCAGCAATATGCTGATGGGCCAAATAAAAAGTCGCCACCAGCTGATCAAGGGATACCAGAAAAACTCACCGATCCGCATGGTTGAATCATAATTTTTTCTTGAGCGTTCATAACTATAGGGCGTGATCCAGCACGCTAAAATTAGCAATAGAATTGCTAAAATCAGAATCACAGACTGGGTTTGCCGGGCGAAAAAATAATAAATCATATAAAGGCCTGAATAGAAACTCAGGCAGGCGAGCAGGGCAGTCACTGAAATATTCATGGTTTTTATCTATCTAATTTTTATTTTAAGTTAAGGTGAAAAGAATCAGATTAATCTGATTCTCCTGCATTTTCATCGGTTTCCGCTTGTTTTAAAAGACGCGTAACCAAGAGTTGGTCAATTTTAAAATGGTCAACATCCACCACTTCAAATTTATAGTTGCCATAGATCACGGTATCGGCAGGGCGTGGAATCTTGCGTAGACGGTACATCATGAAACCGGCAAGGGTCTCATAATTTTCTTCATCCGGCATTTCATCAATTTCAAGGGCGTGTTTCAGGTCCTCAATTGGCGTGCTGCCATCAATCAGCCAGGAATTGTTGTCACGCTTAATGATTTGCTGGTCTGCTTCGATTGGAGTTACCCAGTCGCCCATGACGGTAATCATAATGTCAGACAAGGTAATGACACCGACCACCAAGGCATACTCATTAATTACAACTGCGAATTTTTCTTTGGTCGAGCGGAAGCGATCCAGTAATTCGGATAAAGTTAAAGTATCGGGGATGGTTAATACATTGCGAATGGTACTTTCATTTAACTGCAGTAAAGACTGGTTATTCAAAATACGCACCAGAATATCTTTAGCATCGACATAACCAATCACATCATCAATGTTTTCACTACATACCAGAAACTTGGAATACGGATATTCAGCCAGTTTTTGACGGATACTGGATTCGGATTCTTTAAGGGTAAAGAACACGACATTTTCACGTGTCGTCATACTCGAAGGCACGTTACGTTCTTCAAGTTCAAACACGTTTTCAATAAAGTGGTGTTCCTGTTTCTGTAATACGCCTGCCTGCGCACCTGCATCCATGACAGCAGAAATATCATCAAAGGTAATATTGTCTTCGCGTGTGGTGTTAACTTTAAATAGGCGAAATAACAGATTGGCTATGGCATTGATAAACCAGGCCAGTGGACGACATACGCTAATAAAAACTTGAATCGGGTTAATGACTGATACTGCAATTTTTTCTGGTGCAATCATGGCCAGACGTTTTGGCATCAAGTCGGCAAACAGAATGAATAATGAAGTGACTAAAGTAAAAGATAAGGCAAAACCGATCGTTTCAGCCCATGCACCGGTATAGAAACGTGCAACCAGTTCAAGGAAATAAGGACGGAAAGCCCCTTCACCTAAAATACCGCCAAGAATGGCCACAGCATTTAAACCAATTTGTGATGCTGCAAAAAAGTCTGCTGAATTTTCCTGCAAATCTAATACTTGTTGAGCACGTTCATCACCGGATTCGGCCAGTATTTTTAATTTAACTTTACGTGCACCCGCAAGGGCAATTTCGGTTAGCGATAAGAATCCCGCACCAGCAATGAGGATGATGATGATGACAATATTTTGAAAGAGGCTCACAAATCCACCTGTGGATCATCATTATTATGAATATTTTTAACACAAAAGAACGTCAGGTAGTAATGAAATGACTACCTGACTAAATACAGTATAAGCTTAAAAAAGAAGAATTTAAGAAAAATTGTTTTTAATAATGAGAAAATTGAGAATTATTCATTAAAAATTCACGATTTTCTTCTTCAATCATCTGACGTGCCACATATAGAATGAGCTGACGCAACCAGCGATGTGCAGGATGATGATGTAATAACGGACACCATGCCATCTTCAATTCAAACTCGGGAATATAGAAGGGCGGATCTTTCATCAACAAGTTCTGGTTTTTAGCCTGCAAACGTGCAATACGTGTAGGAAGCGTTGCCACCAGATCTACATTGGCCGCCAATAGCCCTGGCATTTGATAATGACGGGTAAAGACCGAAATCTTACGTTTTTGCCCGATACGCTCTAAAGCCTGATCAATCCAACCCAAACCGGCCTGTTTTTCAGGATTGACACCAAAACCTACCCCCATGCCTGTTTTAGAAACCCAAATATGTTGGGCATCTAAATAACTTTTAAGGTTTAAATTCCCTGCGGCAGGGTGCTTATTGTTAAGTAAGCAAGAAAAGCTGTCACGCCAAACCAGGACCTGGTGGAAACTTTGTGGAATTTCATTGAAGCGGTTAATCGCAAGATCAACTTTACCTTGTTCCATATCACGGTAAGACACGTCACTTGGGGTCAAGAAGTCGAGTACGACATTCGGAGCTTCGGAGCGTAATGCCTTAACCAGGCGTGGTACTAAAGTCGCTTCTGCATAATCCGAAGTCATAATGCGGAAAACGCGATTGGAAGTATAAGGACGGAACTCGGTACGCGGTTCCAAAATCATCGACAAATCAGAAAGTGCATCGCGAATACGGGGTTGTAATTCCAAAGCACGTTCTGTTGGGGTCATTCCTTCAGAAGAACGAATGAGCAGCGGATCATTAAATAAGTTGCGTAAACGACGCAAAATGTTACTCATTGCAGGTTGGGTGACACCCAATTGTTCTGCAGCACGCGTTACATTTTTTTCGCGAAGCAGTACATCAAGATATATTAATAGGTTGAGGTCGACCCGCTCCAGATTCATACAAGAAATACCGAAAATAAACTCATGAAATTATTTCGATTATGCCATAAGCAACAAGGCTTGTGTAGGAATATTGATGAAAAAAGAAACGTGTTAAAGGGGTGATTTTATATAGATAAAATGAATCAATCGGCTGCTATGAGCAAGCATGATTGCTGTAAAGTGAAAATAAATCAAAGATAATCGGTCGGTTTTTTAATATGAGACAAAAGCATCCATTTAATGCGCTATACTAGTAAAAATAGCACAAATAAAATACAGGTGTATTTTGAAAATACGTGATAAAAGTGCACAAAAATAGCCTTAAAAAAGGTGGATCAAGCTTTTTTATTAGCAGGCACGACTTAAGTCTAATGAAGAAAAATACAGCATAATGAATAATTTGTAAGCAAGATCTGATTTTAAAATATTTAAATAAAGTAAATTAAAACAATGGTTTAAAATTTTGAAACATAAATATAATACGACTTTGATCTACATATTTTTTAAATAAATACTGAGAATTAACAGAGGATATTGGATTAATTTTTTAACTCAATCTAATCTGTGTTCATCTTAACGAAGCGCTCTAAATCTAAACAAATAATATGAGTAAGATTTTAGCCTTCGCTTGATGAAATCCTAATATTATTACAGGAAAATATCATGACTACATACCAAACAGCGATTGATGCAATCCGCGAATTAAAAGCGAAATTCGGCAACACTTGGGCAGACATCAGTCCTGAAGATGCTGCACGTATGCAAATGCAAAACCGTTTCAAAACTGGTTTAGACATTGCTAAATATACAGCTGCGATTATGCGTCGTGATATGGCAGCTTATGATGCCGATTCTAGCAAATACACTCAATCACTAGGCTGCTGGCACGGTTTCATCGCACAGCAAAAAATGATTGCGAACAAAAAATACTTCGGTACTACTGAACGTCGCTACATCTACCTTTCTGGTTGGATGGTTGCTGCTCTTCGTTCAGAATTCGGTCCACTTCCAGACCAATCAATGCACGAAAAAACTTCTGTTCCAGCGCTAATCGAAGAAATCTACACTTTCTTACGCCAAGCAGATGCTAAAGAATTAAACGACTTGTTCCGTGCGCTTAAAAAAGCAAACGAAGCTGGTGATACTGCTAAAGCTGCTGAAATCACTGCTCAAATCGACGGTTTCCAAACTCACGTTGTGCCAATTATTGCGGACATCGATGCTGGTTTCGGTAACGAAGAAGCGACTTACTTACTTGCTAAGAAAATGATCGAAGCTGGTGCTTGTGCACTACAAATCGAAAACCAAGTATCTGACGCTAAACAATGTGGTCACCAAGCTGGTAAAGTAACAGTTCCACACGAAGACTTCATCGCGAAAATCCACGCTCTTCGCTATGCATTCTTAGAAATGGGTCTTGATGACGGTATCATCGTTGCACGTACTGACTCTGAAGGCGCTGACTTGACTCAAAAAATCCCAGTGGTTAAAGAGCCAGGCGACATCGCTTCTCAATACATCAGCTACTTAGATACAACTGAAATCGACATTTCAGAAGCTCAAGAAGATGAAATCCTGATCAAACGTGATGGTAAACTTCACCGTCCTAAACGTTTAGCGTCTGGCTTGTACCAGTTCCGTGAAGGCACTCAAATCGACCGCGTTGTACTTGACTGTGTAACTAGCCTTCAAAACGGTGCTGACCTTCTTTGGATCGAAACTGCGACTCCAAACGTTGAAGAAATTGCTCACATGGTTAACCGTGTTAAAGAGACAGTTCCAAATGCGAAACTTGTTTATAACAACTCGCCTTCTTTCAACTGGACTTTAAACTTCCGTCAACAAGCTTACGACCGTTGGGTTGCTGAAGGTAAAGACGTTTCTGCTTACGACCGTGCTAAGTTAATGAGCGCTGAGTACGATGCTACTGAATTAGCAGCTGATGCTGACGAAAAAGTACGTACATTCCAAGCAGATGCTTCTCGTGAAGCTGGCGTGTTCCATCACTTGATCACACTTCCAACTTACCACACAGCTGCTCTTTCTACTCACGAGCTTGCTCAAGGTTACTTCGGCGACCAAGGTATGCTTGCTTATGTAGCTGGCGTTCAACGTAAAGAAATCCGCGGTACGATTTCTTGTGTTAAACACCAAGCAATGGCTGGTTCTGACATCGGTGATGATCACAAAGAAATCTTCTCTGGTGACAACGCTCTTAAAGCGCACGACGATGCTAAAAACACTATGAACCAATTCGCTGCTCACTAAGCACTGAACTGATTCGAAAAACCCGGCGAAAGCCGGGTTTTTTATTTCTAAAAAAGTCATGTCATGATTTTTTTAGAAATAAAAAGCAGGCACTTGGCCTGCTTTTACTTGTAACTGCATCCATAAATTTAAGGCCATAAGATAATCAGCCAGGTAAAGAAAATAATGGCGAGGGCTACAAACTGTGCGGCACTCCCCATGTCTTTGGCATTTTTGGATAAGGGGTGTTTATCTAATGAAACTCGGTCTACCACGGCTTCTATTGCTGAATTAAATAATTCCACAATTAAGGCAAATAAACAGACTACAACCATAATGGCATGTTCGGCTCGACTGACATCTAAGAAGCAGCTTATTGGAATGAGTACCATATTAATCAGAACAATTTGCCGAAAAGCAGCTTCATTTTGAAATGCGGCTTTAAATCCATCTATTGAATATTGCGTGGCATTCAATACACGTTTAACACCTGTTTTGCCTTTAAATGGGGAATAAGAGTTCATTGCACTCAAACATTGAATAATTTGAGCAATCATATTCGGTTTTGCTTAATTAAAAATTAATTCAATCAATTCATTTAAAAGATTGAAAAAACGTCAAAAACTATGGGTCAGAAGAAAAATTTACAAGCAGTAATCATTGAATAAAAAATTACCTTCATATTTTCTCCTTATTTAAGGAAAAGTCTGATTTTTCTGTTAAATGTGATTGGCTTTTATACTTCTATCATTGATTATCAATCTCAAATAAATCATTTTAACTATTCAATGATTGTATTGAATTTTTATACCTCACCATTTAAGTGACCAGGACATATGCTGTCTAGATTTTTTATTCATCGACCGATTTTTGCAGGTGTTTTAGCCATTATCTTGATGGCTTTTGGTGTTTTTGCGACGCTGAATTTACCGGTAGAGCGCTTTCCTGATATTGCACCGCCACGCATTAGTGTAAGTGCCAGCTATAATGGTGCTTCAGCAGAAACGGTGGAAGAAAGTGTCACCCAGGTTCTGGAACAGCAAATTAAAGGCATTGATCATCTGCTTTATTTTAGTTCCAGCAGCGATTCCTCCGGGCGCAGCCGCATTAACATCAGTTTTGAAAATGGCACTGATCCGGATACGGCGCAAGTTCAGGTACAAAATGCGATTAATGGCGTACTGAACCGTTTACCGGATGAAGTACAGCGTCAGGGGGTGAATGTATTCAAGTCACTGGGGGATACCCACATGGTCATTGGCCTGTATGATGCCTCGGGTAAAAGTGACAGCATTGCCTTGTCCGACTATATGCAGACCCATCTGGAAGAAGATCTGGCGCGTATAGACGGGATTGGTGAGGTGGATGTCTTTGGCTCGCAATATGCCATGCGTATCTGGTTAAACCCGTTAAAATTAAAACAATATAATTTAATGCCGAGTGATATCCGCGCAGCTGTTGAAGCACAAAATACCCAGGTCGCAGCCGGGGCGGTGGGTGATTTACCGACAGTAGAAGATCAGTATTTAAATGCCAAGGTCACTTCAGGCTCACGTTTAAAAACAGTGCCTGAATTTGAAAATATCATTGTCAAATCTGCACGTGATGGCAGTTTTATCTATCTAAAAGATGTCGCCCGAATTGAACTGGGGGCAGAAAATTATCAATCAATGAATACCATCAATGGTTTTCCTTCTGCCGGAATGGGTATTTCGCTGTCTTCCGGTGCCAATGCTTTGGCGACTTCAGCGCTAATTCAGGCTGAAGTAGATCAGATTTCGAAGCAGCTCCCTGAAGGCTATAAGCTGGTTTATCCGCGTGATAATACGCCATTTGTGAAAGAATCCATTAAAGAAGTGGTGAAAACCCTGGTGGAAGCGGTATTGCTGGTGATTGTAGTGATGTTTCTGTTCCTGCAAAACTGGCGTGCGACACTGATTCCTGCAGTTACCGTACCTGTGGTTCTGCTGGGTACCATGGCGGTCTTGTATGTACTCGGGTTGAGTATTAATACCTTGACCCTGTTTGCCCTGGTTTTGGCAATCGGGCTGCTGGTAGACGATGCCATTGTGGTGGTGGAAAATATTGAGCGGCTGATGCATGAGAAAAACTTGACCGCTCAGCAGGCCTCACTTGAATCCATGCAAGAAATTAGTGGAGCATTGGTGGGTATCACGCTGGTATTGACGGCCGTATTTATTCCGATGGCATTTTTTGGCGGTTCAACAGGTGTGATTTACCGCCAGTTTTCCATTACCTTAGTTGCAGCTATGGCTTTATCTCTGGCTGTTGCCCTTATTTTAACTCCAGCTTTATGTGCTCTGGTTTTAAAGCCGAATCCACAGCCTGCCCGATGGGCAGGCTGGTTCAATCAAAAGTTGGATGGCTTAAAACGGCGCTATCTTCAATTATCGACTTTGACCCTGCAGCATAAAGCTATTTGTTTGTTACTGTTTGCTGCACTGATCTGTGTTTTTGCCTTGTTCTATCGGGCCTTGCCAACCAGTTTTATTCCCAGTGAAGATCAGGGCATTTTAAATGTGCAGTTTAAACTGGCAGATGGCGCACCGATGTCGAAAAGTACCGAAATTGGTGAGCAGATTAGACAGTATTTTCTGAAAAATGAAAAAGATAATGTAAATCTGGTGATGGTGCGTTATGGCCGTAATATGGCGGGAACGGGACAAAATTTAGGGCAGGGTTTTATTGCCTTAAAGCCTTGGGATGAACGCTCCGGAAAAGAAAATTCTGCACAAGCCATTCGGGAACGTGCCTTAAAGCATTTTAAAAACAATCCGAATGCACAGATTAATGTCACGATGCCCGCTTCGGTCAGTGGTTTAGGCCAAACCGATGGACTGGATTTCTGGATTCGAGATATCAATGGTCAAGGTCGTGCCTATCTGGATAGTCAGTTCAAGCAGCTACAGCAACAGGCAAAACAATACCGCACTTTTGAAAATCTGGACAAACGTTCTAATCCCGATAAAGCAGGGCTGAAGGTGGATATTGACCAAAAACTGGCGATGGCCAATGGACTGTCACAAACCGCCATTAATAGTACCTTATCGAGTGCATGGGGCGGCAGCTATATCAATGATTTCATCGATCGCGGCCGGATTAAAAGGGTGATAATGCAAGGCGATGCCGAATTTCGTTCTAAACCTGAAGATTTACAATACTGGTATGTGCGCAATGACTTGAACCAGATGGTGTCCTTTAGCAATTTTGCAAATGTCAGCTGGAGTGGCGGACCTGACGTGGTAAACCGTTATATGGGCTATACCGCCTTGCAAATGGAAGCGGATACTACAAAGGATGTCAGTTCGGGTGTGGCAATGCGTGATGTTGAACAGTTGGTTGCACAGCACCCGGGTATCGATGTGGCGTGGAGCGGTTTGTCCTATGAGGAAAAACAGTCCAGTAATCAGGCTTTATTACTGTATGCATTATCCATTGGCTTTATTTTCCTGTGTCTCGCTGCGCTTTATGAAAGCTGGTCTATCCCTACGGCGGTATTAAGTGCCATTCCTTTAGGGATTGGCGGTAATATCCTGTTCAGCTATTTTGTTGGTTTTCCAAACGATATTTATTTCCAGATTGCTTTACTCACCACGATTGGCTTGTCCTGTAAAAATGCCATTTTAATTGTCGAGTTTGCCTCACTTGCAGAGCAGCAAGGTCGCAGTGTTGTTGAAGCTGCGCTGGAAGGGGCAAGCCTGCGTTTACGCCCGATTCTGATGACTTCACTGGCTTTTGGTGCAGGGGTAATTCCACTGGTATTTGCCTTTGGTGCAGGGGCTGCCAGCCGTCAGGAAATTGGGGTGAGTGTGTTAGGTGGGGTAATTTTTGCCACCGTTTTGGTGCTGATTTTTATTCCCTTTATGTATGTGCTGATTCGTACGCTGTTGAAAGCCAAACCCCACGCATAATTTATGACAATAGCAACCATGCAGTATAGCGTCGGTAAAAGTGAGTATTGAATCATGCCAGTCAGTTTAAAAATTGACTGGCATTTTTTATGGTGAATGCTTTATGTAATTGGATACTTGGAAACGTTATTTGAACAGCTCAGGTCTTAGGGTAAAGGTCTCAGCCAAGCGAGGCAGTGGGGGATTGTTCTTGCAGCCCGTTATCACCTCATTAATCATATCGATACACAGCATGCAGACAAGATATGATGTAATCTCAATTATTTAGATCATTATTTTTTGGAATGTGGCAATGCCAGAGCAACAAAAAAAACTGAGCCAACAAGAAGTCGTGCGTTTGGAGCGCGATTTAGCCAAGTTCGCCAATATGATGGATTCGGTGGTGCGTATTCCATTCACCAAACAGGGGGTGGGGGCGGATGCTGCCTTAAGCACCATTCCTGTTGCTGGAGATGTTGCCGGTTTTGTATTGACCTGTTATGCCATTTATAAAGCCAAGCAAATTGGTGTACCACAAAGTAAGCTGACTCCGGTGGTGAAACTGGCCATGATGGATGCGGTGGTCGGTTTTATTCCAGTCGCTGGTACGGTGTTTGATATCTTTATACGTCCAAGCCGTAAAGCTTTAGCGATTGTGCATGATCATATCCGTGAGGAATACCAGATTCGCAGTGAGTCACATGTCACCCATCCCTTTCTGCATGAACGTCTGGAGCGCAAGCAGCGGTCTTCTGCATTTTGGCGTAATCCCATAGTGGCCTGGATCTGGCTACATCTTCCTGATTTGCTTGGTGTTGTTTTTATCATTTTACTGGTGATTGCCATGTGGTTCGGATTCAGCTGGTTATGGCAATGGTGGCAAACATGGAATGTTTAAAGCTGTGCAAGATCAATCCATCGATGATATTGCTGTCAATATAGCGCTCATAAGTGGCGTGTATCATTGATTTCAATGACCGTCTATTAGCGGATCTAGCCACAAAAAAGCCTCCATGATGGAGGCTTTTTATATCCCGTTTATCTAAACAGATTCAGTCTAAACAGATTATGGGCAATTTAACTGTTGTAATGCAGCCACACGTTGTTCAATACTAGGGTGGGTCTGGAACAAAGCAGCCAAGCTGAAACCTTGTTCTTTGCCTTCTGCAATAGAGAATGCTTTCATTTCTTTCGGCATTTGATCTGGCAATTCTGATTCTGCCTGTAAACGCAGTAAGGCAGAAATCATCGCCTGTTTACCGGCTAAACGTGCACCCGCTTCATCGGCACGGTATTCACGGTGACGAGAGAACCACATTACAATCGCGGAAGCGAGAATACCAAAGACAATATCCAGTACGATGGTAATGGCAAAATAAGCCAGTCCAGGTGCTTCGCCATCTTCGCGACCAAATACATTACGGTCAATAAAGTCACCAACCACACGTGCAAAGAACATGACAAAGGCGTTGACTACACCTTGAATCAAGGCAAGCGTGACCATATCACCATTGGCAACGTGACCAATTTCATGGGCAAGCACCGCACGAAGTTCATCTTTATTCATGCGTTCGAGCAAGCCTGTTGAAACGGCAACCAATGCATCGTTTTTATTCCAGCCTGTAGCGAAAGCATTGGACTGGTAAGATGGGAAAATGCCCACTTCTGGCATGTTAATGCCGGCACGTTGCGATAATTGTGCAATTTCTTGTAATAACCATGCTTCTGCTTGGTTACGAGGCGCATTCGGGTCAATTAACTCTGTCCCAGTTGATTTTTTTGCCATCCATTTCGACATAAATAACGAAATGAGAGATCCAACCATACCAAAGACAAAACAGATCACTAGTAGGTTGCCTAGATTTAAGCCACCCGCGCCATGGTAACTACCGACACCGAAGAGTGACAAAATAATGCCAGCTACTACCAGTACCGCGAGGTTGGTTAGCAAGAACAAACCAATCCGCATCATTGAGAAAATCCTCTTATAATAAAAAAATAATCTGATTTATAAATCAAAAATCATCTTGGTAAATATGAGGTGTAAGTGTTAAAAATTCAAGAAAAAATTAATAAAACTCTATAATGATACAGTTTCTAAAACAATTTAATTGTCAGCAATTGAAATTTTTGCTGAAGCCGTCGCATGGGCCGTGGCATAGGAGCCGGGGGCATCAGTGAAGCTGCCATCGGATGCCATAATAATTTGGCGCGGCGAACTATAATGAGGTGCTGAATGTGATGAGGCCGATTCATAATTGTTGGATTGAGCGACAATTTTTCCAGCATCAGAACTATGCTTTGTTGAACTCGAGCTGTTACCCAAGCCATTGGAATATAAGTTGCTGAAACGGCTGCTTACCCGTCTGACATAATCTTGTGTTTCCTTAAACGGAGGAATACCGCCATATTTGGCGACATTGCCTTCGCCGGCATTATAGCTAGCTAGAACCAGTGAGGTATTGCCGTTAAAACGTTTCATCAGCCAAGCGAGGTATTTTGCTCCGCCCATAATGTTTTGTTGTGGATCAAAAGCATTTGACACATTAAAGCGTCGTGCTGTCGCAGGCATCAGCTGCATGAGTCCCTGTGCACCAACAGGCGAGCGTGCATTGACATTAAAACCTGATTCGGTATGCATCACGGCTTTAATCAAGCCTTCAGATATCCCGTGCTGAGAAGCAGCCTGTTTAATAATATGGTCAAAAGCATTTTTGTTGCGGCTATAGCTTGGCAGTACAGAAGCTTCAGATGAGCCCCAGTTACTATAACTATGGATATTGCTGTCTGGGTAATACGTCTTTTTCTCGACTTTGAGATGGTTATAACGATTTTTCTTATTGGTGAGCAAGGTCGTACCATTCGAGTCTTTTAACTGATAAATGGTTTGGCCGGCATAACTGGTCGTTGCAACAGACTGAACTGCCACAAACCCCAAAAAATAAAGTCCAATTTTTACAAAGTTATTTTTCATTTTTATAAATAGAAAACATCTGTTCCAAACAGTACAAGTGGAGTTTAACAAAAAAAAACAAGATGGAAAGTATTACTACATTAATTTCACCAATTGTTTGTAAAAATCAAGAGCTGTTTGTTGAGATAGTAATCAAAAAAAATTTTAATTTTTTTTAATCAGGATAACTTGACACATCTAAGCCATTGATTTTAAATAATAACAAAATTGATCAAAAAATGATCAATTTAAATAGAAGCCTTAAATAACAGGTCGGACACCTTGTCAAGTGTTTTAAAATCCACAAAGTTATCCACAGGTTTTGTGGACAACTGTGGAAAAGTACAAATGGCAAGCATTGTGGCTAAAATTTGAACTCATAAGGTCAAAATAAACTTGGGAGTTTTAAATGAAAAAGGTAGTAAAAAGCAATTTGCAGAAATTACATTCTTTTGGTGCTTGTTCAGTCTGAATCGGATAAAATTGCGCGGTATTTTTATTTATGGGTAAATCTCGTCTATGTACTCGCCAGTTGAGTCCGAACAAGGATTTAATTTCAAACCAGAACTGCCAACTAGTTCGGCATATTACCGTTTGTTGAAAAAGCTTCGCCGTCAAGTCGGTCATGCCATTCGTGATTTTAAAATGATCGAAGATGGCGACAAGGTAATGGTCTGTATTTCTGGGGGTAAAGACAGTTATACCTTGCTGGATATTCTGTTGCAGTTCAAACGAATTGCGCCAATCAATTTTGATGTGGTTGCGGTAAACCTTGACCAAAAGCAGCCGGGTTTCCCTGAAGATGTCTTGCCACGTTATTTAGAGGAAAATAACATTCCTTATTATATTCTGGAAAAAGACACTTACAGCATTACCAAAAAATTGACTCCTGAAGGTAAAACCTACTGTGCAGTGTGTTCACGTTTACGTCGTGGTTCATTGTATGGCTTTGCGCAAGAAATTGGCGCGACCAAAGTGGCGTTAGGTCATCATCGTGATGACATTATGGCAACTTTCTTCTTGAACCTGTTCCATGGCGGCAGCTTAAAGGCCATGCCACCGAAACTGTTGTCATCTGACAAGAAAAATATCCTGATTCGTCCGCTGGCTTATGTGGAAGAAAAAGACATTATCAAATATGCTGAAATGCGTCAGTTCCCGATTATTCCGTGTAACTTGTGTGGTTCACAGGAAAATTTACAGCGTGCCATGATTAACAATATGTTGCGTGAATGGGATGCACAATATCCCAAACGTTTACACAGTATTTTTGGCGCCATGCAGAATGTATCGCCTTCACAACTGGCCGACCGTGAATTGTTTGACTTTGAAGCTTTGGATGCACAACGTGAAATTGATTTCACTGGCAGCTGTTCAACTGAAGAAGAAGAAGGGCAAAGCAAACGGATCAATATGGTTAATTTAGGTTTTGTTGCGGACTAAGCGCATTTTTAGACACCAATTTTAGGATTGGTGTCTAATTTATATGGCTTTATATATCTGATTTATTTAATAAATGTATTAAAAACTTAAAAATTGAACGCATCGTACAAAAAACGTTAAGCAGAAAACAATTTTACATGCTATAACAAGCTTCAAGCAAAATAGCTTCACAAAGATGTTGTCTGGATAGGCGACACAAATGCACAAATAAATTGAGGAAAGATCATGCCTGCCTTTTTAACTGATGATTGGTTTTCAACTGTAGAAACATTAACTGCGCAAGCTGGTGATTTAAACTTGCCACCTGCACTTGCAAATTTAGCCATCAACCTGGTGGTGTCTGATGCTCAAGGCAATACAGAATTGTCTCTTGATGGTGGTGCAATCAAAAAAGGTCTATCTTCAAATGCGAAAACCACGTTGAACATGGATGGGGAAACTCTGCGTAAAGTGTTCCTGGAATTTGATATGGCTGCTGCAATGCAAGCATTCATGACCGGTAAAATCAAGGTTCAAGGCGATATGTCACAATTGATGGCTTTACAAACAGCCAAGCCTAGCCAAGAACAAAAAGATTTATTCAAGAAAGTACTTGAGCAAACCGCTTAAGAACTAGCGCTTAAGTCATTTTAAGCGCAAAAAAAGCTTACCCTTGGGTAAGCTTTTTTTGTGGCTGGAAGATATTAAATATTCACTAGCTGTGAAGTCTTAATATGTTCTAAATAGGCACGAATACGGGTTACATATTGCACCGCTTGACGGTAACGACCATTGCTGGCTTTGTTACGATCTAAATAACTATACAGATTCACCCAGTTATTCGGGTTTTTACCCTGAGCACGAATACGGTTTTGAATCTGATCGACTGCACCAGGACCCATATTATAAGCAACGAGGGCATACCAGTTACGGTCAGGAAACGGCACATCTGAATATCGACTTAACATCTGGTCGTAATATTTCGCACCACCTTCAATACTTTGAGCTGGGTCCGTTCGGTTACTGACCCCCATGGCTTTTGCCGTACTGTTGGTCAGCATCATTAATCCACGAACACCGGTAGGGGAAACAGAGTTCGGTTTTAAATACGATTCCTGATAACCAATAGCAGCCAATAAATGCCAATCTAAATCATATTTTGCTGCAGTATTTTTAAAGCTAGCTTTATAAATCGGCATACGTTGATTTAAATCACGCTGAATACTATCCCATGAATGTTCTTGCACCACATTCTGATTGTAGAAGGATGCCAATTGGCGAATAGCACCAGATTGTTTACCCTGACAGACAAAACCACTTGCAGTTTGAGTCAGTGGATCATTTGCATGTTTAAATACCCAGTTGAGGTTGGTATTTAAGCCATTTTGTTGCAAGCTGGCAATATCGCCACAGGTTGCTGAAAAGGAAGTCAGGCGCTTTTGTTCAATTTCACCGACATTTGCAGTGGTCATGGCAAAGTTGGCTTTACCTTGCGAGACCCATTTCAGTGCTGTGGCATTATCGGGTACGGTTTTAAACACCAGTTTGACGTTTAAGCTGTTGGCATAGTTACGCGCCAGGTCATAGCCAAAACCATGCTGGTGCGAACCATCTTTAAAAACGGTAGTCGGGTTTTCTACCGAAACGACGGTGAGCTGTTTGCCATGAAGCACAGAATCATACTGGAATGACTTACTTGCATTGAGACTATGAAACGGAATCAGTAGTGTACTGAATGCAAGGATTTTTAAGGAGAAAGAAGATTTTAATGGTTTAAGGCAAAGCCTCGCCCCAGAAGTTGAACTACTGTGCATGTTGTCTCCGCTACAAGTAATTTATGCCCTAAAAAGCAAAGGCGCACAGCCTCAGACTTTTTCAAGTTTGATAAATTCAATAAGGGTTGGGCAGTCATGACGTCATTCAAAATGACATAGGATTAAAGGGAGAATCATGTAGAATTTCTACATAGATTAAAAATTAAACGATTTAAAAACATGTGCGCATAATAAAGGCGAAAAAAATACTTGTCAAATTTTGTACGAAAATTTTTAAAAATATGTAACATAACAGACTAATTTTATTAAAGAATTAATTTTATAAACTTTAGTTATGTGTAAATAGCGGATAAAATAGCTCATTCTTGTAAGCAAAATGTAAGCATAACTTCAAAAAACATCATGAAATCTAACTTAATTACACGTGCCGGACACGACAAACTAGTCGCAGAATTACAACAATTGTGGCACGAAGAACGACCAGAAATTACCAGGAAAGTGAACTGGGCAGCCAGTCTCGGCGATAGATCGGAAAACGCTGATTACCAATATAATAAACAATTGTTACGCAAAATAGACCGCCGTGTCCGCTATTTGGGCAAGCGTTTAGAAGAGCTGCGGATCATAGATTTTTCTCCAGAACAGGAAGGCAAAGTTTATTTTGGCGCTTGGGTGGATATCGAAAATGAGGATGGGGAACAAAAAACCTTGCGTATAGTCGGTGTGGATGAAATTTATGATCATCATCCACAGCATATTTCCATTGATTCACCCATGGCGCGCGCGTTACTGGGCAAGCAGATCGATGATGAAGTTGAGGTACTGACACCATCAGGTAAAAAACTGTGGTATGTGAATGAAATTCGTTATGAAAAGCCTGAAAATTCAGCAGATTAACAGATTTTGTTTTTATTTTAAGCGATTGACAAGAAAAACATGGAAAAGTATTTGCCAAGATAGAATTTTATTTATATCATAGCCGCCATTGGAAGCGTGGCAGAGCGGTTTAATGCACCGGTCTTGAAAACCGACGAGGGTGCGAGTCCTCCGTGAGTTCGAATCTCACCGCTTCCGCCAAATTCAAAAGCCCCTGTGAAAACAGGGG
>NZ_JBIQOB010000020.1:0-70712 GCF_044130285.1 Acinetobacter sp. BSP-28
CATCCTAAATATAAAGTCTTGGTGGTAGATGGTACCGGTCTTGTACTGTGCACCAGCAGCACAAAATATTCAGTTGGCACCCGGGTATTTGTATCAAATCAGGAAATCAAGCGGACAGCACCTTCGGGTGCTGTTGTGCAAATAGAAGTTTAAGTAAAAACAAACCAATGGCACCCAATCAGGTGCTTTTTTATTGCCAAAAATTAGGGGAAACAGGTGGAACCAGTATCTAGCAGCTTGGCTGCATTTTTAAAATTTTATGGAATGGTGATTGTTACAACATTGGCAATTGCAATGGTTGCAACGGTTGTGCTGATGATGCGCATGCCAAGGTCAGGGCAAGAATGGGTAACTGGACTAATCTGCACTGTTGTTTCGAGCTTGGCTGGTGGTTCTTTCATCATCATTAAATGGGGCTTGCATGAGTGGGTGACAGATGTGTGGGGAATGATTGCCCTTGGGGGCTTTTTTTTCGTCTGTGGTTTACCGGGATGGGCTTTGGTTCGCTGGGTATTTAATTTCATTGAGCAGAGAGAAGGGAAGTCATTGCTCGATATCTTTCGTGAATTTAAAGAGGAATGGAAGAAATGAGTAAGAGACTTACTGAGGCACAAATAACAGCACAAGCTAAAGCATTGGGCATTGAAGTCGCAGCGCTCCGTGCGGTGATTGAAGTTGAATGCAAAGGCTCTGGCTTTAATGCAGACGGAACACCGGTCATTTTATTTGAGCGGCATGTCATGCGTCAGCGTTTGATAACAAACAAACGTGATATCGATCTGAGTCTAATCAGTGCTGAACGACCGGATCTATGTAGTAAATCTACCGGTGCTTATGGCCTGTATTCTGCTCAGCATGGGCGATTAAATGCCGCAGCTCAATATCATCGTGATTCTGCTTTAGAATCTGCATCATGGGGTATTGGCCAAGTCATGGGCTATCACTGGCATGCTTTAGGTTATCCATCATTGCAGGCCTTCATTAATGCCATGTACAAAGATGAGGCCTCACAGCTTGACGCAATGTGCCGGTACATCAAGGTAAATAACCTGGTTAATGCGCTAAAAAACAAAGACTGGAAATCCTTTGCACGTGGTTATAACGGTGCTGCTTATGCCAAAAACAGTTATGACGTGAAGCTTGGAAATGCTTATAAAAAGTGGAGTAAATAATGCCAATACTTTCAGTCTTATGGAAATTCAGGTACTGGATCGCAATTGCGGTCCTTTCTATTTTATGGCTGGGGCAAATTACTTATACCAATCATTTGGCTGGAAAGATTCAGGATGCTGAATCAAAGTGCCAAGCCAAAATTCAAGAGATTGAGCAAAAGCATCTCAAAGCTTTGGCTGAAAAACAAAACGCAATTAACCAGGTGAGCGCAGATTATGAAAAAGAAAAATCAGAACAGCGAGTACAAGTCGAAACCGTTACACGTGAAGTGCAAAAGATCATTGAGCGTCCTGTGTATCAGCAGCATTGTTTTGATGATGACGGGGTGTCAGCAATCAACTCACTTATCACCGGTGATTCCAGCGAACCTCCTTGAGCCATGTGCTGATTTGCAAAAACTTGAGTCAGGTCAGGGTAAAGTGGTGATGCTTTGGTCAGTTGACACAGTAGCGAAATATAATGATTGTAAGGCGCGTCATGGTGCAATTGTGAAGGCCCTCAAGTGAGGGCTGTTCAACCTATTTGATTTCAATAAAAGCTCATATCACTGTCTGTGCATGATATATGAGCCAAAAAATCTAAGTGGACTATACTGCATTGGTTAGGTGATTTGGTTTCAATAAGTCAATTAACTCATTAATTGACTTTAATGAATTCTCTTTCGCAGCCTCAATCATGTCTTCTGCATCAATATCTAAATCATCCCCTATGAAAAGTCCTTTTTTGTATTCCGTAGAAGGCTTACGCAGAACAAGAATTTCATTAATTAAATCTACAAATTGTAAATTCTTCTTATAAGTATCTAAGCTTATATCTGGATGGCTTTGAAATTTTTTCCTAAAAAATATAAAACTCTTATACAGAGTATCCATTCTCTCGATAATTAAATTAAGGTTTTGAATTTCATGCTTATAGGGTGAATAGTAGACCTTAAAACCAGACTCACCATTATTGTTAATGGTTTTTTGGTTGCCATACTTTTTTTCCTTAAAATATTCAATTTCTGTGCTTAAGGTGTGGTGAATATCAATAAGATTTTTTCTTAACTCAGATATTTGGGGTAGTAAGCTTAAGCTAGATTCTCTTCTGTGCAGCCAAAGCATTAAAAAAATAACCACTACAGCGTTGATAACTGTGGATATAGCACCTATAGCCGTGAATATGGCACCATATTTAGCATAAAAGTCCATCTCACCATCAGGCATTGCGGTGAAAAATACATACCCATATACCGTGATTGGCATAAGCAATAAGGCTAAAATAATAACTAAACTAACCTGCCTATTAGAATAAAAAAAATTAGAAATAACCCTTTTAAAGTAATTCATCATCACCACCCATCAACCATATCAGCCCAGTCCTGCATCATTTTTCTACGATCATTCAGCCATTTTGCATGATCATAGGTTGCTTTAACTTTATCGCCCTTCACATGTGCAAGCTGAAGCTCAATCCAGTTTGAATTATAGTTTGCTTCGTTTAGATCTGTTGAGGCAGTAGCCCTAAAGTCATGCATAGTGATATGACCCAAACCCATATTTCGAAATGCCTGATTCAAAGTTGTCGGCCCAATCATCGTGCCATTATTAACACCAGGGAAAATGTATGGGCTATCAGGGTAAGCAGCAAACTGCGCCTTTATGATTTCCATAACTTGATTTGAGAGTGGCACAATATGAATTCTATTTTTCTTCATGTTGCGCTTTCCAGCAAGGATGTCCGATTTAGATGCAATAGGAATTGTCCAGGTGCGAGCTTCAAAATCAATGTATTCTTTCAATCCTCTACGAATCTCAACCGTACGCAACATTGTATAAATAAGTGTTTTAAGCGCATTTTTGGTACTAATAGAGCCGGTATATTTCTCAATACTAGGCATAATTAGTTTTCGATCCTTGGAGTTGACTGGTTGGGCATTCTCGGTTTCCGGGCTATGAATATATCCACGTAATGCATATGTAGGGTCATTGATCAGTCTGTCAGAGATAATTGCGTACTGCATAACTTCAGCAATAATTTGACGGATTGATATAGCCTTATTTTCACCCGTACCTTTTCCTGATTTCAAAACCCGTTTAATGGAATTATCCATAATATTCTTAACATCTACGGAGCTAACATCTTTAATCGGCTTATCCCCAATCACTGGAAATATATCAACCTCGTATGCATGGTTCCTGACATATAGCCAGTTTGCTGACTTCGATTTCTTCTTATGGTCGCAATATTCCTGTGCAATAGCTCGAAAGGTTTCTGCCTGAGATTGAATAGCTTCTAAGCGTTCAGTTTTCTTAACAATCATTGGGTCAATATTTTTGGCAAGCTGCTCCCGGAACTCGTTTGTTTTTGTTCTGGCATATGACAGGCTTATTTCCGGGTACTGACCGATTGTCAACATCTGCGGTTTATTCAGAAAGCGATAGCGGTACCGCCAAAACTTTTTCCCGGTAGGGCGAACCTCAATGCATAATCCAGAATGATCAGCAACACGGTATACTTTTTCTTTAGGCTTTAGCTGCTTGATTTTTAAGTCATTTAACATGATGTGAGTAACGACCATTATGGTATAAAAAGAATTACTCACCATATTACTCACAAATAAAAGGCATGTCATGTAATGCTAGGTTATATGTGGTAATAACGCCAATATAATAAAATCAGCAAGTTATAGAATTAAGTAAGACAAGGTAAGTCAAAGTAAGATTAGTGTTTGATATGGACGCAATTGACCATCCCATGATGAAGGATTTTCACGAGCCAGGAAATATTAAACGCTCAGTGATTGTGATTCCTCACGAGCGTTTAGATGAATGGTTGAGTTGGAAATCTCCAGATATCCGTTCTTTTGTAAAAGGATTCCCTGTAGAAGAATTTGAGTGTTCGCATGTTGCAAAAATAAAAATCGAAAAAATCAGTCCCCAACTTAATTTTTTCGATTAAGCATAGGGGGTTATGACAAATTTTTAAAAATATGTTTAAGGCTTTCCATCATTTTTTCAATTTGTAAGGGGGTGAGACCCTCGTAAGACTGTTCCAGAACTAAATTGCTCAGATCTTTAATCTTTAGGGTCATTTGTTGTCCTTTATCGGTTAAGACAACTCGAGTAATACGGGCATCATCTTGACAAGAATAGGTTTCAACTAAACCTTCATCTTTTAAACGATAGACAACTTTGGTCGTGGTCGACATTTTACACACCACCATTTCTGATAGATCTGAGACACTGGCATGCGGCTTAGCACGTAAAGAGAGTAAAATACGGCGACGTGAATTGTCCAAACCATATTTTTTCAGAGCATGGTCTACATTTTTTACACACTGTGCATGCACTTGAGTAATCCAGTAGTAGGGAAAGTCTTCTAAATTAAAATCTTCACCGGATGGCAGTAAAAATTTACTATATTTCTTGGCCATAGTATTTTCCCCAATCAATTGTTTTACTTATAATTTATTGCACTAACATTTTTAGAAAATATAAAAAAATGCATGAATTGTGTATTATCTCAAAAGTCTAAAAGAAAAAAATCAGTATTAAACTGAAATTTTAAATTTAAACCTACATTACATTATCGTGATAAATTTTTAAAAATATGCTGAAGGCTTTCCATCATTTTTTCAATTTGTAAGGGAGTTAGCCCTTCGAATGATTGCTCTAGAACCACATTGCTCAAGTCGTTAATTTTTTGAGCCATTTGATTACCTTTCTCGGTTAAAACTACTCGGGTAATTCGTGCATCATCTTGACAAGAATAAGTTTCAACTAAACCTTCATCTTTTAAACGATAGACAATTTTAGTGGTCGTCGACATTTTGGATACCACCATTTCTGAAAGATCCGAAACACTGGCATGAGGCTTAGCTTTTAAAGCAAGTAGAATACGGCGACGCGAATTGTCTACGCCATATTTTTTCAATGCATGATCAACGTTTTGTACGTATTGAGCATGTACTTGAGTTACCCAGTAAAATGGAAAATTTTCCAAATTAAAATTTTCTGCTGAGGGCAAAAATTTACTATACTTTTTTGTCATCTCTGTTCTTTCCCCACTAATTTGTTGTAATTGTATTTTATTATTGTAACTTAATTTTAGTAGAATTAAAGTGAAAACGATATTTTTTATAATATTACAAAGTATAACTTAATAATAAGTTTGTTGTTTGCTTTACAATTCAGCCCAAATTAATGGGCTAAATTTTTAAAAATATATTTTAAACTGTCCATCATTTTTTCAATTTGTAGAGGGGTGAGACCTTCAAAAGATTGTTCCAAAACCACATTGGTCAAGTCATTAATCTTATTCGTCATTTGCTGCCCTTTATCGGTTAAGACAACTCGAGTAATACGGGCATCATCTTCACATGAATAGGTTTCAACCAATCCTTCATCTTTTAAACGATAGACGATTTTGGTCGTAGTCGACATTTTGGAAATGACCATTTCAGAGAGATCTGACACACTGGCATGCGGTTTGGATTTTAATGACATTAAAATACGGCGACGTGAATTGTCAAGTCCGTATTTTTTCAGAGCGTGATCTACATTTTGTACGTATTGGGCATGCACTTGGGTTACCCAATAATAAGGAAAGTTTTCTAAAGAGAAATTTTCTGCGATAGAAGGTAGAAATTTGCTGTACTTTTTAGTCATGGAGAAAAGCCTCCCTAAGTTTGTTGTAATTTTAATTTCTTGAAAAGTGTCTTATTTAGATCAAATTTTGCCAAACAAAACACATTTTTATTGTTATTAATATATATTAAGTTTTTTATAATGCAATAAGGAAACTGATATTAGTAAGTTTCCTTACAAAAAATCAAAATTAAACATGATCGTTGAGAAGGGACATTGTAGTAGGTGTAGTGGTTTTGAGTTGATGGAATCTCATAATACTTTGGGCAAAATTCAATACTTCTACTTGGACTTCAAGATTTTGAAAAGTTTCTGAAGATAATGTTGTCATAGGGATGCGATGTTATAAAACGGCAGGCAGGAGCATTTCAAACTTTTTATTATTTATGCGTGATCACGATCTTAACTTGATGCTGATTAAATGATGAATCTAAATGAAGATAGGTATCTTTATAACTTGTATGGCAATCGCTTTCGTCTTTTGCTGTTTTTTTTGAATAATCTATCAAGTGATCTAGTGACCGGTCGGACTTGTATTTTCTCCAGCTAAAATAGATGAGGAGATGAAGTAAAAGCGTAAAAAATAAGCTTAATTGCATACCAAACTCGGTTTAAAGCACTAAGAATACAAAAAATTAATTACAAATTTAATAGATTGTGCATAATTAATTTATCTATTGTTGAACAGGGCATATCTATGGATCCGTCGCCGTGCAGGTCTACGTTTATTTTTAACCAAATTCATGGAATCGGAGATATAAACTAATGGAGTTTTTATTAGATCCGGGAATTTGGGTTGGTTTACTTACTCTTATTGTTTTAGAAATTGTTTTAGGTATTGATAACCTAGTCTTTATTGCTATTTTGGCAGAAAAACTTCCACCAGAACAACGTGATAAAGCACGTGTAGTGGGGCTTTCCCTAGCTTTATTCATGCGCTTGGGCTTATTGTTTGCCATCTCTTGGTTAGTCACTTTGACCAAACCGCTTATTACAGTCTTTGATTTGATATTTTCAGGACGGGATCTCATTCTTTTATTCGGTGGTTTATTCTTGGTCTATAAAGCCGTGACTGAACTACATGAAAAGATTGAAGGTAAGCCTGAAGTTAAAGTTACCACCAACATTGTTTATGCAAGTTTTACTGCAGTTGTTGCACAAATTGTTGTGTTAGACGCTGTATTTTCCTTAGATTCGGTGATTACCGCAATTGGTATGGTTGACAACATCTATGTGATGATGGTGGCCATGATTGTTGCCATGGCTGTGATGTTGCTGGCATCTAAATCATTGACTGCTTTTGTAAACCGACATCCGACCGTTGTAATTCTGTGCTTAAGTTTCTTGTTGCTGATTGGTATCAGCCTGATTGCAGAAGGCTTTGGGTTCCATATTCCGAAAGGCTATATCTATTCAGGTATTGGTGTTGCCATTGTAATTGAAGCATTTAACCAGTTTGGTCAACGCAATGTAGCCAAACATGAATCTAAAATTCCATTACGTCACCGTACTGCGGATTCCATCTTGAAACTGATGGGTGGCAAAATGGAAACTGTTACTGACAGTGCTCAGCACTTTGAAGCTCAAGAAGCTTTTGCTGACGAAGAGCGTTACATGATTGGTGGGGTATTAACCCTCGCAGAAAGGTCAGTTGCTTCGATCATGACTCCTCGAAGCCAGATTTCATGGGTGAATCTGGATGATACTGCTGAACAGATTCGTGAACAGGTACTCGCTGTACCGCATAGCCTGTTTCCGGTTTGTCGTGGTAACCTGGATAAAGTGCTGAGTGTGGTTCGTGCCAAAGAACTCCTTGATGTATTGGAAGAGCCAGAACAGCTCAAGGCTTTAATCAAACGTCATCGTCCGATTTATATTTTTGAAAAAATGAAAGTGATTGATGCCATTAATACCTTGCGTAGCTCGAAAGGTTCATTGGTATTAGTCAGTGACGAGTTTGGCAATGTACAAGGCCTGATTTCTCCTTTGGATGTATTTGAGGCGATTGCTGGTGAGTTCCCGGATGCCGATGAGCAGCTCGATCTGGTGAAAATTGATGATCACACCTGGAAAGCCTCTGGCATGCTTGATGTGTATCAGCTTGAACTGGAACTGGGCATGCTGGACTTGGTTGAAGAAGAGGCGGGTTATATTAGTCTTGCGGGTCTGATTCTAGAGAAAACTCACGGCAAAGTCAGTCTGGGGGCTCAACTGGAATATCACGGTATTCACTTTGAAGTGACTGAAATGGATGATAACCGTATTAAGTCCGTGCTCATTAAACATTATTAAAGAGTATGATTAAGTTGACGTGTGATTGAGAGTATGAACTAGAGATTTATATCTTTTAATCCATTCATTTTTAATTATCGAAAAAGCCCAACAGACTCGATCTGTTGGGCTTTTTTATTGTGCTTTGCCGCATTTTTATACAAGAATTGTTCCCATAATACTGCAACAAGATGAAAAAAATGGATGAATTGAGTTTAAATCCCTATTTCTAGTGATATTTAAGTAGATTGGAATCAGGAATAATTGATATATCAAAAAATTGGATCAATTTGATGCGTATTACAGAAACGATTGTAGATTTTGCAAAACTTGCATCTGAAGAAAAACATCGTTTTTTTAAAATGATCTGTGAATTTGATCAGCAAATTTTTCCGTATTCTTGCGAAGAAGAAATTTATAATTTTGTCTATGATCAGGATGCTGTTTCTGTTCTAGTAGTTCATTATTACCATAAGGACACACTGGTTGGACAAAATATTATTCCTGTGCTTCAGCTTTCACTAGAGGGGCAGCCTATCTTTGTGGTGAGTTACCGGGCCAGTATTTTACCGGCTTATCGTAAAGGTAACAGGACACTTAAAACAGCAATCCGGGTTGCAATTAATTACCGGATTAAACATCCCGGCATTCCATTATGGTTTGTACCTACCGTTATACAGCCCAAAATTTATACTTACTTTGCATCTCGTGCACAAAATTTCTTTCCACGTAGAGACAAAGAAATTCCTCGGGAATATTTAAAAGTTCTACAGATGATTCAGCAGCGTAAATCTGAAGTGCATAAACGTCGCGAAGATATTTTTGTCTATCCCTATGTGATGCCCCATACTACACCTGAGCACATTCAACGTCTTAGAAATAAGGCAACACCACATATCAATTTTTTTATGCAGCATGTGCCGGACTATTTCGATGGCATGGGTTTGCTTTGTATCTGTAAACTGGATTTGCAAACAATTATGGAAGCGATCTTTAATTTATTTATAGACCGAAAAGTATATTGAATTTCAGTCCTAATTCGTCTTTGGATAGCGAAGCTGTCATGGATATAGCCCCAGACTGTGCTATTACAGCCTGGGTAAAGTAGACCTCAGTAACTTAAATGTAAAATAGACTTAGAGGGTAAGAATTTTAATATCCGCATATTGCTGGATTACTTCTGGATTTAAAATTTGAATTTGATCCATAAAGGCCACATTAAAACGTCCGACCGTTTGAGCTTGATCGAAGGCCAGTTTTCCTGCAATGGCAAAATGTGTATGGGCTGCAATCGTCGCGATAGCTGGTGTAGTGACAGCACAATAAGCTGCAATTAAGGCACCCAGTGCACAACCTGTCGCAGTGACTTTAGGTTGTAAATAAGAACCGCCATTCACCTGAATCACGGCATCTAGCTCTTTAGTCAGGATAAAATCAGACTCCCCTGAAATGGCGATACAATCAGCATGGGTTAACAGTACTTTTGCTTGGCTGTAGACATCGGCACTATCGAGAGTGCTATCCACACCTTTGGACTCTACCTGGTTGCCGGCAAGGGTACTGATTTCAGAAGCATTACCGCGAATGACCGTGGGATGATATTGCAGTAACTCATCCACCATGTCCGAGCGCCATTTGAGAATGGGACCGTAGCCGACAGGATCCAGCACCCATGGGGTATGGGTACGTTGCGCCGTTTGTGCAGAAATTTGCATGGCCTGCATCTGCTCATTGGTTGGGGTACCCAGATTAATACTCAGTGCAGCTGCAATCGTGGTAAAACTTTCCGCTTCAAATGGATTGTCAATCATGGCCGGAGAGGCACCGGCGGCCAGTAAAACATTGGCCGCATAATTTGCTGCAACACTGTTGGTAATACATTGCACCAAAGGCTGCCGGGTTTGCAGCTGTGTCCATGCTTCAACAATCTGTTCGACCAATGTTGAAGTTTGATCCATGGGATGATTCCTTAAATTGTACAGGGTAGAGTCGGAGAAGCTGGACATATCGATCACCATTGAGCGGGTGAAATGCTATTGGGTAAAATAGTGGTCTTGATGCTTACAGGTTCGACAGCAGAGCGTCACATAATTTTCAGCATCATAATCGACAGTAAGTTCATTAGAACCACAATACATACAGCGTTTTTGTGAATAAAAACTTAATCGCGGTTCAATTTTTTTCCATAACTTCCAGATGGGTTGGAAAAAAATACTTTCATCATAGCCAAGAAAGCGGAACAACAGGATTTCGCTCATCTTGCTGAAAGGAATGTTGTATGGACGAGGCAGGGTGGAGGTTTCCCATTTTTCAGTTACGGAACGCTCACGATATTGTTGTAAAGTTTTCTTTAACAGATTGGTATTAATGAAGTTTTCATTGCGCGGTTGTAGTGCTTTTTGCTGATGCAAATATTCTAAAGCAGTTTGTACCAGATAGTAGATTTGACCCACTGCCAGGGAGTCCATCAGCCGATAGCAGAAGGTCTGAAAGCTGTTATTACCGGCAATTTGAATGCCCCAAGTCCGGCAATAAAACTGGGCAAACTGAATAATTTCCTGATACAGCACCAGATAGAGTGTATTTTTGACTTCATCGGCATTTTTAAAGGGTACACCCAGAGTCAAATTTTCATAGAACCAGTTTCTCAGTTGCTGGGTAATACTAAACAAACTCGGTTCCGAATAGCCATCCAAACGGACATTGACATAGTACTGATTGGCTTCGGACGCAAAATCTTTGGCAATCAAAATCTGTTCTTTCACCAATTGTTTGATCAAATAATTCTGAAATAGATAATTTGGTGTAAGGGAATGATATTTAATATTTTCCCAGTCTATATATTCATGATGCGTGGTATGTTCCTGAACCAGGGTGTCCAGAATACTGAGTAAAAACAATTTATTTAAAAAGCTGAGTTGGTCCAGTCGATATTCAACAGCATCTTTCTCTTTGGACTTCAGTTGACGCTGTTCCTGAAGCCGTGTTTCAGCAAGCATTTTTTTACGCTTGGCCAGACAGGTATCACAGTGGCAGTTGCCGCGTCCATCTTGAAACAGGCGATGATGACAGTGACTGCATTCATGAAAATTCATCGCTTGATCATACTGTTCTGCTTCTATCCAGAACATGGATGCCTGACATAAAGGGCATGATGTACTTTCATCGAGCTGTTTTTGCAGAATTTGAAGAAGCATGGAATGAGTCGATCACAAGTCGGGTTAATCATTTTATCGATTATACACGTGTCTTTTGCCGGGACGTGATGGAATAGTGCTGAATGGAGAATAATTCGGTCAGTGTCGCTTACCAAAGATTCTGGCTTTGAAAAAATAGCCTAAGTATTCTAAAAGTGGGTTTAGATGGAGATGAAAATGAGGTCTTTCATCTCCATAGTAAAGGATAGATTAATAATAAAGTAAAATCGGGATGTATAAGTTTCCCCATTAATAAGAGGCAGGGCAAGGTAATGACTCATCCTCCTCGCCTAATTGCTTTGCATCAATTAAAGCCTGGACTTTTTTGGACGGAACTTTCTTGCTTCCTAGAGCATCGTAGTTGTTTAAAATTGCGCAAATATCCGCCGATTGCATCGGAATACCTTCACAGCTCAAAAACATGGCAATGACTTTGTGATCAATTCCGGCAGCATCAAGCGTTTGCATGGTTTTGATATTTTCGACACGAACAATATGGTCTTTTAAATACATCATACACCTCTTCTAGTTTTGCCTTAATTTTATAGTGCGCTTTACACAGATGAATACAAGCAAAAATCGTGCTCAAAATGTAGTCATCTTGAAAAAGAGTGTCAATTTGGGTTAAGTCATTTTATTTAATCTGAAAAAATTTAATTTTTTACAAGCATATATAAAAACAAAGCCATTTCCGCTTTACATGGTTATATGTCGGAAAGTGAAGTTCATATCAAGATTGACATAATTCATGCACTGCACTCATGCATCTTAAGTGGTCAATGAGGACATTAATTGTACCAATGTAAGCAACTTGAATTGAAAACTGGCAGCAACATGCCCATATATGACTTAAATCAATAGCACAGACAGATTGCGAAAGTTGTCGTATGATCGAAGCATTTCACAACAACAACGTCTTGGCTTAATAACGACAGGATTAGGACATTATATGAATATCGCGGCAAACCCGGTGGTTGAAGCAGACCAGACTGTTTATTTAAAAGACTATCAAAAACCTTCTTTTTTGGTGGATTCAATCAACTTGGATATTCAGGTATATAGCGATTATACCCAGGTCAATGCAGACCTGGTGATGAAACGCCAGACCGCCGGAGATTTGGTGCTGCTGGGGCGTGATCTGGAATTAAAATCCATTACTTTAAATGGTAAGCTGCTGACTGAGGCAGATTACACGCTTGATTCAGAACAACTGGTGATTGCCAATGCACCAGATCAGGTCATTCTGGAAACTGAAGTGGTCATCCATCCGGAAAGCAATACCCAGCTTGAAGGTTTGTATCAGGCCAGTGGTGATTTATTCGTAACGCAAAACGAGCCTGAAGGGTTCCGTAAAATCACCTTCTATCCAGACCGTCCGGATGTGCTGTCCGTCTTTACTACCCGTGTAGAAGCCGATAAAAAATTTCCGGTACTGTTAGCTAATGGTAACCTGATGGAAGCGGGTGAGGCTGGTGAAGGTCGCCACTATACCATCTGGCAAGATCCGACCAAAAAACCAAGCTATCTGTTTGCCTGTGTGATTGGTGATTTGGCGGTACTTAAAGATTCTTATGTGACCTCTGAAGGCCGTAATGTATCGCTTGAAATTTATGCCGAAGAAAAAGATATTCCAAAATGTCACATTGCCATGGAAGCATTGAAACATTCAATGCAATGGGATGAAGAACATTATGGTCGTCCGTATGACCTAGACAATTACATGATTGTGGCAACCAGTGCCTTTAATATGGGTGCCATGGAAAATAAAGGCCTCAATATCTTCAACACTTCTTGTGTGCTTGCCGATGAAGAATTCACCACTGATGCAGCGATCATGCGGGTACAGTCAGTGATTGCCCATGAATACTTCCATAACTGGACCGGTAACCGGATTACTTGCCGTGACTGGTTCCAGTTGTGCTTGAAAGAAGGCTTGACCGTTTTTCGTGATCAGTCTTTCTCGGAAGATTTACAATCCGCTGCGGTACAACGTATTGATGATGTGGCTGTACTCAAAGCCCATCAATTCCCTGAAGATTCAGGTCCATTATCGCATCCGCCACGTCCAGATCACTTTGTCGAAATTAATAACTTCTACACCGCAACTGTGTACGAAAAAGGTGCGGAAATTAACCGCATGATGTCGACCTTACTTGGTAAGGAAAAATTCCGTCAAGGTACAGACGAATATTTCCGCCGTCATGACGGTCAGGCAGTAACGGTTGAAGATTGGATTTCTGCATTGACTGCAGGTTCCGGTGTGGATTTATCGGCATTCCTGATTTGGTATAACCAGCCGGGTACACCAAAACTGGAAGCCAAAGGCGAATATGATGCGGCTAATCAAATTTATCGTCTAAGCTTTAAACAGTCGTTAAAAGATCATCATAAATATCCAAACTTAAAAGCCGTGCCTATTCCTGTGGCTTTGGCACTGTTTAATGCAGAAACAGGTGAGCAATATACGCTGCAATCTGGAGCACTGTTTGAAAATGCTGTAAAAGATGGCGTGTATTTATTTGATACAGATACTGCAACCATCGAATTTACAGGTGTAACCGCAAAACCAGTGGTTTCATTGCTGCGTAATTTCTCTGCACCGGTCAATCTTGAATTTAACTATTCAGATGAAGAACTGGCTTTCTTGATGCAATATGAAACCAACGGTTTCAACCAGTGGCAGGCCACTCAAACCTTGCTCGAACGTATTTTACTGGAAGGTCATGAAGCTGATATTTATATTCAAGCCATGAAAAATACCTTGCCTGAAGTGATTGAAAAAGATCCACTCTTGGCTTCACGCTTGTTTGATGTACCTACAGAAGGCTATTTGGGTAGTCGTATCGATACAGATTATCAACCTGCCAAAATCCAGGAACAGCGTAATGCCTTGCTAGATAGATTGGCACGTGAACTGGGTGCATTCTGCAAAGAGACTTACCTGGAGTTAGATCCGGATATGCAAAGTGAATTCTCTCAGGCGATGGGGGTTCGTGCACTCAGAAACATTATGCTTGGTATGATCGCGCGTCAGGGCGATGCCTATGCCTTCGACCTCGCTTATGAGCAGTATCACACCGGTAACATGTCTGAACGTTTGGGTGCGCTCAAAGTCCTGGTTTGGAATGATGCACCACAAGCCCAGGAAGTTTTGGCGGACTTCTATAGCCGCTTTGAAGATGAAGCCTTGTCTTTAGATCAATGGTTTATGGTTCAGGCAGCGCATCCAAAAGCAAATGCAGAAACCATCAAATACCTAACTTCACATCCTGACTATGATTTGGGTAACCCTAACCGTATTCGTTCGGTGAGTGGTGGTTTAAATGCCAATCCGGTCAATACCTGGAGTTTTGGTGTTCAGCACTATATTGATTTAGCGAAATATCTGGATGAGAAAAACCCGATTGTCGGTTCGCGCTTATTACAAGTGCTTTCTCGCTGGTATACCTTGGCAGAGCTACAACGTACAGAAGTAAAAACTGCACTGGAAGCCTTAAAGCCACAAGTGAAATCTAAAAATGTATCGGAAACTTTAAACAGTATGTTGAGCGTATAACTCGATCATCACTGAATAAGTGAAAAAACCTTTTCTTGGTGAAAGCTGAGAAAAGGTTTTTTTATTTACATTTCAAGCATTGTGCTGGCTGAAAATGCGGATTATGTTTAGCTTAACTTAATTACTTCTGCCATAGTAAGATAAAATATATGTTGAATAATCACATTAAAAGTGTCGAATTAATCACATTTTAAGGGTAGAATAAGTATAGTGAAGCTCATCTCAGGATGAGCTTTTATCATTTAACAGACTGTGATTGCATTAGCCTGTCATTTTGCTAAGTAGACTGGAGATTGGTTTTGTTAGTTAAAATTGAAGATGGTTTTTACCTAAATTCTCAGCATATCATTGCAATTCGGGTTTCAAAAAATGCCACTGATGGTAACTTTGTAGTGGTAATTGAATATACACCGAGTAATATTCAGGCAATGGGAAGTTATCAAAAAAACTTTAGCAGCAAACTTGAAGCAGAAATTTATCTGCAAACGTTACATCAGCATATTTCTAAAGCATAAATTTTGTTCTTGCTACCATTCAAGCTTGATTAAAGATAGCTTCTTTGGCAAATATGACTGGAAAAGTTCAGTTGCTTTGGATCAACTGTCTGGATGGTGCTACAAGCAGATGGTCAATATGTTGATAAAAAAAAGTCCCTATATTACAGGGACTTTTTTAATATTTAAACTTTCATAATCAATACTGGAATGGGTGATTGGGTCAATACTTCTTGAGCCACACTTCCCAATACTAATTTTTTAAATCCGGTACGACCATGTGAACCCATAATAATTAAATCGGCACCCACTTCATCGGCAACCTGCATAATACCTTCAGCAGGTGATACACCTCGAACAATTTTTGTATCGACTGCAATGCCATCACGAATGAAAGATTGCTTGATTTCTGCCAGATTCAACTGTGCATTTTTTTCAGCTTCGATAAAGTAATCGGTAATTGCTGGTGCGACTTTATAAAAATCGACACCAACAAAAGGATCAACGGCAATCACACTGGCAATGGTGACCTGGCAATTTAAAGGTTTGGCCAAAGTCAATGCTTGTTCAACAGCTGCATAAGAAATAGGGGATTCATCTACTGGAACCAAAATATGTTTATAAGTCATGAAATTTCCTTATGGAATATAGCTGAATAGATAAAAGTACGGATGATTTGTAGCCAGTTATGATGGCCATTTCATGAAAAGCAGGAATCGATAAAATGAGCCTTTTATTGATTAAAAGGCTCATTTTTGAAACTTATTCTTTGACTACTAAAACAGGAAGCTTGGTGGTTTTTAAAACATCCTGAGCAAAGCTGCCCATGAGGAATTTTTGGAAACCTTTACGCCCGTGAGAACCCATCACAATCAGGTCAGTTTTCAATTTTTCAGCAGTTTCAATAATACCTTCTTCTGAGATATTGCCTTTAATGATCTGAGGCGTTGCAATAACACCATTTTCAGCTGCAATCGCTTTGGCTTTTTCTAATGCTTTTTCAGCATTGGCATAAGCCTGAACAAAATATTCTTTCATGATTGGAGACGGATAATAGAAATCTGCTTCAGAAAATGGGTCTTCAGTCACCAGGCTGATCAGTGTTAATTGACTACCAAATGCTTTAGCAATTTGAGCTGCATTTTTAACCGCAGAGAAAGAAATATCAGAGCCGTCAACTGGGACTAAAATATTTTGATAAGACATAAGAATGATTCCTTGGAGTTTATTATGTAGCTATTATTTATACATAGCACATTGTGTCGAATTGATCAATTTAGACTGTGAAAATTGTTTTAAAATTCATTAAATTATATAAAAATCATAAATATAAGTGTGCTCTGATTTGCATAAAAAACTGAGTTATATACTCAACATTCGGGCAAGTATTTCTAAATGTTTAAACAGCCATTAAAATGTTCGAAAACATGATGATTCCTTTCAAATTTTGAGGGGACGTTGATAGGGCAAACTGTGTATTCCAAATCTTTTAGTCTAGGTTTATGTTTAATTGCTGCACTATCCAGTAGTGCTTGCCAGAATGTCCAAAGCAGTAGCAAGGTCATTGCCAGCGTATTTAATGCTTCGACCAATATTCAAAAAAAATTTATTGATCAGCATGCTCCCGAAGTATTAGCGCTGACAAATATTGGATATATGCAAAATCCGGCGCTGCACCTCGATCTTTACCAACCCAGCGATATTGCAGAATTGGGAAACCGCCCGACTGTGGTCTGGATTCATGGTGGTGGCTGGATTTCAGGCTCTAAAGAACATGCTCGAGGCTACTTTAAACGTCTGGCTGATCAAGGCTATAACGTAGTTTCAGTCGAATACCAATTTGCTCCGCAAACAATTTATCCTCAACAGCTGCTGCAAATTAATCAGGCATTAAAATTCATTAGCGATCATGCCGAGGCTTACCATATTAATGCCCAACACATGTATTTGGCGGGTGATTCGGCAGGTGCCAATTTAGCCAGTCATTATGCCGCTTTACTGAGTAATCCTGATTTTGCCCGGCAGTCTGATATTATGCCGTTAATTCTACCTGAACAGATTAAAGGTTTGATCCTGCATTGCGGGATTTATGACATGAATGCCTTTATCAATACTGCTCCGGATGAATTGAAACTCATCGAGTGGGGAGTATTTAATCTGGTTCAGGCTTATACGGGAAATAAAAAAGATGATGCAGATTTCTTAAAAAGCATTTCTCCCATTCAATATTTAACCGCGAATTATCCACCGGTATTCATTAGTGGGGGTAATAAAGACTTTTTGACCCAGACCCAGTCTGTACCTTTTGTAAATGCTTTGTTGAGTCAGAAGATACCGGTGACCGAAGTTTTTTACCCTGAATCTAAAGAGTTTTTAGTGCATGAATATCAATTCATGATGAGTAAAAAGGCCAGCCAGCAGACTTTTGCTAAAACTTTAGATTTTCTCAGCCGATACTCAGATTAAATTTAAAAAGGGCTAGAAACTAAAAATAGACTTGCAGAAAAAATGCTAAAAACATACCTACCGTTAGGTATGTTTATTGGTGTAAGAGATGAATTCGGTATTATTTGCTTATGGATTACTGGCATGTGCCATTATTTCAGAAGTGATTGGTTCAACGTTTCTGGTGAAGTCTGAAGGTTTTACCAAATTATTGCCTTCGTTAGTGGTGGTGGTTTTATTTTCATTGGCATTTTATTTATTGTCACAGGTGATTAAAGTCATTCCACTGGGTATTGCTTATGCAATCTGGGCCGGAGTGGGGATTGTGCTCACCGCTTTAATTGGCTACTTTATCTTTCGCCAAAGTTTAGATCTTCCAGCCATGCTTGGAATTGCCCTAATAGTTGCAGGTGTCGTGGTGATTAATCTTTTTTCAAATTCTACAGGACATTCGTGAATGCTTGACAATCCGCATCAGCGCAAGAAAGAACCCCAAGTCATCCTTCAGGCAATTCTGCAACATGCTATTGCTTTGGCAGCAGAAAAGGGCGTGAATGGGGTGTCATACAAGCTGTTGCAGATCTGGTTGGCGTGACCAAAGGAGGGGTATTTCATCATTTTCCAAGCAAGCAAAAATTACTAGAATCGATGGTGGTGTCGCTTTTGCAACAATTGGATGTGGTGATTGATCAGCGTATTGCTCAAGATGATCAACTCTATGGCAGTTTTACTCGTGCCTATATTGAAGTGACATTGGAAAAACAGGTCTTAGGTTTGGAGCATTCTTGGTCTGCCATTTCTATGACTATGCTCACAGATAAAACTTTCAATGAATACTGGATTCAATGGCTGAATGAACGTCTCATTAAGCATCATCAGACTGACTCGGATATTGAACTGAAAATTTTACGTTACGCGGCAGATGGCATTTGGCTGACGGCATTCACTGAAGTGGAAGATGAAGCTGAAACGGAGCGGTTTAAAGCAGAGTTAATCGCCCGAAGTTATCAGGCGAAGCAGGATTAAGATTTATTTTTAAACTTGAAAATAAAGTGAACAACAAGTCCAAATAATAGCCCCCAGAATGCTGAACCAATCCCTAGAAACTGAATCCCAGATGCACTGAATAAAAAGGTCAGCAAGGCTGCTTCTCGTTCAGCAATTGAATGGAAAGCGAGTGCAATGTTATGGCCAATGGTGCCTAATAGTGCAATACCGGCCAAGGCAGTAATAAATACGGCAGGGAAAGACATTAAAATACTGGTGAGTGTCGCTGCAAATAAGCCCATCAAGATATAAAAAAATCCACAGCTCATGCCGGCAATATAACGTTTTTTGCTATCAGGGTGAGCCTGATCATCCAGACTGATGGCCGCACTGATGGCTGCAATATTCACCGAAAAACATCCAAAAGGGGAGAAAATGGTTTGGGCTGTACCTGTCCAACCAATCAGTTGATTCACATGAGGTTCATAGCCATAGCTTTTGATCATAGCCAGACCGGGCAAATATTGCGATGCCATATTGATGACAAATAAGGGCAGGGCTAAACCAAAAATCGCCGACCAGCTAAACTCGGGTTTCATCCATACCGGTTGAGCCAAATTCAATTGTATATTGGTGGCATGAAACTGTAAAAACAGCGGACAAAGCGCGATCCCGGCGATCACCGTAATCACGATGCTATAACGTGGCGATAACCGTTTAGAAAGCACATACACTGCCAATAATGACAGAATAAAGCCCCAGTCATTTTGCATGCTGGCAAACAGAGCAATACCAAATTTAAGTAATACACCGGCGAGCATGGCACTGGTTAAACTTTGCGGGATATAAGTTAAAACTTTCTGAAAAATACCTAAAAAGCCTAAAATCGCCGTTAGCAAACCACAGACTAAAAATGCACCAATGGCTTCATAGAGGCTATAACCACTGGCTGTAGCCAGAATTAAAGCAAGCCCTGCGGTTGACCATGACGTAGCGACAGGATATTTAAACTTCCAGGACAGGATTAAACCGCTTAAACCAATGCCTAAACCGAGTGCCCAAAACCACGAGGTAATTTGCTCGGTAGACGCACCTAATAGTTGCGCAGACTGAATCACCAGTACAGATGAAACACTGATACCAACCAGGAAAGTAATAAAACCTGCAAATACTGCAGGGACAGAAAAGTCATGGAGAAATTTTTGCATACATCCTTTGCGTGCTTGATTTATTAATGTTTGAAAAGTGTACCAATCATACGCCTTTCGCCCCTAAGCGGAAAGACATCATTGCCTTAGTTTATAGGCTATTGATAGGTTTAATTTGCTTCCATACGCCTTAAAACTATAAGGTTGAGGTCGCAAGTTTAATGCCAAAACCACAAAATAACAGTCCCACAGCCGCTACACATGAGGCCGTCACTTTATAACGGGAAGTAAAATAAGATGCGAGTTTTACACCGGAAAAAATTAGAATGGTTAAATAACTCATGCTAATGATCTGCAAGATGATTGCAAGTGCAGTAAAGGTAATTGCCGGGTAGGGATAGGCCGGATCGACAAACTGCACAAAAAAGGACAAATAAAATAAAATGGCTTTGGGGTTTAAAATACTGATCGTCAATGCCGTTTTAAACGGATGCAGTTGTTCTATATTCTTTTCGACTGTTGATATTTGCGTTGTTGAATGCAGGACATTCCAGGTGTGATAGGCAGCAATCAGTAATTTTATGCCTAAATAACTTAAGTAAATTGCACCAATAATTTTCAGTAAGGTAAATAGCCAGGGAAAAGCGTGCAGTAACGATGCTGCCCCCAACGCCGTCAGTATAATTAATATGAGATCGCCGGTATATACACCGAAAGCACTTTTATAACCTGCTTTTATACCGAAACGTGAAGCGATAGACATCACATATAGTGAATTTGGACCAGGTAGTAATACGATTAAGGTTGTACCAATAATATAGGTGCTAAGATCGGTTATGCCGAACAAAATATACTCTCAAATCATTAAAAAAGCCGACTTGTTAACTATAACAAAATCGGCTTTTTTATGGGGGAATATGAGTAAATTAAGCTTTAATTTCAGCATCCAAGCCAAAAGATTGGCGCAGTAATGTATTTAACTGTTCACGTGCTTTAATAAATCCATCAATCCCACTTTGTAAAAGTTGTGAAGACATTAAGTCGTGTTCAATTTGTTGCCTAAAGGTTTCTTGGGTCAAAGGCTCAACCATACGTTGACAATGCGCTTGGGCATGATTGTTTGAAAGTTGCACTACCACTTCACGCTGATCTTGTTCCAGTTCTGCCAAAAGGTGTGGAGAAACGGTAAGCAGGTCACAACCAGCCAGTCCAAGTACCTGATCGATACTGCGGAAACTGGCGCCCATCACTTCTGTTTTGATGCAGTTCTGTTTGTAGAAATGGAAAATTTGCTTCACTGAAAGTACACCCGGGTCTTTATCAATTGGATAATGATCGACGTTTTCCGCCTTTTTGTACCAGTCCAGAATACGGCCAACAAAAGGGGAAATCAGGGTTACATTGGCATCTGCACAGGCTTGAGCCTGATGCAAACCGAATAACAACGTCAAGTTACAATGAATCCCTTCAGCTTCCAATGCTTTGGCTGCCTGAATGCCTTCCCAGGTTGAAGCAATTTTAATCAGGATTCGGTTTTGATCGATACCATAGATTTTATATAGTTCCAGAAGCTCTTTGGCTTTGGCGATAGTCGCTTCAGTATCGTAAGAAAGCGCTGCATCGACTTCGGTAGAAACACGTCCTTGAATCAGTTTTAAAATTTCCACACCAAACTTGACCGTGAGTATATCGATAGTGCGTTCAACCAAAAGATCACCGCTATAACCTTCAGATTTAGCCTGTTCATAGGCAGCTTCAATCAGTTCCTTATTTTCGGGCTGATTCGCTGCAGCAGTAATCAGTGAAGGATTGGTTGTTGCATCAAGAGGGCGAAATTTTTCGATCGCGGAAAAATCGCTACTGTCGGCAACAATGGTGGTGAGGTTTTTTAATTGATTTAAGGCTGATTGAGTCATTGTCGTCTAGTTCTTAAAGTTATTTCCCGTTTATTTGTTATATCACAATCTACTGTTATCTAAAGTAAAAAGCGCGTATAAGACCTGTCTATTTTATGTTTTTTCTTGAATTTCTAATGTGATTAATCAAAAAATGAGCAGCTGCACCGAGTTGACTTTCACGACTCCAGACCAGATCGACAAAATATTCAAATTTAGGGGTGAAATCCAGAAAGTTAAGAATCTTAAGCTGCTGTTGAATATGCGGATTTTGATTTAACATTTCTAAAGGTAAAACACCCCATCCCAGGCCTTGCTGGATCATGGCACAGGCAGATAAATGGTTATCTGTACGCCAGTATTTTTTTGAAAATAACAATTCAGGCTTGATGCTGCGGTCACGACTTGCTACCACAATTTGCCGGCTTTGTAAAATCTGCTCATAACTCACCTGTTCAAATGTAGCTAATGGAGAATCAATAGCTGTAACAGGCACCAAGGCCTCGCGCTTGAGTTCGACAAACTGTTCACGCGTTTCTAGCTGCTCACGTTCAAACATTAAGGCCAATTGCGCAGTCTGGTTGAGTAGCATTTTTAGTGCATCTTCTTGTGGAGCTGAAAAAATATTGATTTGCAGTTCCGGGTACTGTTTTTCCAACAATGAAATATAGTCAATCCATTGTGTGTGCAACAGTTCAGAGACCACTACAATATTTAAAGCAGATTCCAGACCTTGACTCAGGGCAAAAGCCTGCTGTTTCCATTGATTGATTTCAATTAAGAGTTGTTCGGTTTTTTCATATAAGGTCAGCGCTTGTGGGGTCGGAACAGGCTCACGGCCAGCACGGGTGAAGAGAGATAAATTGAGATCGATTTCCAGATTGGCAATTGACATGCTGACCGCCGAAGGCACTTTGCCGAGCTTTCTGGCAGCCGCAGAAAATGAGCCGCTTTCAATCACGGTTTTAAATATGATCAGTTGTTCTTGATTAATATTCATCTATCAAAACTTTTGAAAGAATCTAATTCGATTAATCAATATTATCAAAATAGAATGCCTTCATCCAAATGAAAGAGTTTTTAAAATGTTGATTTCCAAAAGAAGGATAATCCATGCGCTCAGCTATGAAATCATCCTGTTGGTGATCATTGCACTGGCTTTGAGTTTTATTTTCCAAATGCCTCTAGAGGTGACAGGTGGTCTAGGCATTGCGATGGCCGTGACTTCCGTGATTTGGAATATGACTTTCAATCATTTTTTTGAAAACTTTGAAGCCAAACGTCAACTGAAAAGAACAGTCAGTGTACGTATTTTACATGCAATTGGTTTTGAAGGTGGTTTGATGATGGCGACCATTCCAATGGTGGCTTATGCTTTGGAAATGACTTTATGGCAGGCGATTTTGACTGACTTGAGTATGACCCTGTGTATTTTGGTATATACCTTTATTTTCCAATGGGGTTATGACCATGTAGAGGCGAAATTAAACATTAGTCATTACGTAAAATCTCCGACATAATTGATACTGTGTGAAAAACCATGCTTCGGCAGGGTTCTTTAGCTTGGTCTATATTTTCGAGTATTCAGTATGTTGATTAACATTAATGCTAAGAACACGATGAGGACATATTGAAAACTGATGGCAAAAGCAGAAATATAAGGATGTGCGAAACTACGTAAATAGGTGACTGTATCGCCCTTACGCCATTCTTTATATGATGGAAGCGGTTCATCATCAATTAAAAACCAAGTGAGGTTGATGAAGCCTAAAATAAAGAAGAAAAATACTACACTTAGCCCACCAAATATGGCTCGTTGTTGCGGCTTTAATGTGGCGTAATGCTGACGTATTTGCCTAATATGTGTGGTACGTAACGGGTATCTAAAATAATTAACCAAGATAAGCCCAATCACAAAAAAATTACACAGTGCAAAAAAAGTCATTCAGAAATTTATGCTGGCTTGAAAGCGAGGATGCAATTGTCGTTGTAAAGAGACCTTGAAATGAAAAATCAAAACTGACAATGACGAGTGCAATCGCAACTGGAACAAGATAAAAATAATAAAAGGGTGCAGTGACATCTAAATAGTATAAAAGTGCAGAATTTTTAATGAATTATTTAAATTTTATGTTAATTCAATTATATATGAAAATCTTATTGCAGGATATAGTGGATTGATAAATTAAAATAGGACAATAAAAAAGCACCTCAAGTGAGATGCTTTTTTATTTGCAAAGTATAGCCGTGAATTATTTTTCAATAATCGCAGTTACACCTTGACCACCCGCAGCACAAATCGAGACTAAAACACGGCCTGAACCTTTCTGGTTAATCAGTTTTGCTGCAGTAGCAATAAGACGGCCACCAGTTGCTGCAAATGGGTGACCCGCTGCTAAAGATGAACCTTTAACGTTCAATTTGCTACGGTCAATAGAACCCAGTGGAGCATCCAGGCCTAAACGTTCTTTACAGAATTTAGGATCTTCCCAAGCTTTCAATGTAGAAAGAACCTGAGAAGCAAATGCTTCGTGAATTTCATAGTAGTCGAAATCTTGCAGGGTAACACCAGCACGCTCAAGCATACGAGGAACAGCATAAGCAGGAGCCATCAACAAGCCTTCTTTTTTCTCTACGAAATCTACCGCAGCAGTTTCCTGGAAAGTTAAGTAAGCAAGCACTTCGTGACCATTCGCTTTAGCCCATTCTTCGGAAGCTAACAATACACAAGATGCACCATCAGTCAGCGGAGTTGAGTTACCCGCAGTCATGGTACGCGCATCGCCTTTACCAAATGCTGGTTTAAGTTTTGCAAGTTTTTCTACAGATGAGTCAGCACGTAAGTTGTTGTCACGTTCCAAGCCTAGGAACGGAGTGATCAAGTCATCGAAGAAACCCTCTTCGTATGCAGCCGCCATTTTTTGGTGAGATGACGCTGCAAGTTCGTCCTGTGCTTCACGAGAAATACCCCATTCAAGTGCGGTAATCGCTTGATGGTCACCCATAGAAAGACCGGTACGTGGCTCACCGTTTTTAGGGGCGTCCATCAAGTCTTTAATATTAATTTTGGTTAATGCTTTTAAACGGTCTTTCGCGGTTTTCGCAATGTTCAGTTCAAGCAATGCCTTACGTAAGCCATCACCGAAAGAGATTGGTGCATCAGAAGTCGTATCTACACCACCAGCAATACCCACTTCAATTTGACCGAGTGCAATTTTGTTTGCAATCTGGAATGCCGCTTGCAAGCCTGTACCACAGGCTTGCTGAATATCGTAAGCGGGTGTTTCAGGAGCAAGTTCAGTATTTAGCACACACTCACGCGTCATGTTAAAGTCACGGCTGTGTTTTAAAACTGCGCCAGCAACAACTTCGCCTAAACGTTGACCTTGTAAGTTGAAACGTTCAATCAGACCATTTAATGCTGCAGTAAACATGTCGCTGTTAGAGGCAGTAAAGTAAGCACCGTTTGAACGGGCGAAAGGAATACGGTTACCACCGATAATAGCAACGCGGCGAACTGTGTTTTGGCTCATGGTTTTATCCTGTTGAACAGACGTTTGAGTTGTAGATTCAGGTTTTTGTGTAGTTGAAGCAGTTGTTTTACTTCGTGTTGACGTGGAACGAGTGCGGGTCGTTTTAGTCGTATTGTTTGCTGGCTTGGCTGCTGTGCCAGAAGTTTTAGTTGTACGAGTCGTACTTTTTGATGGTTTTGACACAGTTTCCTTAGCAGAATTTTCGACTGCCGGATTTTCTTGAGTTGTTTTGCTCATCAGGCTTTTCCAAGCATTTTACAGTATTCTTGGCGTGTACATTAACACAATCTAAAAACAGCTGAATTGACTAAAATGACATTAGGCAAAGCATTCGGGTCAAGACATCCATTGTTTAACTCAAGTATGATTCTCTGGAAACTGATGGATGTATTGAAATATAAGCGCCTGACATCATATTGAAGTTAAAAGGATATGTTCAAAACCATCAAAAATTAATTTGTAAGAGAGATAATAAACATGACTGATCAATACCAAACATTCGCAAAATCTCCTATTGGTAAATTTGTCATCAAAAATTTAGGTTTACCATCGCCAACTTTTTTAGAGCGTTTTGAGTCTGCAACACCTGTAGTGAAAGGCGCGGTGTTATTTGGTGCTGCATCATCAAGTCAATTATCTGGTGCAATTGCACAAGTGTTGGCCAATATTCATGCCAATGGCTATGCAGGTAACAATTCAGAACTGCAACAAGCTGCAGCAAAAGCAGGGTTAAACCTGAGCGCATTTAATGAAGGTGACAAAGAGTCTAAATTCAAGGCAGTCATTTTTGATGCGTCAGGTATTCAAAATTCTGAACAGTTGAAAGAACTTTATAACTTCTTTAACCCGATTGCGCGTCAAATCCAGGCTTCAGGCCGTGTTGTGGTGGTGGGTATTACCCCTGAAACGGCAAAGACGGTAAAACAGGCGATTGCTCAACGTGCGCTTGAAGGCTTTGTAAAATCTGTAGGTAAAGAATTCAAAAAAGGTATTGCCGCACAACTGGTTTATGTAGATGAAGGTGCAGAAGCTAATCTTGAATCTACATTGCGTTTTGCATTGTCACCGCGTTCTGCTTATGTGTCTGGTCAAGTCATTCGCGTTTCTAAGGCAGATGTTGTCGATGTAGACTGGGCTAAACCACTTGCTGGCAAAACTGCCGTAGTCACTGGTGCAAGCCGTGGTATTGGGGAGGCGATTGCTCATGTACTTTCGCGTGATGGTGCACATGTCATTTGCCTGGATGTTCCACAACAACAAGCAGATCTTGACCGTGTTGCCGGTGAGATTGGTGGTTCGACTTTAGCAATCGACATTACTGCTGCGGATGCGGGTGAAAAAATCAAGGCTGCTGCAGCTGCTCAAGGCGGTCTGGATATCATTGTGCATAATGCAGGAATTACCCGTGACAAAACTTTGGCAAACATGAAGCCTGAGCTTTGGGACTTGGTCATCAACATTAACTTGTCTGCTATTGAGCGTGTAAATGATTACCTTCTTGAAAATGATGGCTTCAATGCAAATGGTCGTATTGTGTGCGTATCTTCTATTTCAGGTATTGCTGGTAACTTAGGTCAAACGAACTATGCCGCTTCTAAAGCAGGTGTGATTGGTGTGGTGAAATTCACAGCGCCAATTTTGAAAAATGGTGTAACGATCAACGCCGTTGCACCTGGATTCATTGAAACGCAAATGACAGCTGCAATTCCATTTGCAATTCGTGAAGCAGGTCGCCGTATGAACTCGATGAGTCAAGGCGGTTTACCTGTTGATGTTGCTGAAACAATTGCATTATTTGCATCTTCGGCATCTACAGGTTTAAATGGCAATGTGGTTCGTGTGTGTGGTCAAAGCTTGTTAGGGGCTTAATTTAATCCCTCCCGACCTCCCTTTGTAAAAGGGAGGAGAAAAGTCTCCCTTTACCAAAGGGGGATTTAGGGGGATTAAAACAACCAAAGGGAAAGTTTAAACCTCTCCCTAACCTTCTCCTACGAAGAGAGGGAACTTCATAAAGATAAAACTTCTCAAAGGTTCAGTATGAATACTCGCCATTTTAGTCAACTTCCAAAACCTTATTTAGCCTATCCTAAAGTGATTCAAGGCTTGATTTTTAAAAAGCCTAAAGGTGAAAAAGTGCTGCCGCAAGTTGAATATGTGGTGGATTCATTCAAGGTTGATCAGAAGCATCTTAAGGCTTATAACGAAGTGTGCGGCTTCAAGAATAATGGTTATATTCCAGCCATTTATTTAGCAGTGTTGTCGCAAAGCTTGCAGATGCACATGATGACGACGGAAGCTTTTCCGTTTGCAATTTTAGGCTTGGTGCACATTCGCAACAAGATTAAACAGAGCCGCAAAGTAGGAACCAATGAACAATTAACCTTGTCTTGCAAATTTGGTGAATTGCAACCGCATGATAAGGGTGTTCAATTTGACTTTATTACCACGGCGAAAGTTGGCAATGAAGTGGTGATGGAAGGGATCACCACCTATTTGGCCCGTCAAAAAACCGATGTTAAAGCTGCGCCTAAACTGGTGGACAATAAAATACCTGCTTATGAATTGAATGCGGAATGGAATGTGTCTGAGAATACCGGGCGCCGTTATGCTTTAACTTCAGGTGACTTTAACCTGATACATATTCATGCAGTTACAGCAAAAGCTTTCGGCTTTAAACAGGCGATTGCACATGGTATGTGGAGTAAAGCGAAAGCACTTGCCAGCTTAAGTTTGCCGGATGCCTATGAAGTTGATGTCTGGTTTAAACTGCCACTGTATCTCCCTTCACAAGTCGAGTTCTTAACCGTTCAGGAAGGCAAAGATACTGAATTCGTCATTCGAAACAGTAAAAACAAAAAACCGCATGTCACGGGAAGTGTGAAAGCACTTTAAGACTAAAGCCTAAGTCACTGTAGATTTAGGCTTTTTATTTTAAGCTTAGGATAAATATCACTGGTCTACGGAAAGCACAGTTGAATGAAAAGAATCAAAGAATACATCTTAGCCAATACAGCAAATTATCAAGGTCATGTAGATGAGCGATTTATAGACCTTGCCACACAATTTAGCCGGATGCAGGATGTGCGGACAGATTTAGGTGGCGCTGCTTTGGTGGTGTATTTTCAGGGGCTGAAAGTTGTTGATATCTGGACAGGGAAAAAGTCTGAAACTGAAAACTGGCAAGCTGATACCCTGGCTGTCTGTTATTCTACGGGCAAAGGGGTGCTTTCAACCTTGGCACATATTTTGGTCAGTGAAGGCTTGCTGGATTACGATACACCTGTTGCCGAGTATTGGCCTGAATTTGGGCAAAACGGTAAAGATAAAATCACCTTAAGGCATATGCTGAGTCATCAAAGTGGTTTATATGACATCCGCAATAACATTGCAGCTGCAACAGAGATGGCAGACTGGTCACATATGTTAGATGTCGTTGCCAAAGCACAACCACGGTTTGCTGTGGGAGATGGAGCGGCGTATCAACCTTTGATGTTCGGCTGGCAGGTGGGCGGAGCGCTTGAAAAAGCGACAAATCATTCTTTAGCAGAATTGATGCAAAAGTATCTGATCATTCCCTTGGAACTTGATGGGGCTTATTTTGGCGTGCCAGATACTGAACTGAATCGCGTTGCAAGACTGTTTCCCCAAAACAAAGCACGTCCTGCAAAGCCAGCACAGCAAAGCAAGTCATCTAAAACACCACGTAAAGCATCGATCTTCGAGAAGCTCCTTGAACTCAGTGGACAGAATCCACAAGACTTTCAGGATGCCATGATTCCTAAAGGCATGAAGCATTTTTCTTTTTTTAGTGATCAGGGGTTGCAAGCAGTCATACCTGCAGCGAATGGAGTATTCACGGCAAATAGTCTGGCAAAAATCTATGCCATGCTCGCCAATAATGGCCGATGGAATGGTCAGCAACTGATTCGCCCATCGGTTATGCGTGAGCTGAGTACTGTGCAATACACCAAACGTGACCGTATTATGCCTTTACCGATGGATTGGCGATTGGGTTATCATCGTATACTGACTTTGGGCAAATCCTCCCAAGGCTTTGGTCATATGGGCTTTAATGGTTCAGGGGCGTGGTGTGATCCAGAACGTGGATTAAGTTTTGCTTACATTCATAATTTCCCTGTGGCATCCATAACCGGAGATTACCGTTTATGGGGCTTAAGTCAGGAAGCACTGCGCTGTGCTGATCAGGTTTTACGTGGTCGTAAAGGCTGGTTTTAATTTGCAACATTTTGCTTGGAAATATGGCAATTAATTATGCTATTTTTCCTGCAAATTTATTTGTTGTAGATGCTGTATGAAAAAAGTGGTGTTGATTCCTTTGGTGACGAGTGCTGCATTATTCGGTTGTCAGGATAGTAATCAATCTGATACTCAAGGCAAGGCATCGATAGAGTCGCAAAAGCAACTGGCAGCATGGGTTGGAAAATATGAAGGCACAACGCCGTGTATGGGCTGTCTTTCACGTTGTGAAGACTGTCCGGGAATGGCTGTTGCACTACAACTGCACGAAGACAAAACTTATACCTTAACTCGTGAAAGTTTGAGTGGTCATAATGAAGTTGAAACCTTAAGAGGACAGCTCCGTTTTGATGCTAAAGATGAGCACAAAGTCGAGTTGGTGAATGTGAAAACTCGAAATTTACTCTATGTGGATCTTGAGGAGAAAGTCCTAGAAATTCGGGAAGATCAGTCGGGTAAACGCTATCAGATGCAAAGTGATTTTCTCTTGGACAAGTCAGCTTAAGCCTTTTTTCAGGCAATTTTAAATCCTGTATTTAGATGAGATAAATACAGGATTTTTATTGTGCAAACGCTGGCATTTATTTCACTATTTTATAAAAAAACAGTATGCTTAGACCTGTAAAAAGGAGCATACATGTATCAAGTACTTGCACGAAAATACCGTCCCCGTAATTTCAATGAATTGGTGGGGCAAAACCATGTATCACGCGCACTGACGAGTGCCTTGGAACGTGGTCGGTTGCATCATGCGTACTTGTTTACCGGAACTCGTGGCGTGGGTAAAACTACCATTGCGCGTATTTTGGCGAAATGCTTAAACTGTGAAACAGGGGTGACATCTACGCCTTGCGAAGTGTGTGCAACCTGTAAGGCAGTGAATGAAGGTCGTTTTATCGATTTAATCGAAATTGATGCGGCATCACGTACTAAAGTAGAAGATACACGTGAACTGCTAGATAACGTTCCCTATGCACCGACTCAAGGCCGCTTCAAAGTCTATCTGATTGATGAAGTGCATATGCTCTCGACGCATTCATTCAATGCGCTACTGAAAACACTTGAAGAGCCACCCGAGCATGTGAAGTTCCTTTTTGCGACCACTGATCCACAAAAATTACCGATTACCGTTATTTCACGTTGTCTGCAATTTACCTTACGTCCGCTTGCAGTCGATGAAATTACCGAACATCTCACCAATATTTTAAATAAAGAAGAAATAAAAGCCGATCAAGATGCCATTTGGCAAATTGCCGAATCCGCCCAGGGTTCACTACGTGACGCTTTATCATTGACCGATCAGGCGATTGCATATGGTCAGGGTGCAATCCAGCATCAGGATGTTAAAGATATGCTGGGCTTGATTGACCGCACCATCATTTATGATCTGATTTTAGCTATTCACCAAAACCAGAAAGCCCGTGTCAGTGAATTGTTGATGCAATTCAGGCAACAGGCTTTGGATGTATCGCTGGTTTTAGATCAGTTGATTTCGACTTTGCATGAACTGGCATTGTTGCAATATCTGCCTGAACTGAGCTTGAAATATAGCGCTGAAATCAATCAAAAGATTATGCAGTTGTCCCAACTGATTTCTGCACAAGATCTACAGCTCTATTATCAGGTGGCTTGCAAAGGCCGTGCTGACCTGCAACTGGCGGTCACTCAAGAGCAGGGCTTTGAGATGTGCGTGTTACGCTTATTGGCGTTCCGTCCATTACAGCCCAATGAAGTTCCGGTATCGCAAGTACAACAAGTTGTTACACCGAGCGTTCAGCCTGTAGTACAACAGTCGATTCAACCTGAAGTTCAGCAGCAAGCATCGCAACATGCAGTTGTAGAACCGGCCATACCTATTGAATCAGCCGTTGTATATGATGATTTTGATGATGGTCAGTATGATGATGACCCATTTAATGAAGTTTCAACTCAATCTGTTTCTGTAGATGAACCAAGTTCGGATGATTTCCTGGAACCAGAAACAGTAGAAGCTGAAGCGCTATTTACACCATCAAATACACAAATCAATCCGGCTCAAACACAGTCGGAAAAAATTATCTTCGATCCATCGAGTGATGATGCTTTATTTGGCCTTGATGATGAGCCTGAGGTGCCAAGCAATACGGCTGATGAACCAAGCAGTGATGATTTCCTTTTTGATGAAATAGCGCCTTTAGCAATTGATGAAACAACACCGGTCGAAGCTCAAGTGGAAGTTCAGGCACAGGCTCAGCTCCCTGTAGAACAGACAGCTCAAGATTCATTATTTGATTTGGCACCCGAGCCGGCTGTTCCAGCACCCCAAGATGTACAAAGCAATTATACTGATGTTTCTTCGAAACTGATGCCACAAGATATTCTAAAATTAAAGCCTCAAGTTCTTGAAGGTGAATGGACGGTGGATAAGTGGGAGTATTGGTTCCGAAATAGTGAATTGTCACCTGCAGTTCAAGAGTTGGCTCAACAGGGCGTGATGACGGGTCAAATCAATGGTGAATCGATTTTCCACATTCCAAAACAATATGAAGCTTTGTTGACTCAGTTGCAGCATGCCCTGGAGCAGGCCTTAAAAACGGAATGGTCGAGCACCCATTTTCAGGTTCATTATGCAAATGTAGAAACTACAACACCGTATAGCATGCAAAGTGAGCGTAAGGAAAAAGCCTATGCACGTGCGGCAGAGTTACTGCATGCCGAACCTGCAGTCAAAGAGCTTCTGCAAAACTTTGAAGGTGAAATACAGAATATTCAGCTCAAATAAGCTTATTCATTAACACTATACTGATACAAAGCATCCCGTATTTTAATTGGAATCGGGGTGCTTTTTCGTGTCTGGCGGTCTACAAATACATGTACGAAATGACCTTGTGCAGAAGCGACCTCATGACCCTGTTTAAAAATGGCTAAATCATATTGTACGGATGAATTTCCCAGTTTCGAAATAGCCACACCGACATCAATGATTTCAGGATAAGACAGTTCCTGGAAAAAGCTGCAGGCAGAATCGACCACTAAGCCAATCACAGGCGAATAGCGAATATCAAAGTCGGCCTTTTCAATCAGTAAGGCATTGGCAGCAGTGTCAAAATAACTGTAATAAGTCACATTGTTGACGTGTCCATAAATATCATTATCGGACCAGCGTGTTTGAATGGGTAAAAAGTATGAAAAATCAGCACGGTGTTTTGGTATTTGTTTCATGTTGAATAATAGTTCGATGTTTTCATTTGTTTTTACTGTGAAGTCAATCAAAATACAAGTTAAAAAAAAGGTCATCTAAATACCTGCAGATGACCCATTGGGGAGTTAAACCAAAAAATAGAGTGGGGAGTGAGTTAGGATCAGAAATATGGCATGGTGCAAAATAATGTGAGTGGAACAAGAACTTTAATGGTGAGTTGCATTGTCGTATTCCATGTTATTTTTAAGATTTCCAATTCCTGAAAATCGAATTAAAATAATAGTAAAATAAAAACAATCAATATCATGTGAATATTAAATAAAAATTACATAAATTTTGGCTAATTTATCGCATCTGTAATCCATAGTTTTTAATTAAAACAAGCACAAGGAAGTGTGTGGAATTTTGAATTTATTTTAATATTATAATTTTCATGAAAATTATAAAAAGTTTATTTAATCGCTAAATAAACTTTTAGGGAAAGAAAGTGTGATGTCTACCACAATCACAGTTTGAGTCAAATTACAAATCATACATAAATAGCTTGGTAAATTTGCTGGGCATCTTGTAGCGTCATTTCACGCGGATTATTTTGCAACAGTCGGGTTTGTAGCATTGCATCATGCGCTAATTCTTGCAGCATATGTTCAGGAATATTTAAATCTTTCAGCCTTAAAATCAGGCCGCTTTTATCCAGGTGGTTCTGCATATGATCAATAAACAAATCACATAAACCATCGGTACTGCCGGTACTTTTAGGGTCTAGCCAGCACATCAGCTCTGCATAAAGTTGTTTGGCATTCGGTGCATTAAATTTTAATACTTCGGTCAAAATCAGGGCATTGCTATGTCCGTGAGAAATATGGAAATGTCCACCCAAAGGATAGGCTAGTGCATGGACAGCAGCAACTGGAGCATTGGCAAAAGCTTGTCCTGCAAGCATGGAACCGACCAGCATGTTTTGACGTGCTTCTAGATTTTGCCCATCGACTAAGACTAAACTGAGATTTTTATTGAGTAATTTTAAAGCCTGTCTGGCTAACATGTCGGCATATGGATTCTTTTTTATTTTTGAAGTGTAGGCTTCAATAGCATGCACCATGGCATCTATGCCGGTTGCAGCGGTAATGTGAGCCGGAAGATTTTGGGTAAATGTCGCATCTAAAATGGCTACATCGGCAAATAAAACTGGCGCCACAATACCGGTTTTGGTGGTTTCACCGGTGGTGACAATCGAAATCGGGGTAACTTCAGAACCCGTACCTGCTGTGGTGGGAACTAAAAATAGCGGCAATCTGGGGTATCTGGCATTATTTATCCCGTATAAGTCTTGCAAGCTTTGCTGTTGTTCGGGATGTGCCAAAATCGCGATAACTTTCGCGACATCCAGGGAACTTCCACCACCGAAACCTAAAACGATGTCTGCCTTTTCATTTTTGGCGAATTGTATGGCGTCCAAGACAATGTGTTCAGGAGGATCAGCCTGAACGTTGGAATAGATCACATAGGGCAGTCGAATAGTTTCTAAAATTTCAATAATCGGCACATGTAGTTGCTGCTGAATCATGCCGGCATCGGTGACCAGCAGCAGTTTTTGATAAGCTTGTTGTTGCAATAATGGCTTTAACTCATAGATCGAGCCGAGTCCTGAAATCATATTCGAGACGGTTTGAAATTGAAAATGGCTCATCTATAGCTTCCTTTTTGATATCAAAATCAAGATTATTGTTTTAGTGTTCTATAGGATTCATCCTGTAAATAACTTAACATAAGACACCTGAAAATAAAGCAGTAATTGAGGTTGTTATGTCATCCAAAACGCCCTATAAGGTGTTATGTGTATGTTTAGGAAATATTTGTCGTTCTCCCACGGCAGAAGTTGTTCTTAGACATTTTTGTGATAAACAACAGTTGAATATGCTGATCGACTCCGCTGGAACCAGTAATTATCATCCTGGAAAAGCGCCGGATGAGCGTAGCCAGAAACATGCTCTAAAACGGGGTTATGATTTATCATCGTTACGGGCACGCCAATTAAAAGCACAAGATTTTCTTGAATTTGACCTGATTCTGGCGATGGATCATGAAAATTTATTTAATATTCAAGTGCTTTTAAAACAGGCTCAAACTGCCTATGCTGCCAGTCAAATTCGGGCAAAAATTGCATTGATGAGTGAATACGATCAGAATTATCCCAAACAGGCTTTGCCAGATCCTTATTATGGCGGGGCAGATGGCTTTGAACGTGTACTTGATCAGTGCGAGTCTAGCAGTCTGGCCTGGGTCGGCATTTTTAAACAGCAGTTTTTAAACAACAGTTCAAACAACAGATCGATGTGAAATAAAGGTTTAAGCACATGAATATTCAAACTCAAATTCAACTTAAGCCTTTTAATACCTTAAGTCTTGATGCAACCGCATCGCATTATTGCAAAGTTCAATCTACAGCTGAACTGGTCGATGCTTTAAATTATGCCAAGCAACAGCAGTTAAATGTTTTGATTCTATCGGGTGGCAGCAACATGCTTTTGCCTGAAAAAATCAATGCGCTGGTGGTTCATATAGATATTCAGGGCATTGAAGATATTGCCGAAGATGAGCACAGCAAAACCATTCGTGTGGGTGCGGGACAAGTCTGGCATGACTTTGTGTTATGGACTACAGAACAACATCTGTATGGCCTGCAAAATCTGGCGCTCATTCCGGGGCTGGTCGGTGCATCTCCGGTACAGAATATTGGTGCCTATGGAGTGGAAGCGGGAGAGTTCATCGAGTCGGTTCAAGTTTATGACCGCCAACTGGAGCGATATAGCACTATTTTTGCTGCAGATTGTGATTTTTCATATCGACATAGTATTTTTAAAGATGATCCGAATCGTTTTGTGATTACTCATGTGACTTTTAAGTTGCTTAAGCAAGCCCATTTAATGTTGAATTATGGGGATCTTAAACAAGCTGTGGGTGAGGAACAGACTGCTGAAAACCTGCAAAAACAAGTTATTCAGATTCGTCAAAGCAAATTGCCAGATCCAAAAGAATATCCTAATGTGGGAAGTTTCTTCAAAAATCCGATTATTTCAGAACAGCTTTTTGACCATTTAGTACAGACATTTCCGAATTTGCCCCATTATCCTCAAGCCAAAGGTGGCGTTAAAATTGCAGCGGGTTGGTTGATTGATCAATCGGGTTGGAAGGGTAAAAGACTGGGTGTGGTGGGTATGTTCCATAAGCAAGCTTTGGTGCTGGTTAATTATGATCAGGCCAATCTGGCGGATGTTCAGACCACGTACCATGCTGTACAACACGATGTGCAGCAAAAATTTGATATTTTGTTAGAACCGGAACCGGTCTTGTTTGATGAAACCGGTTTAATTCGTTCACATATGGAATAAGAGAAAGATGGCGAAATCGCATTGGATGGTTCGACTGGTACAAATCGCTTCAGTGCTATTTGTATTGTTCGGCTGTTTCATGGTTTTGCTTTATTCACCCTTTTATTCTGGTTGGGTGGTGAGCGCACTAAACAGTTTTGTGCCGGTAGAAGTGAATCAGGTCGCGGCAAAAAGCCAGCAAATGGCAGCTTTAAGTGAACATGAAGATCTGGAACCAGGTTCTAAAGTCTGGATCGCCCGTCAGGCCTATCTGAAATTGATGGAAGAGGCGATACAAAGCCATAATTCACAGGATCTGGTATTGATTCAAGCGCGTTATAAAGCCTTGCAACAAACGATTGAAGATGCACAACTCCAGGAAAAAGAACAACAGGACAAACCGCAAATTCCGCTGCTGGCAAATCCGGTCGAAGCTGCCTCTGAAGCAGAAGATCCAACTCAAACCGTTAAAGACTTGTTGGATTTGAACAGTACTGAAAATAAAGCCTTAATGGAAAAATATCTGGATTTTCTGAGGACGCATGAAATAGAACCGGAAAAGGTCGCTGAAGAACCGGTAGACGAAAGCATTTATCAGGATATTGCCCTGATTCACGAGCAAAATGAACAAGCACAGCCACAGAGTTCTAAACCTTATGCGATTGTGGTATTGGGTGGTGGGCTGACACTGGATAAAAATGGCAAGGATATTGTGGTAAACAAATATACCCGTCTGCGCTTGGAAAAAACCTTAGCCATAGAACAACAGTACCGTTTACCGATTGTGTTGAGTGGTGTTGAAGCACCGTATATGCAGCGCTGGTTAAAAGCATATAATGTCGATGCGAAACTGCTGGAAGATCGCAGCATGAATACCTGTGAAAATTCGCGTTTTAGCTCATTGCTATTGCAGAAAAAAGGTGGAGCACCACGGGTGATTTTGATTACCGACCGTTATCATATGCCGCGTACCCGTCGTTTATTTGCCTTGAACGGTATTGAAACGATTCCTGTTGAGGCACCTATGCCTACTCAATTGACCCACTGGCGTCCAAGTGAACAGAATTATGATCATAGTCGCCGTGCCAATTATGAAATGTTAGCCACTATTCGTGATATCTGGTTTGGTTCCAGTGATTGCCGAGAGGTACCTTAATGCCTGATATTCCATTTTTAAATCCTGCTATTTTAAAACAGCTGGATTTACCTGTTCCAAGTCGTGAAACCACACCTCAATTACTTGAAGCATTGAATCTGAATAAACCGTATCAACCTTCAGTTGAAATTCAGGCCTATCGTAAGTTATATGGTTTGCATTTACTGGATTGTGAGCATTGGCAAGGCTATGTGCAAATGCCTTTGTTTAAATTGCATGTACAGGTATTTCAACCGAATCTGGAAAAAATTGCCATGCCGAAAATACGTGGCACGGTATTTTTACTGCACGGCTATCTGGAACATAGCGGGATTTATCAGCCGATCATTCGTGAATTGCTGGAACAGGGTTTTAGTGTCATTACCTATGATTTGCCCGGTCATGGCTTAAGTGACGGTTCACCAGCAAATATCAAGAATTTTGATCATTATCAGCAGGTACTCCATGCGGTTTATCATTACATTAAAAATGCCGAACAATTACCCAAACCCTGGTTAGGAATTGGGCAGAGCACCGGTGGTGCCATTTGGATGCATCATTTGCTGGAATTTGCCCAGCGTCGTGAAAATCCTTATGTAGACCGTGTATTATTGCTTTCACCGCTGCTTCGACCTGCCAAGTCGGCATGGTGGCATAATTCGGTCGGTCTGGGCATTATCCGACGGATTAAGCGTCAGGTACCACGGCATTTTAGGCGTAATAATCATAATCCTGAGTTTCTGCGTTTTGTCCGTTTAAAAGATCCTTTACAGCCACGTATGATGGGTATGGACTGGATTCTGGCTATGTCGAAATGGATGCAGGAAATGGAAGAACGGCCGGCTTGCCGTATTCCAGTCTGGTTGGCCCAGGGCGCACAGGACCAGACTGTGGACTGGCGCTATAATATTGAGTTCATTCGTCGCAAATTCCGCTTGCAGACTTTATTGATGCTGGAAGAGGGTTCACACCAGTTGATCAATGAACGTGCTGATATCCGTGCAGCCTTAACCGGTTTGATTCCTGCTTTTTTACATGCCCAAAGCTCGTCTGGTTATTATTGATTTTCGATTGCATCAATATCTAAAAGAGGCCAGATGGGCCTCTTTATTTTTTTAAATAAGTTTCATTGAATTTGTGTCCCGATTAAAATCGTTCTGCATGGGCTAAATTCCAGATCCGATAATAAAAGTTTTCATGATTTCCAGGTTTGCAGTTGAGTAACTCACCTTCTTTTAACCAGAAGTGTAACTGGGCATAATTCTTGATTTCCCGGTCATTAATGCGCTGGGCTAAATGATGGGCCTTGATATCCGCTGGATGTTTTAAACCCGCGGCTGCAATCATTTCGGATAAGGCACGCAGGGTATTTTTTTGAAAATTCAAAACACGAACGGCCTTGCTGGGAACATGCAGGGCCTGTTGCCGTTCCTGATCCTGAGTAGCTACACCGACAGGACATTGGTTAGTATGACAACTTTGTGCCTGAATACAGCCAACGGCAAACATAAAACCACGTGCTGAATTGACCCAGTCCGCACCTATGGCCATGGTGCTGGCAATATCAAACGCGCTAATAATTTTACCGCTGGCACCGACTTTGATGTGCTGACGCAAGCCTGCTCCCACCAGGGTATTATGGACAAACAGTAGACCTTCACGTAAAGGTGTGCCCACATGGTCAATCAGTTCAATCGGCGCTGCTCCGGAACCGCCTTCAGAACCATCCACGACTATAAAGTCCGGGATAATCTGAGTTTTCAGCATGGCTTTGACAATACTCATGAATTGCCAGGGCTGGCCAATACAGAGTTTAAATCCCACCGGTTTTCCACCCGATAAATCACGTAGTTGCTGGATAAAATGCATCATTTCTATTGGGGTGCTAAATGCAGAATGCTGCGCTGGAGAGACACAATCATGCTCCCGGCTAACTCCACGGATCTGGGCAATTTCTTCTGAGATTTTACTTTTAGGTAAAATTCCGCCATGACCGGGTTTTGCCCCTTGAGAAAGCTTGATTTCAATCATTTTGATTTGAGCTAACCGGGCTTGCCGGGCAAATTTTTCCGGATCAAACTGACCCTCCAGAGTGCGGCAGCCGAAGTAGGCACTGCCCAGTTCCCAGACGATATCCCCGCCATTCTCCAGATGATAAGGACTGATACTGCCTTCTCCCGTATCATGGTAAAAATTGCCCATTTTAGCCCCCAGATTCAACGCTCGAATGGCATTGGCACTGAGGCTGCCAAAACTCAGCGCAGAAATATTCATAATGGAAGCACTATACGGCTCCTGACATTGATGATTACCGATTTGAATACGGAAACTTTCAGGATCGGCAGGTTTGCAAGGTGTAATGGAATGGGTGATAAAACGGTAATCTTGCTGATACACATTAATCAGGGAGCCGAAAGGTTTATCTGCATTTTTATTTTTTGCTCTTTGGTAGACCAGATTGCGTTGCATCCGTGAAAATGGCAGGGCATCCTGATCGGCTTCAATAAAATATTGCCGGATTTCCGGACGAAAATCTTCAAAAATAAAGCGGAAATGTCCCATGATGGGATAATTTTTCAAAATGGAATGCCGATTTTGCAAGATATCATATACGCCAACAAGGGTCAGGATTCCTGAGATCAGCCATAAAGAATTCAGAAAGGGATCGGAAAGAAAATAATGAATAGATTGAGGCTCATAGATAATTCGAAACCAGCTAATCGTTAAGGTAATAAAAATACAGCTAAACCAGACCGAGTATCGTGAGAAAAAAGTGTTTAGTAGTCGATGTCTGACGAATTGAGCGGGAACAGGCATTTCCATATTTTCCATCAAATGATTCACAATTTGAATCTGCCTATTTTATATACACTGTACAAGTTCTGATTTGTAAAACCGCTTAGGGCAATAAGCGTAAATTTCAGGTATTCAGGTGAAGTACGGGCATTCTCTAATTTAATGAAAGTTGCACTGAACATTAGAGGTGAGCGGTATATAAACACATGGAAATAGAAATTCAGAATAAATGCTTAATAAATAATCAGCTTAAAACTTCTGATCTTATGCTTTCACAAAGCGGAGATTTTGGATTACATTGATTTTACCTAAGCTACAGAGGGAATTTATATGACCATGAAATCCATTCGATATAATAGCGGAGAACTGGCGTGCTAAAGCACGATATGTTTTTCTCTATGTGTAAAATCAGTCGCCATCAAGCTTTGTATCGGGGTGAGAAAATAAAGCTTGATGTTCTAGAAGCCCACAACACAATATTCAAAACAGATCCAAGCAGAAATATTCTATAGTCCCAAAGATTGGGACTTTTTTTATGGTCTATTTCATTAACCTATTCATCAGGAATTTGACGAACCGCATTGGAAACTTCAATTGGCTCGATGTGCTGAATCTTGTTACCAAAACTTCTTAACCACCATGCCAGTTGTGAAGTGAAAGGCACGGTTGCGGTGACTTGGGCCAAACCATTTTCCAGCTTTTCAATTACCTGGTCTGTACTGAGTTGGCTTTCATCAAAATAATGTGCATCTTCTTCTGTCATGATCAGTTTTAATGCCACATTTTGGGTCGGTTTATTGTAGTCGACCCTAAAGCCTAAAGCACCGGATTCAATATAGGCATCAATATCAAAGTTAACTGGGTGCATCGCGCGCGAATTTAGCACCACAGCCGATTTAAAACGATGCAGGGCAAAGGTCTGAATATCGGTTTTATCATGACGGGTACAAATCAAATAAATAATTGCACCTTTTTGTACCAACGCTAAGGGATTCAAAATATAGGTTTTTTCTTCTCCAGAATGACTACGACCCTGATAAACACATTCAAGCTGTTTGTCTTGTAGCAAGCCTTCATAAATGGACTGTTGCGCCAGTTTATCGACTACAGGGGGAATCAGCGGTTGAGTCGCCGGGACAATACGCACGCGGTTAATCCATTGGCGTACATTGTTTTGGGTCGACAAGCTGCGACGCGCCAGATCAAACCAGGGATTCATCTCTTCAATCAGGCTAGGCGGCAACAGGTGTTTTAAATGTTCTTCAACCATCATAAAGGTGACTGCTTGCGAGCTGGTCATATGCGGCAAACTTTGAATAGGCGCATCTGAACGCCAGCGCCAGCCTTGTGGCACGGTTTTACTGCTTTCAATAGGAAAACGTAACGAGATCTGATTTAAATCACGCTGAATGGTACGCAGGCTGATATCAATCCCTTCACGTTGCAAAATTTCCTGCAATTCACGGGTACCCATCCATTTTCCGGTAGAAAGACGAGATAAAATTTGCCACTGACGATACAGGCTATTCGATGTTTCTTTTTCTTGTGAAGACATAACTAAAATTAAAGATCGGGTAGAGTGTTTATATATCCATTAAAAGATGAACACAATAAAAAAACTGAATTATTTTCGCAAGCATGGGCGCCTGAAACGCTGCATATTTTGATCAAGATTAATGCAAAAAATACCTTTGAACGTCTAAAACGATAATAGATCAATAACTTAAAGAATGATTGGCATGCTTGTTGCTAGAGTCTACTCACAATCGATAAAAATTACGAGGTTTGTATGCTTAAAGAGAATCAAGATACAAATTCGATTTCTTCATTAGAAAATTTTGCTCAAAGTGATATAGGGACTAATAGCAGCGTGACTACGGTAAATCAAGTAAAGCCACAAAATAAGGTAAATGCATTATTTCAACAGTTTAAGTCACATTTTTTTAATGAACTGGTTGATGATCGAACCATGTCAGGTGAAACCTGCCAAAAGATAGAACACTGGTTGTCACAGCATACGCTGGAAGAACTGAAGCAGCTTAATCAGGCAGCCAAAGAGCATTTTTTATATGACGGTATTACTTTTACCGTCTATGGCGAATCGGAAGGAATAGAAAGAACCATTCCCTATGATCTGATTCCGCGTGTGATTGAAAAAAAACAATGGAACAAGGTGGCCCTGGGCTGTGCGCAAAGGGTGCGCGCACTGAATTTATTTTTACACGATATCTATCATCAACAGGACATTTTAAAAGCCAATATTGTGCCCGAGTTGCAGGTGTTGGCGCATGAAGCTTATCAGCCGCATATGTATGCACATGACCTAAAAGGAAAAATTTACAGCCAAATTAGTGGGATCGATATTATACGTGACCGTCATGGCGAATTTTATGTGCTAGAGGACAATTTAAGAACACCGTCCGGTGTGTCTTATATGCTGGAAAGCCGAAAAATTAGCCAAAAATTAATGCCACAGCTATTCCAGCAAAATAACGTTTTGGGTATTGAGCAATATCCTCAGTTACTCAAAGAAATTCTTGCTGAAAATGCCTATGTAGACAATCCTTTTATCGTTGTCCTTACTCCAGGACGCTATAACAGCGCATATTATGAACATTCTTTCCTGGCAAGGGAAATGGATGTGCCTTTAGTGACATCACGTGATCTTTTTGTAGAGAACGATAAGGTTTATGTCAAAACCATCCGTGGCAGGCAGAAGGTTGATGTAATTTATCGACGAGTTGATGACGCATATCTCGATCCTTTGTGCTTTAACCCGCAGAGTACTTTAGGAGTGGCAGGTTTAATGTCGGCCTATTTAAATCACAATGTTGTGATTGCCAATGCACCGGGTACCGGCGTGGCCGATGATAAATCGATTTATCCCTATGTCGATAAAATGATTCATTTTTATCTGGGTGAGCAGGCCATCTTAAAAAATGTGCCGACTTATTTATGCCGGGAAAGTGAAGATCTGGAATATGTCTTAGCCAATTTGGAACAACTGGTGGTGAAAGAAGCGCAGGGTTCAGGCGGTTATGGCATGTTGATTGGTCCGCATGCCTCGAACAGCCAGCTTGAATCTTTTAGAGACAAAATTATTGCGGCACCACATTTGTATATTGCGCAGCCGACGCTAGATTTATCGGTTTGCCCAACCTTGACAGATTTTGGCGTGGCAGAGCGTCATATCGATTTGCGACCATTTGTCCTTAGCTCACCATACCGCACAGAGATTGTACCGGGTGGTTTGACACGGGTGGCCATGCAGGCAGGGTCGCTGGTAGTGAATTCTTCACAAGGTGGTGGCGTTAAAGACACATGGGTTGTCGATAACCTGCATTCATAAACATCTAACCATGGGAAGGAAATTATGATTTTATTAAATAGTAATGCTCAGCATATTTTTTGGTTAGGTCGGTATTTAACACGAATTCAATACACCTGTGGCCAGTTTCCATTTGTGGAAAATCAGGATGCACTGCAATACGCTCATGCTTTTTGCTTGCCCGCTTTTGATGCAAGTTCACTAAACTCATTATTGCTGGATGCTGAACAGCCCTCATCATTTAGTCAACAATTTCAATATGCTAAAGATAACATACAGGACTTGCGTGGGGTACTTTCGGCAAAATCCTATGCGGAGCTGAATCAGCTGATTAAAAATGCCAATGCAAATGCGACCTATATTTGTGACGTAGCGGCAGATTGCCACGATGTGATAGAGGCGGAATCTGAAGATGTATTTCTGTTTTTTAGTCTAGGACAAAATATTGAGCAGTTAGATAGACAAATTCGTCTAAAACAGGACCAGAGCATGACTTTGGACAATATTGATAAAATTGTTGATCTGTTGGCCCAGATTGGCTGGGATAAGCTAGAGGATGTATGGCAGCAACTTAAATTAAACCCGGATAGCATGAATTTTTATCACTTTAGTGACCATATTCAACACCTGTTTGAGGTAGATGTATGAAGTTGATGATCAATCACCAAACGCATTATCAATATAGTGATCAGGCCTGTAACAGCATTCAGTATATTAAAATGACACCGACCAGCAATGCGCATCAGCAGGTGCATTGTTGGGATGTGAGTGTGCCCGGGCTAAAAGAAACAAAAAGTGATGCCTTTAATAATATATGGATTACCAGTTCGCAGCGACAGCCTTATCAACAAATGACCATCATGGCACAGGGCATTGTCGAAATTAATCCTGCTACGCAATTCGGGATTGATACAGACATCAATCCGCAATTATTTTTGCAGCCTACTACAAGTACGCTGTGCAATGCCGACATGAAAAGTTTTGCAGAATGTTATGTTCCTCGCATTAATCGGGCTAACTTGATGGTGCTGTCTGAGGCTATCTTGAATTACATTCCTTATACGCCTGACCGTACTTCAGTTCAGACCTCCGCAATGGATGCCTTTCAAAGCCGACAGGGGGTATGTCAGGATCATAGCCATGTCTTTATTGCCATGTGTAAATATTTAGGCTTGCCGGCACGCTATGTGTCTGGTTATTTATTTGTACCCCATACCTCGCATCTTGCCAGTCACGCTTGGGCAGAGGTTTTTTTTGAAAATACGTGGTATTGTTTTGATACCAGCAACCAGTTATTTACGCCTAATGCACATATTTATGTTGCCATAGGGCGTGATTACTGGGATGTTGCGCCAGTGCGAGGCATACGAGAGCGCGGTGGTATTGAATCCATGAATTCTATCGTTCAAGTGCTCGCTTGCTGAAATTTAAAAGTCATAAGGAGTTCTCATGACTTATTGTTGCGCGCTACGGTTAGAAGACGGCCTGGTCTTTGTTAGCGATACCCGTACCAATGCCGGGGTTGATCACATCTCGGTATTTCGTAAGCTCTATATCTTTGGGGTAGAAGGTGAACGATTTCTTACGATCCAGACCTCAGGAAATTTAGCCACAACCCAAGCAGTCATTGGTCATTTAAACAATCATCTGGAACTTAGACAAGAACCGAACTTGTATAGTGTAAACACCATGTTTGAAATGGCAGAACTGGTGGGGCATACCCTGAAAAAGGTCATCGCTGATGTCACAGAAGACTCACATTCGCATGAACAAAGTAATTATTACTGTAGTATTTTGCTGGGTGGGCAGATTCAGGGGGCAGATATGCAACTGTATAATATTTACCCGCAAGGCAATTTTATTTGTGCAACAGAAGATACGCCTTATTTTCAGATTGGCGAAAGTAAATATGGCAAGCCGATACTTGACCGGGCCTTAATTTATGAAATGCCTTTAGATGAAGCACTGCGCTGTTGTTTAATTTCTTTTGATTCTACTTTACGTTCCAATGTTTCTGTAGGTATGCCACTCGACACGGTGGTGTATAAGAAAGATTCTTTGCATATTCCGAACGGCAAGCGAATTTACGAAGAAGATCCCTATTTTTGGAAGCTCAGTAAACAGTGGTCCGATACCTTGCGCCGTGGCTTGCAGGAATTGCCAATCCCGACTGATGATTATTTAGATTGATAAACGCTTATCAGATTGAAAAAACCCAAGCACAAGCTTGGGTTTTTTATTGGATTTAAAACATTATTTTCTTTTAGGACGCGCACTTAAACGACAGAGTAGTTCATAACCAATGGTGCCATTGGCTTCGGCAACATCATCTACCAGACGGTTTTTACCCCAAAGTTCGACTTCAGTTCCAAGTGGAGCATCTATACCGGTTACATCAATGGCAATCATGTCCATGGCAACACGACCAATCACACGAGTCGCTTGACCATGAATTGCCACATGGTTTTGTTTAGGAAAGGCACGAGGGTAGCCATCTCCATAACCAATAGAAACAATGGCGAGGTCCATTGCTTTGTCAGCTGTAAAAGTTGAACCATAACCTACATGTTCACCCGCTTGAATATGGTTTAGGGCAATAATTTCAGCACTAAAGGTCATGACTGGTTTTAGGTCTAAATCATGGACTGATTTATCTGCAAATGGCGATGCACCGTAGAGCATGATTCCAGGACGAACAAAATCAAAATTCAGTTCCGGCCATTTATAAATGGCAGCTGAATTACAGCAAGAGCCCATCACTGGTGCACAAGCTTCTTTCACTTGCAGGAATTGAGCTTTTTGCTGTTCATTAAGTGGATGGTCACCATCGGCATTGGCAAAGTGCATGGCAAGTACACAGCTAAAACCTTCAGCTTTAAGTGAATTAATCACTTCAATGATTTCAGGTACTTTAAAGCCAAGACGGTTCATACCGCTATTGAGCTTGACCCAAACTTTTAATTTTTTGCCAATATAAGCCGCTTTGTGTGCACGTAACCAGTCCAATTGTTGCTGATGATGTACCACACATTCAATATTGTTCTCTACCGCGACCTGCATTTCATCTTCAGAAAAAATGCCTTCGATCAGGGTAATTGGTTGTTGATAGCCAAGTTCACGAATTTCTAAAGCTTCTTCCAGGCAGGCGACCCCAAAGGCATCCGTTTCACCTAAGGCTGCTAAACAGTCTTTGACTCCATGTCCATAAGCATTGGCTTTAACCATACTTATAATTTGAGCAGTTGGTGCAAGTTGTTTGACACGGTTTAAATTATATTGAAGGGCTTCTCTATCAATATAAACTGTTGCTTGGCGCACCCTGGTTACTCCTTGGGGTTACAATGAAACATTACAGCAATTTGTTGTATCAAATCACTTATAAGCTACGTAAGAATATTATAGATATGCTATTCCTCAGTATTGAAAATGAGGAGCTTAAGCAAAATGCAGAGTAATATTGTAGTCCTCTGATTGAAAATAAACACTAAGTTAAAGTGTATTTTTCACCGAATATTAAACAGAAAAATTTTATGCAATATGGAATAATGATGAATTAAAGCAATAGAACAAGAAAAATAAACTTTAAAAACGAGGTGGGTACAGAGGCAAAAAGTAAAAAACGAGGTCATCACCTCGTTTTTTATGTCATTCTTCATCATCATACTGAGCATAGAACTCAGGTGATAAATTACTAAAGCGGGTGTATTGACCTTCAAAAGCCAGACGTACCGTACCGATTGGCCCGTTACGCTGTTTACCGATAATAATTTCGGCAGTACCGGCTTCTTTGGATTCCTTGTTATATACTTCATCACGGTAAATGAACATGATCAAGTCGGCATCCTGCTCGATCGCACCGGATTCACGCAAATCGGACATCACCGGGCGCTTGTTTGGACGGTTTTCCAGCGAGCGGTTAAGCTGAGACAAGGCAATGACAGGACATTGCATTTCTTTGGCCAATGCCTTTAAGCTTCGGGAAATTTCCGAAATCTCGCCAACACGGTTATCGCCCATACCAGGTACTTTCATCAACTGTAAATAGTCGACCATGATGCAGCCAATTTTTCCGCCATGCTGTTTGGCAATACGACGGGCACGGGCACGTAATTCCGTAGGAGGCAGGGCAGAAGAATCATCGATGTACAGATGTTTTTCCTGTAGCTGTAAAATGGTACCTGTGACTTTAGACCATTCATCGCCATCCAGTTTACCGGCACGCAGATGACCCTGATGGACTTTACCGTAAGCAGAAATCAGACGCATGGCAATTGAATCTGCGGGCATCTCCATAGAGAAAACCAGGGCAGGCAAGTCACAGTTAAACAGCACACTTTCCACCAGGTTCATGGCGAAAGTGGTTTTACCCATAGATGGACGTGCAGCCACAATAATCAAATCACCAGCCTGCATACCTGAAGTTTTATTATCCAGTTCCACGAAACCTGATGTTAAACCGGTAATGTTGCCTTCCATTTGGGAAAGTTCATTCAACTTGTCAAAAACATCGGCGACTACCGCATTAATTGGTTTTGGGCCTTGGGCCTTGGCATTGTTATTATGCTGTTCAGCAATGGAAAAGATATTGGTTTCAGCTAGATCCAGAATTTCACTGACCGTACGACCTTTGGTGTCATAGGCATTCTGTAGAATTTCAGAGCTGACTTTAATCATGCTGCGTAAGGTTGAAAATTCTTTAATTTTATTGCCATAGGTTTCCAAGTTATAAAAACTGGAAGGAGAATCTGCCATCAACTGCATTAAATATTCTTCGCCACCCACAGCCTCAAGCAGATTCTGTTTGATCAGCCAGTCATTGACCAAGACTGCATCATAAGGCGAGTTTTCCTGGGCTAATTTTTCAATGGCACGGAAAATATATTTATGGCGTGTTGCATAGAAATCATTTTCACTTAATACATCACCGACTTGCTCAAAAGATTCGGCAACCGTCATCAGCGCGGCGAGTACAGCTTGCTCAATCGCCAAGTTATGCGGAGGAGTACGAAACTCTTTAAGTTGGCCTGACTCACTTGCTTTATTATCTACTTTAGCTGAGTTAAGCATAGCGCTGGCATTCGCCTGTGACATATAAAACCCTAATTTTGAATGCAATAAATGAGTAATTTGAAAAAAGTGACGAAGAACAAAGAAAGGTATTATCTTCGTATAAGCAGATGATACGCGCTCTTAAAAAAAATGCGAATCGAAAATTTCATTTATTTAAATATTTAAAAACAGTCAAAATAAATGAAGTGAACAAGGTTTATACCAGCTGATTCAACTATTTTGACTATTTTCAGAGATAAAAAAAGAGCATGCAAAAGCATGCTCTTTTTCTTGCAGGAAATTACTCAGATACGATAGTAACGAGAACTTCAGCAACAACATCATGATGCAATTGGATTGCGATGTTGAATTCACCAGTGTGACGAAGCGCACCGTTTGGTAAACGAACTTCTGCACGGTCAACTTCTAGACCAGCATTAGTTAGAGCGTCAGCGATGTCACGAGTACCGATAGAACCGAATAGTTTACCTTCGTCACCAGCTTTAGCAGTGATTACGATGTTAACTTCGTTCAATTGGTCAGCACGTGCTTGAGCAGCAGCTAAAACGTCAGCTTCAGCTTTCTCAAGTTCAGCACGACGAGCTTCAAAAGCAGCAGTGTTAGCTTCAGTAGCTGCAACTGCTTTACCTTGAGGGATAAGGAAGTTACGGCCGTAACCAGCTTTAACTGATACTTTATCGCCTAATTTACCAAGGTTTTTAATGCGTTGTAATAAGATAATATCCACAGCTCAACCTCACTTATGATTGTCAGTGTAAGGGATCAACGCTAAGTAGCGAGCTTGTTTGATAGCAAGCGCTAATTGACGTTGGTAACGAGCTTTAGTACCTGTAATACGGCTAGGAACAATCTTGCCGTTTTCAGTGATGTACTGTTTCAAAGTATCGATATCTTTGTAGTCGATGTACGTAACGTTCTCAGCTGTAAAGCGGCAGAACTTGCGACGACGGTAAAAACGTGCCATGTAATGTTCTCCTTATGCTTCAGCAGAGTCTTGAGCTTGTTGTGCTTCTTCACGTTGAGCTTTACGCGCACGTTTTTCTTCAGCACTCTTAGCAAGTAAAGACTCTTCAGTGATAGCGTGTTCACGACGAATAATAACATTACGAAGGATTGCATCGTTATAACGGAACAATTCTTCTAATTCATTAAGCGTAGCTTGACCACATTCAACGTTCATTAAAATGTAGTGAGCTTTGTGAATTTTGTTAATTGGGTAAGCCAATTGACGACGGCCCCAATCTTCTAAACGGTGAATTTGACCTTCAGCTTCTTTGATGTGAGTTAGGTAACGTTCTACCATACCCACAACTTGATCGCTTTGGTCTGGATGTACCAAAAGTACGATTTCGTAGTGACGCATTGTCAGCTCCTTACGGTTTATACAGCCTCTGCAAATACAAGCAGAGGCAAGGAGTCACAACTAAAGTTGTGTCGCATAAATTGCGAAGCGTGAATTTTAGAGCCTTTGTAGGCTAAATACAAGGATTAGGCAGAGGAAAAAGCGAAAATACTGAAAATAGCGCTGAGTCAAATTCAGCTAATAATGAAGAATTTGCTTACTAAAAGTTTGTTAATATAAATAGGAGGGTAAGAAAATAATAAGAAAGAAGAGGGTGGTGCGAGATATCTAATTAAAAGATAGAGCGGGACTCTATCTTTTAAAAAAATACGATTGGGTTTTGCGGGGCAGTCGAAGTGAAACTAAACAACAGGCTGATGACCGTGATTAATTTGACAGAGAACATAAAATATTGCTTTGCCCATAACTGATCATTTTCAGCTTTAAAGCCTTGAATACTCAAATATACCCAGTACAGACACAACAGATTCAGTACCACCACATAAATCCAATTTGTATAACCATAAATAAATAATCCATTCATGGTGATACAGAACAATACAACGTAGATGAGTGACTCAATCTTGGTACGATGAATTGAACGAGCTACAGGTAAAATTGGAATCCCTGCATTTTTGTAATCTTCAAAACGGTAAACTGCAATTCCCCAAGAATGAGGCATTTGCCAAAGTGCATAACCAATAAAAATAAGTAAAGCACCCATGTCAAACTGATTTGCAACAGCGGTATAACCAATGACCGGCGGAGCCGCACCAGAAATACTACCCACAATAGTTTGATGGATGGTGGTTCGTTTTGTCCATAAGCTGTAAAAGCCAACATATACAACAAAACCAATTAAAGCGAATAAAAAAGCGTACTCATTTACCCAGAACCATAAAATACTAAACCCCGTTAATCCGAGTACCAAGGAATAAACCAAAGCAACAGGAACGGAAATTGATTTTTTAACCATCGCACGATTTTGCGTACGTTGCATCTTTTGGTCGATGTCCTGGTCAATGATGTTATTGACCACACAACCTGATGCCACAACCAGAGTGGTACCGAGAAGGGTAATGAGAAGAAGAAGGAAATCTACAGAACCTTGGGCAGCTACAAAGTAGCCACCCAAAGTGGTAACGAAGTTACCAAAGAGAATTCCTGGTTTAGTCAGGAATAAATACTTTTTCAGCATGACAACCAGTTTAGATCATCATGTTGTAGTGAAGGTAGTTCATGATCCATACAGAACCAACCAGAAGGATGGCAATGGTCAGAATCGTATAAACGAATGCAATAACGTTCCAGCGTTGCTCTGAAGAAGAGTTCATGTGCAGGAAATAAATTAACTGTACAAGAATCTGAGCAACTGCAGTAATTGCAATCACAGTAATCAGGATACCGCGGCCAAAACCACCAGCCATCACCATTCCGAAAGGAATGATAGTTAGGATGATAGATAAGATAAAGCCAACAGTATATTGTTTAACGTTACCGTGTGCTGCACCAGCTGAATTGTGATCGTGACTCATTTAGAGAACTCCCATCAAGTAAACTACGCTGAATACACAGATCCAAACGATGTCAAGGAAGTGCCAGAACAAGCTTAAGCATGCAAGACGACGAGTGTTTGGAAGAGTCAAACCATATTTCTTGATTTGAATCATTAACACGATCATCCATACCAAACCAGAAGTTACGTGAATACCGTGTGTACCTACCAGCGTAAAGAATGCAGATAAGAATGCACTTGTGCTAGGACCATGACCTGCGTGAACTAAATGATTGAACTCATATAATTCCATGCCGATGAAGGCAGCACCAAATACCCAAGTAATTGCAAGCCAAGTCAGAACTTTAGATACGTCTTTCTTGTAGGCAGCAAGAACAGCAAAGCCGAACGTTACAGATGAAATCAAGAGCGCGAATGTTTCAGTTAATACGAAACTGAGAGATTCACCAAAAAGATCTCGTGCACTTGGAGTACCAACTGGAACGTGACTGCTTAATACAGCGAACGCAATGAAGAGTGTACCGAATAGGATCAAGTCACTCATCAAGTAAGACCAGAAACCAAAGACCGTGATGTCAGTATCATCATGATGATGATGTTCATCGTGTCCGTGGTTATCGTGATGAAGTACTTCAGCCATAGTCTTAGTCCTTCTTCAAGTGTTTTTCAAGTTGTGCATAACGTTCGTTTTCGATGCGTTCAACTTCAGCAGCTGGAACATAGTAATCCACTTTCTTGGTGAAAGAAGACACGATGAAGCTAATGATCGCAGAAACGAATGTGATCGCTACTAACCACCAGATGTGCCAGATTAAAGCAAAGCCCATGACAGTAATGAACATCGCAATAACAAAACCAGCCGCACGGTTGGTTGGCATATGAATGTCTTCATACTTGGTTGGTTTAGCGTATGCAATACCGTTTTCTTTGTCAGTCCAGAAAGTATCAATACCATTGATCTTTGGAATGTAAGCAAAGTTATAGAACGGAGCAGGAGATGAAGTTGACCATTCAAGTGTACGGCCATCCCAGATATCGCCAGTAACGTCCATGTTTTTCTCGCGTTGCAAGAAACCCACCACGATTTGCATAACGAAACATGCAATACCAAGTGCAATAAGAACCGCACCAAACAATGCAATATTTACATATGGATCCCATTCAGGGTTGTCAAATGTATTCAAACGACGAGTCATACCCATGAAACCAAGGATATAAAGTGGCATGAATGCAAAATAGAAACCGATGAACCAGAACCAGAATGCAGCTTTACCCCAAGTTTCATTTAACTTCCAACCAAACATTTTTGGCCAGTAGAAAATGATACCTGCGAACATCGCGAATACTACACCACCGATAATTACGTTATGGAAGTGAGCAATTAGGAATAAAGAGTTGTGTACAAGGAAGTCCGCTGGTGGAACTGCCATTAATACACCTGTTAAACCACCGATACCGAAAGTCACAAGGAAGCCAAGTGTCCACAGCATTGGAGTTGTGTAAGTAATGCGGCCCTTGTACATGGTGAATAACCAAGAGAAGATTTTCACACCAGTAGGGATCGCAATAATCATGGTCATGATACCGAAGAACGCGTTAACGTTGGCACCTGCACCCATGGTGAAGAAGTGGTGAACCCATACAACAAGTGATAACACACCAATTGCAACAGTTGCGTACACCATTGATTTGTAACCGAACAAAGCTTTGCGTGAGAACACTGCAGTAACTTCAGAGTAAATACCAAAAGCAGGTAATACCAGAATGTATACTTCAGGATGACCCCATGTCCAAATCAAGTTTACATACAACATTGGGCTACCACCCAAGTCATTTGTAAAGAAGTGGAAGTCAAAGTAACGGTCAAGTGACAACATTGCAATTGTCGCAGTTAATACTGGGAATGTCGCAATGATAAGTACAACAGTTACTAAAGATGTCCAAGTGAAAATAGGCATATCCATAAGGGTCATGCCAGGTGCACGCATTTTAATGATGGTAACGAAGAAGTTAACACCAGTTAAGAGAGTACCCAAGCCTGAAATCTGCAGTGCCCAAATGTAGTAATCTACACCTACGCCAGGAGAATATTCGATACCTGAAAGAGGAGGATAAGCCATCCAACCTGTTGCAGCGAATTCACCTAAAGCAAGAGAAGCCATTACCAGACCGGCAGCACCAGCGAATAGCCAGAAGCTTAAAGAGTTTAATAATGGGAATGCAACGTCACGTGCACCAATTTGAAGTGGTACAGAGATGTTCATTAAACCAACGACAAGACCCATCGCTACGAAGAAGATCATGATTACGCCATGCGCAGTAAAGATCTGATCGTAATGTTCTGGGTGCAAGTAACCTTCACCACCACCTTTTGCAAGGAACTGTTGAAGACGCATCATGATCGCATCGGCAAAACCACGCAAAAGCATGACAATCGACACGATGATATACATGATACCAATTTTTTTATGGTCTACAGATGTGAACCATTCGTTCCACAAATAGCCCCATTTTTTGAAATAGGTGATACCTGCAACCAGTGCAAGACCGCCTAGGACCATCATGGCAACTGTCACCAGCACGATTGGATCGTGTGGAATTGCATCCGGACCTAACTTACCTAAGAAGCTCATGTCTTATTCCTCTACAGAAGCAGTCGCATGTTCAACATTTGCATGAGCTTCAGAAGCAGCAGCTTCATGACCAGCAGCGGCTGAGTGATCAGCACCGTGGTAATTACTCATGTATTTGTTAATCACAGATTCGAACAGTTTAGGTTCTACTGAAGAATAATAAGTCACTGGGTGTGGCTTAGTCGGATAAGGCTTCAACGCTTCAGCAGCAGCCTTCTCTTCAGGAGTTTGCGCTTTCGCAACGATTGCTTCGATTTGGTGCTTAGAGCGGTTACCGTCACGTAAGGTTGCAAATTCAGCTTGATCTAAAACTGTTTTTTGAACAGCTTGAGGATTAATGGTATTACCATTACCCGCTTTAACTGCAGCAACCCATTCAGCAAACTGAGCATCAGTCACAGAGTGTGCACGGAAACGCATTTGCGAGAAACCATAACCTGAATAGTTAGAAGAGAAACCGCGGAAGCCTTCGGCAGGACTGGTTTCATTTGCCAAGAAGTTCAGGTGAGTTTGCATACCCGCCATAGCATAAATCTGACCAGACAATGCAGGGATGAAGAACGAGTTCATTGTGAAGTTAGAAGTTAAACGCAGGCTAACCGGAGTTTTTTCTGGGAAACGAATTTCGTTAACAGTCGCAATGTTTTGTTCTGGGTAGATGAAAATCCATTTAAATTGTTCAGCAATAACCTGAACATTTAAAGGTGCTTTATCTGATTCTAGCGGACGGTATGGGTCATACTTGTGGGAACCCCACCAAGTTAACCAAGCTAAAATACCAATAATAATGACAGGAATACCCCATACTACAATTTCAATTGCAGTAGAGTGTGCCCATGTAGGTTTATAGTCTGCATCTTTATTCGACGCGCGATATTTCCATCCGAACCATAATGCCATAATCGCTGATGGAATAACCACCAATAGCATTAAGTAAATCGCAGTCAACATGAGGTTTGATTGACCTTCAGCAACTGGACCTTTAGAGTTCAGAAGTACTAAATCACCGCCACACCCAGTCAAGAGTGCAGCCATCGCAGATAAAGACAATACAGCTAAAATTGTTTGTCTCATTTTACAACCTCGGTGAAGAGTCCCATTCCCTAATTTAATATGGGATAGCGATTAAAGTGTCGCATGATTGGAAATGTTTATTTTCACTTAGAAAACCTAATCATAGTAAAGCCTTCCCAATCATGAGACACCGCTACGTTGTAGGGCATTATGCCTGATATCGACAAACTAAGCTATATGTAAAGTGGCTTTAAATACCTGTTATAAAAACTGATTTTTTTACTCGGAATTAAACTGCTAATAATTGGATTTTATTTTAATATCAATATTATGGAGAAAAAACAGGGATATAAAAATAATCCCTGTTTAATTAAATGATTATTGTTTAACCACTTTGGTTTTAGCCAGTTTATCATGTAAGGTCTGGCGCTTTTCACCCAGTGCAAAGATATGATCAATAATTGTAATAAATGGCATAAATAACAAATTTAACACGATAAAAATAAAGCTGCGTAAAGTGAAAGCACGCATCAGACTGACTTTTTCGCCACTGTCGGCATCTACAATCTTAATTTTAGTCAGTTTTTTACCGATGCTTTGTCCTGATTTTGCCAACATAAAGGCCTGTATACCTAGCATGATGATGAGGTAAACAAACATGGTCTGCCAGGCTTCAGGGGGGATAAGGATAAATAATTCCTGTTGCAATTGCATGGCTTGAGTTGAACTCTCGGCCGTTTGCATTTTTTGCTGGATCTCGGATAATTGGTTAAACTGTTCTGGTTTTAGAAAAAATGAAGGAATTGCGGCTGCAGGTAACCAGAGCAGCAAGTCAATGATTTTCGCTAAAATTCGGGTTGTAATCGAAGCAAGTTCTTTTTGGGCCGTTGCTTTCTTTTCAACCTGAATTTTACGAATACCCGAATTCTGTAAAGAACTTGGTTCTGGAAAAGACGTAGGTGCGGTATAGCCTTCAGGTGCATATACAAGTTTACCTTGGGTTAATTCACCTAAAGCCTTCCATTCGGTCATACCTTGATGCCAAGCCAAATCTGTAAGCAGAACTTGCTGACTAGCGAGCATTTGATTCAACTGCTCTAAGGTGTATGGACCAGCTTGTTGATTATTACGAGCCAAGTAAATTTGCATAAATATTAAATCTCAAAACGTAAATTAGGTTTGTATAGCAAACCTTTAAATTATAGATGAAAAAAAAGACCCACATGTGGGTCTTTTTTTAACATAGTTTATTAAGCTTGTTGAGCTTTTTCTTCTGCAAGGAAGAACCAAGTGTCTAAAACTGAGTCTGGGTTCAGAGATACTGACTCAATACCTTGTTCCATCAACCATTTAGCCAGGTCAGGGTGATCAGAAGGACCTTGACCACAAATACCTACATATTTGCCTGCTTTACGACATGCATGGATAGCCATAGAAAGAAGGGCTTTAACAGCTGGGTCGCGTTCATCAAACAAGTGAGAAACAATACCAGAGTCACGGTCTAGACCAAGAGTTAACTGAGTCAAGTCGTTAGAACCGATAGAGAAACCATCGAAGTGTTCAAGGAATTGTTCAGCTAACAATGCGTTGGTTGGCAATTCGCACATCATGATCACTTTAAGACCATTTTCACCACGTTTAAGACCGTTCAATGCCAGCAATTCAATCACACGTTTTGCTTCAGCAACGGTACGTACGAATGGAATCATGATCTGTACATTGGTTAAGCCCATTTCGTCACGAACTTTTTTCAACGCACGGCATTCAAGTTCGAAACAGTCACGGAAGTTGTCAGAAACGTAGCGGCTTGCACCACGGAAACCAAGCATTGGGTTTTCTTCTTCTGGTTCGTATAGCTTACCACCGATCAAGTTTGCATATTCGTTTGACTTAAAGTCAGACATACGCACGATCACTGGTTTGTCAGCGAATGCAGCAGCAAGGGTAGAAATACCTTCAACCAATTTTTCTACATAGAATTCGATAGGAGAAGCGTAACCTGCAGTACGTGCCATTACAGCAGCGCGAGTTTCGCGTGGAAGGCTGTCAATGTTGAGCAATGCTTTAGGATGCACACCAATCATACGGTTAATGATGAATTCAAGACGTGCCAGACCAATACCTGCGTTTGGAATTTGCGCAAAGTCAAATGCACGGTCAGGGTTACCCACGTTCATCATGACTTTAAATGGAAGCGCAGGCATAGATTCGATAGAGTTACGTTGAACTTCGAAATCCAAAGCACCTTCATAGATAAAGCCTGTGTCACCTTCGGCACAAGAAACAGTTACTTCTTGACCATCAGTGAGTACTTCAGTTGCATTACCACAACCTACAATTGCTGGAACACCAAGTTCACGTGCAATGATGGCAGCGTGACAAGTACGACCACCACGGTTAGTGACAATGGCAGCAGCACGTTTCATCACTGGTTCCCAATCCGGGTCAGTCATGTCTGATACAAGTACGTCACCGTCTTGTACTTTGTCCATTTCTTTAATAGAAGTTACGATGCGGACTTTACCAGAACCGATACGTTGACCGATTGAACGACCTTCACAAACGACAGTACCTTTTTGTTTCAGCAGGTAACGTTCCATAGTGCCGACATTTTCACGGCTTTTCACAGTTTCAGGACGTGCTTGAACGATATAGATTTGACCGTCATCACCATCTTTCGCCCATTCAATATCCATAGGCGCTTGATAATGTTCTTCAATGATCAATGCTTGTTTAGCAAGTTCTTGAAGTTCGTGATCATTTAAAGCAAATTGTTGGCGATCTGCTTTTTCAACGTCAACAATAACCACAGATTTACCTGCAGCGCCTTCTTCACCATAAATCATTTTTTGGTGTTTAGAGCCCAAGTTACGACGTAGGATAGAGTGCTTGCCGTTTTTAAGAAGCGGTTTAGAAATATAGAATTCGTCAGGGTTTACAGCACCTTGAACGACCATTTCACCCAAGCCATAAGAAGCGGTGATGAATACTGCATCACGGAAACCAGATTCTGTATCCAGTGTAAACATTACACCCGCTGCGCCAGTTTCAGAACGTACCATACGTTGTACACCCGCAGACAAAGCTACAATGTCATGAGCAAAGTTTTGGTGTACACGGTAAGAAATGGCGCGGTCGTTGTACAAAGATGCAAATACTTCTTTGATCGCGATTAATACGTTGTCGATACCGCGAATGTTCAAGAAAGTTTCTTGCTGACCAGCAAATGAAGCATCAGGTAAATCTTCTGCTGTTGCTGATGAGCGAACCGCAACTGCGATGTCTGGGTTACCGTTAGAAAGTTCTGCAAATGCTGCACGAACTTCTTGTTCTAATTCTGCAGTAAGAGGAGTTTCTACAATCCATTGACGAATTTTAGCGCCTGTTTCAGCCAAAGCATTTACGTCATCAACATTTAGCGCTGCAAGCTCTGCGTTGATTTTAGCGTTTAGTCCGCTTTGCTCGAGGAATTCACGGTATGCTTCAGCAGTTGTTGCGAAACCACCTGGCACCGACACACCAGCATTTGATAAATGGCTGATCATTTCACCCAATGATGAGTTTTTCCCACCAACGAGTTCAACGTCGTGTTTCCCTAATTTTTCTAGACCAATTACGCGCGCTTCCAAAGTTGTTACTCCACTTATGCAGTATTAATCACTATCTTGGCATGAAATTATAGCAAATCGCCGAGCTTTTAGAATTTACTGGGCGACAGTCATGTAAGATGGTTTACTATAAAGATTATATAGCACTAAGACAAATATTTAAGGAGAATTTTAATGTCAGAAGGTAAACAGATTAAGCGCAGTGTTTTTTTTATCTCCGATGGGACGGCAATTACTGCTGAAACCCTTGGACACTCACTGTTAGCACAGTTTCCTCATGTAGATTTTGACATTCATATTATTCCTTATATTAGTTCCGAAGAAGCTGCAATGAATGTTGTAGCTGAAATTAACAAACGCGCTGATCAAGATGGGCAACAACCTTTGGTATTTGATACCCTGGTAGACCCTTATGTTCGAGACATTATCAATACGGCAAATGCCGTAAATCTTGATGTTTTTGAAGGGCTTATTGGTAAGCTGTCTGAAGTCTTGGGTACTGCACCTACAACTTTAGTCGGACAAACCCATGCTGTAACCGATTCTGAGTCTTATAAGGCACGTATTGATGCGGTTCATTTTGCCCTGGATAACGATGATGGCGCACGTACACGTCATTATGACAAGGCCGATTTGATCCTGATAGGGGTTTCCCGTTCAGGTAAAACACCGACTTCAATTTACTTGTCATTACAGTTTGGAATTCGTGTTGCAAACTATCCGCTAACCGAAGAAGACCTGGATGACAACCGTTTACCTGCAGTGTTAAAAGCCCACAAACATAAGCTATTTGGCTTGATGATTGATGCTGACCGACTTGTAGCGATTCGTAGCGAGCGTAAAGCCAATAGTCGCTATGCAAGTTTTAACCAATGCCAGATGGAACTTCGAGCTGTAGAAGGCATTTATATTTCAGAAGGTATTAAATATCTGAACGTTTCTGAAATGTCGATTGAAGAAATTTCAACCCGTGTGTTACAGATGACAGGTTTAAAACGCCGGATTGGTTAATTTTAAAAGTGGGGGTAAATCAAAGTTTAATTCCACTTTTTTATAATTGAAAATAAAGAGGGCAATTATATGAATAAAGTATTAAAGTTCACAGTGATTGCTCTTTTTTTCACTGTGATAAGTCTGGAAAATAATCCGGCTTTTGCAGCATCTGTGGCTGATTTTGAAGCCAGTATTATCAAACAATATGATCAAAGCCGTTTAACTGAGCGCTATGAAAATGAGGGAGTGAATCAGGAAGTTGCCTCGAAAATTGCTACGTTTATTGAGCAAAATCCTCAAAGTTTTAGTTATGCGTTTAAAAAATTAATCAGCAAAAATATGATTTTTCTGAATTATAGCCCTGATCGAAAGCTTAAATTTTATACATTTGATGTTTCTGCAGGCGGTACGATGCGAGAATTTGAGTCTTATGTGCAGTTTAAACATAAGGACAAAGTCATTACACAAGCATTAGATGACAATGGATTTATAAAATCCATTCAGCAAACTGAGTTAAATAAAGTCCCCACTTATTTTATTTCCCGGACGTATATTGGTAGCAGTTGTGTGGGTGCATATGACATTCAAGCTACACAAATTCAAAATACACAATATAAAAGTGTGAATGTCTTTAAAACTAAAACAAAATCACTTGATCATATCGATGTCAGTTATGATTGCAATTATTATCCCAAAAATATCCAGCCTTTTGATATGAACCAGCACTATATTCGTATTGCTAAAGATCTTAACCATATTGATATTTTAGTTATCAAGCCATCTGGTGCATTAACTCAAAACTATTTGCGTTATCAAAAAAATCAAAATCATTATCAATATATCGGCACGGTAAAATAAACCGCAAAAAAAAAGAGGTTAATATGCCTCTTTTTTATTTTGAAACTTATATTGAAACCATCAATAGGTAGTAATAATCACATCGATGATATGTTCAACACCTTCCATGCTTTGTACTGCATTTTCAGTGATTTTTACCACAGGCCAGGTAATCAGCTTGCAGTTTTTCCGTTGTAGTGCGGTGTAATAACTATCCGATTTGAGAAAAACCTTATTCCCAGATGCTGAATTGGGCATGAGCTGGCGTTTTAACCAGGTATCCTGTACTTGTGATTCCAGATAGCGAATCGCCAGTAAAGATTTGACCCGGTTATTAAATAAACGACGATTCTTGATAATTAAAGGATGGGAAAGCAGTTTGTGAATGCCTTTTTCAGTTTTCGGCAAAATAAAAAGTGGCATAATTTGAAATACTTTTACAAATTTTGCAGTATTGCAGATGTATTCCAGATGCATGACGGTCATTTGGTTGCCCCCGACAACCGCTACGTTTAAATCAGTAAAATCAAAATTTTTGATATCTTCAGAAGCGACGATTTTTCCCTGGAATTTCTGGAAAAAATCGGGCGAATTTTGAAAGAAACCATCCAATGGATTCTTTTTCTTGTTAACCATTTTCATATCCTTTCTTATTTTTACTTCGTTGCAGTTGGTTCTGCTGGTAACTGGTATATCCAAGATGGAACTTTGGGTAAAGATTTTTCTGGAATCTTGTCAGTCATCGCCACCATAGTATCGACAGGAATATGGAACCATTTTTGCTTTCGGTCGATCACTTTATAAGCATGAAACTGGATAATCTGATACCAGGGATTACGACGTCCAGCGGCAGTTCTACCGCCAATTCTGGAAAACTTATTCATTGCAGCATAGAGTTTTTCTTCTGCAAGCCCTAATTTTATAACATTGTCACGCATTTTATTGATCAGGGGTAAATAAACCAAAATACCGAGTAACATGCGTGGGTCTATGGCTTTGGCAGCCATCTGTGCAAGTTGAATAAAGGTTTTATTATAGCCTTGGGCTTCCATGACACTAAATCCCACACCGAGATGACGCGCTTCATCGCCATTGATTAACTTAAATGCCTGATGACAAACCGGATCATCTACGCTGTCCAGTAAAAAAGTACATAAAGCACCATCCAGGGCAACTTCCAGCATTGGAATGACCGCACCTAAAATATAGAAGGGCATATCATCTGCATAACGATCTAACCATTTGATAATCAGACGCAGATTTTTATTGGGTTTGGGGATGTCATTTTCGAGCATGCCCCAGCGTTTCATCAGTGCCATTTCTGCATTGGCATGCCGTTGTTCTTCTGCATGAAAAATGGCATACATTTCAGCCAGGACCGGGTTGGGCGCTTTTTTTGACATTGCCGCAAAAGCGCGTGCACCTACATGTTCAATCCACATTAAATCGGCCATAAATTCTTTGAGATTTGGCCATTGCTCAGCAGTGATCAATTCTTTTCCTGGTGCATGCCAGTCAATATCAGATAAAGTCCATTGGGTATTTTTGACCTTATCCAGCATTTGTTCCAAGTCGATTGAAGCCATCATGCACACCTGTAAAATCAGTATTTAACTACAAGTGTATGAAAAAGCCTGGCAATGTAATTTGCCGAAATGCTTAAAGTAGGGGGACCATTTTTGTTAATTATTTAGCTTGCTGATTTATTGGAATAATTTATTTAACTATTTGATATTAAAAATAAAGACTTGTCATTGTGGGCCAAGTCTTATCTTTAAAATGTATGGAATTGTTTAATTATAAGGGGTTCGATGGAGTAGAACATCTTTTAAAAAGACAGTTAATTTTTTCCATCTTCCAGTTCTGAATTGGGCAATTCTGTAGATGAATAATCTGGCATGCTTGGTGGCGAAGTATGAGTTCGCAAATAGTCTAAATCACTGATATTCTTTTGCACTGCAACAGCACCAAATAAGCTCAGTAAAAAAGCCATGATATAAAAGCCTTTTTCACTTAATTCCAGTGAGGCATTCCATAAACCAATGGCAAGTAATGCGATGCAGATCACGATGGATGCCCAGCAAAGTCCAAAATAAATTGCGGTCACTGCAATGCCTTCGAGTTTGTCCCGGACAATCTTTTGCAAAGATACGGCTGCAAATAAGCCATATAAAATCAGGATTAAATAATAGCCTTTTTCATTCAGTAACATTTGCGCGTTAAATAAGCCGATGATATATGCAGTTGCCCCGGTAATAAGCGCAACCCAACTGGCAGCAATAAATGCAGAAGTTGGTTTGTTAATATATTGATTCATTCTATTTTCTATTTTTTATATGGGGTTGTTTTTTATACTGCTATTAGGCCTAAGCTAAACAAGATCGCAAATATTGTCCAATCTAATTGGCAAAAATAGATAAGTGATAAACTGAATGGACAGTTGCGATAAAAAAATAGCACCTATACAGGTGCTATTTGCAATTTTAAAAGGATTAAGAATTTTTGATATTCATTAATAACTCAAAGTTTTCAATACGTTTATCCGTATCGTAAATATCACAGGTAAAGATAAATTCATTGACATTATATTTTTCTAGCAGCTTTTCTAATCCGGCCTTGACTGTTGCGGGTGAGCCAATTTGTGCCATGGCATAGAAATTATCAACCGACATTTTTTCTGCGGGTGACCAAAGTCCTTCCATGGTTTCAACTGGGGCTTTCAGCTTCAGGCTTTGTCCACGCATGAGTCCTAAAACACGTTGATAGGCACTGGTCGCCAGATATTGAGCTTCTTCATCTGTTTGAGCGACTACCGTTGGAACCCCCATCGAAACATAAGGTCGATCCAGATATTCAGACGGTTCAAAGTTTTCTCTATACAGTTTGATCGCCTGATCCAGCATACGCGGTGCAAAATGTGATGCAAATGAATAGGGAAGTCCCAATTTTGCAGCCAGTTGTGCACTGAATAAACTTGAACCGAGTAACCAGACGGGAACATGGGTATTTTGTCCGGGGGTTGCAACAATTCGCTGATGCGGTAAGGGTGCTTTAAAGTATTGCAGAATTTCCAGCACATCTTGTGGGAACTGGTCTTCAGTTTCCTGGCGACCACGACGTAAGGCACGCATAGTCACTTGGTCTGTACCTGGCGCACGTCCCAAACCGAGTTCAACACGATTTGGATAGAGGGTAGCCAAGGTACCAAATTGTTCTGCAACGACCAAAGGAGCATGGTTAGGTAACATGATGCCACCTGAACCAACCGTTAAAGTCTGGGTATTGGCGAGGATATAACCCAGTAATACGGCAGTGGCTGAACTGGCAATACCATCCATATTGTGATGTTCTGCAAGCCACAAACGTTTGTAACCTAATTGTTCGGCTTTTTGTGCCAGTGCCAAAGCATGATGGAGTGAAAATTGAATGCTTTTATCATCACGAACAGGAGCAAGTTCGAGAATTGAAAATTGGGTGTCTTTTAAAGAACGCATCTGTTTTCTCTAATATTAGGGCTAAGAAAAGCATACGCTGCCTGCTTGAACTTGTATATCGTTTTTTTTCGATATATATGTGTGTCTTGTATTTGATTTGGCTTATAGCAAGCATAAAAAAAGCACCCGAAGGTGCTTTAAGGTATTTTGATATCGCGATGAATTAACGTTTACCGTTTTTGTACCAGCCTAAGTGACGACCATTGTCGTGGCGGTCATTGTAACGGTAACTATTATAACGACGGTCATAGCGGTCATTATAGCGACGGTCATCTCGATCATAACGGTCATCGTAGCGACGGTCTTCGCTTACTTTTTTACCGAGGATTGTACCACCGGCAGAACCTAGACCAGCACCAATATAACCGCCGTTAGTACCCCCAATGTTTTTACCTACGGTATAGCCACCGGCACCGCCCAGAGCACCACCGATCACAGCACCTGTACGGTCACGGCGGTCAGAAGCAACGCCGGCACCTGCACCACCACCAATAGCAGAACCAATCATGGCACCAGTCGTACCACCCATTTGTTTACCTACTGCTGCACCCACGACGCCACCCAAGGCAGAAGTTAAGGCTGTATTGGTTGTATTGCCTGCATTGGCTGTTGTAGTCATAGTTAAAGCAGATGAAGTTACTACAGCAGCAAGAATGATTGAATTAAATTTCATGACAAACTCCTTTTGGAAGCTTTTGTTATTTCTTGAGTTAAATGTAATAAAAAATGTGGAAAGCAAAATGTATGAGTTGTTCATGATTTGTATTTTAATCGGCTATTTTCTTCATAATTTATTCATAAACTACATTATTCAATCTTTATTACCTGAAAAAACAGATAAGCATGATCAATTAAATAGGATTTTGCATTGTAGATATAAAGCAGTTATTTACTAAACAGGGGAATATAAGAAGGCTACGATTTAATGCAATAGAATAGGGGATGTCTATTTCAAATGCAGTTCATATTTATGAAAAGCGATGGACATCAATCAGAATATTGAAAATGGGTCGGATTCCAAATAAATATGGATACTTTTAGATTTGGAGATGATGTTCTTTGCAAGTAAATGCAGTAAATAGTGAAAAAAGCACCCGAAGGTGCTTTAAAACATTGCAAATTAACGGCGATTGTAACGACGGTTGTCATAGCTATTGTAACGGCGGTCATAACGGCGGTCTTCACTGACTTTTTTACCCAGTACCGAACCACCTGCAGCACCTAGTGCAGAACCGATATAGCCACCAGTAGAACCCCCCATGTTTTTACCTAGGGTATAACCACCTACACCACCAAGACCTGCACCAATGGCCGCACCAGTACGGTCACGTTTGTTGGCTGAAACTGCAGCACCACCTGCACCGCCGATCGCAGAACCAATCATGGCTCCAGTATTGCCACCCATATTTTTACCAATTGCTGTACCGACTACACTACCCAGAGCGGAAGTCAAAGCAACATTGGTGCTGTTACCCGCATATGTAGTTGTTGCTGTTACTGCTGAAGTGGCAACAACTGCGGCAAATAAAATTGAATTAAATTTCATGGCAAACTCCATTTGGAAGCTTTCGTTATGTCTTGAGATTAATATAGTAAAAACGGTGGAGTTGAAGATGGATGGCGTGTAAATAGTTTGTATTTTTTTCTGCCAAATATATTCATAATTAACAAGGAATAAGGACAATAAATGAAAAAAAGCACCTGAAGGTGCTTTTTTGTTCTGTCTGCAGATCGTGTATTAACGATGGCTGCGATAATATTTTTTAGAATGTTTTTTGTATTTACGTTGGTCAGCACGACGATCTTCTGAAACTTTTTTACCCAGTACCGAACCACCTGCAGCGCCTAGTGCAGAACCGATATAGCCACCAGTAGAACCACCTACATTTTTACCTACAGCATAACCACCTACACCGCCTAGACCGCCACCGATGGCAGCACCGGTACGATTACGTCGGTCTGCAGAAACCGCTGCACCACCAGCACCACCGATAGCAGAGCCAATCATTGCACCAGTATTACCGCCCATTTGTTTACCAATTGCAGTACCGGCTACGCTACCTAATGCAGACGTTGCTGCAATACGAGTAGAGTTATCTGCATGTGCAGAAACAGTAAACAAAGATGCAGTCGCCATTGTTGCGCTGAGTAATAATGCATTAAGTTTCATAGTTAACTCCATGTCCAAAAACTGAACGTTGTATGTAAGTTATTTCGATGCCGGCAAATGTAACAAAAATTTTTTCCAACAATGTGGAGAGGATCGACTAGAGTTGTGGCGTTTAGTGTCTGCTTTGTAAAGTTATATTAACAATATTGAAAATTGCTCACAAAATATGCGTTTACAAGGCAAATATGAATAAAAATGGCATCAATTCAGCATTCATCTTAAGAAAGTCTCTTTTTATATGTGGTTTTGTCCCCACTATATCTATGTCATTTAACCCTTAGAATCGTTACACTAGGCACAATTTTTTTGAGCTGATCTATGTCATATAAGGCATGGAGATAGCCTTTGTATTGAGATATTTAGCAAAATGAAAGAATCGTTACGTTTACGATTAGATCAACTTTCTGACCGTCACGAAGAATTAAACGCATTACTTGCCGACGTTGAAGTGATTTCAGATAACAAACGCTTCCGTCAATTGTCACGTGAACATAGTGACTTATCCGAAATTACTGAAGTCTGGACTAAATTCCGTCAGGCAGAAGAAGATATAGAAACTGCTGAAGCCATGTTGAGCGATCCTGATTTTAAGGAAATGGCTCAGGAAGAAATAAAAGACAATAAAGCGTTGCTGGAACAGTTAGAAGCAGACTTAAATATCCTGATGATTCCTAAAGATCCGAATGATGCCAACTCGGCTTATCTGGAAATTCGTGCTGGAACCGGTGGTGATGAAGCTGCAATTTTCTCGGGCGATTTATTCCGCATGTATAGCAAATATGCTGAAAATCAAGGCTGGCGTCTGGAAATCCTGTCTGAAAATGAAGGCGAGCATGGCGGTTATAAAGAAGTCATCTGCCTGATTAATGGTGAAGGGGTTTATGGTCGCCTGAAATTTGAAAGTGGTGCACATCGTGTACAACGTGTACCTGCAACCGAATCACAAGGTCGTGTTCATACCTCTGCCTGTACAGTTGCCATTTTGCCAGAAGTGGATGTCGATACTTCAGTAGATATTAACCCGGCAGATTTACGTATTGATACTTACCGTGCATCTGGTGCAGGTGGTCAGCACATTAACAAAACTGATTCTGCAGTACGTATTACCCACATTCCAACCGGTACGGTGGTTGAATGCCAGGATGAACGTTCACAGCATAAGAACAAAGCCAAAGCCATGGCACTTCTGGTTTCACGTCTGGAAAATGCCAAACGTGCGGCAGCCGATGCGGCAACTTCGGAAATGCGCCGTGACCTGGTGGGTTCGGGCGACCGTTCGGAGCGTATCCGTACTTATAACTATCCGCAAGGCCGTATGACTGATCATCGTATCAACTTGACTTTATATAAGTTAGATGCAGTGATGGAAGGTGATTTGACAGAATTACTGGATAGTTTACATCGCGAATATCAAGCAGATCAGTTGGCACTTCTTGCACAGCAGAATGGTGGCTAATGAATATTGCACAGGCCTTGGCCTTACGTGGTGACGCAGAAAGCTATGAACGTCAAGAAAATGCGTGGTTGTTAGAACATATCACCAAGATCGATTCTTTTGATTTGATCATGAAAAAAGATCAAGAGCTGACCGCAGAACAGGAACAGGCATATACTGAAGGTTTAGCACGTATTGCAAAAGGTGAACCCTTGGCTTATGTCACAGGATCACAGCCTTTCTGGACACTGGATTTAAAAGTCACTCCAGATACCTTGGTCCCACGTCCGGATACTGAAGTTTTAGTTGAAACTGTTTTACGTTTGGACTTACCAGAAGATGCCCGTATTGTCGATTTGGGAACTGGAACGGGTGCGATTGCCTTATCACTGGCCAGTGAACGTCCAGACTGGTCGGTTACGGCAACCGATATTTATGAACCGACCTTAGATGTAGCACAATTTAATGCTGAAAAGCATGATCTTGAGCAGGTGCGTTTTGTTTGTGGTTCCTGGTTTAAACCTTTGGGCCGTGAATTCTTTGATGTCATTGTTTCTAATCCGCCGTATATTGATGCGGATGATATCCATATGCAGGATTTGGCGACTGAACCGGAACGTGCTTTGGTGGCAGACAAACACGGTTTGGCAGATTTAGAGCAGATTATTGTTCAAGGCAAAAAGCATTTAACCGTCAATGGTTGGGTGGTACTTGAACATGGCTACGATCAGGGTGATGCTGTACGACATATTTTTACCCAAGCCGGATATAAAGAAGTTCGTACAGTAAAAGACTATGGCGGTAATGACCGTGTCACTTTGGGGCAGTGGCCACATTAATATTAAAAGATAAAAAATAAAGCGCATCATGCGCTTTATTTTTTGACTACATCCCGCCAGCGTAACAGCCAGTTTTCAGCAATTTTCATTAAGCTATCCGTCATTTTGCCTAAAATCGCCAATAAGATAATTGCAATAATGACAATGTCAGGTCGGGACGTTTCCCGTCCATCACTGAGCAAATAACCAATTCCTTGAGTGGCTGCAATCAGTTCAGCCGCAATCATAAACATCCAGGACAAGCTCAGGCTGTTGCGTAAACCGGTTAAAATACCGGGGGACGCCGCAGGAAGTAAAATCTCCTTGATTTGTTGAAAGTATTTCAGACGGTAGACCTGCGCCACTTCAATCAGTTTACGGTCTACACCCTGAATGGCTGCAACAGTATTGGTATAGGTCGGGAAAAAGGCACCAATCGCGATCAGAGTGATTTTAGAGGTTTCATCTATGCCTAACCATAATAGCAATAATGGAATCCAGGCCAGGCTTGGAATCGACTTAATCGCTGAAAAAGAAGGCTCTAAAAACTCCTCAGCTTGCCTGTTTAAACCGACCAAAAGGGCGAAAAACAGCGCAAGTCCGATACCAATAAAGAAGCCTAGAAATACCCGCCAGGTACTGGTCCAGATATGCAACCATAAATCACCTGTAGACAGTTCTAATAACGATTGCCATAAACTGCTGGGTGCGGGGAGCAGGTAGGGTTCTATAAAACCGTTTCTAACCAAAATTTCACACAGGATTAACGCAAAAACAGGGATGACCAGCCCCTTCAGCTTGCTTGATAGTTTAAGCAAGCCAAGCACTGGGACTCTATCAACTTCAGGTTGGATCGGTGTCTTATTCGTTTTTATAGACGAACTCATTATTTTTTCACAGCCTTGTTCGCATATTTTGCATCAAACAGTTGATCAATGACCTGATTGACATTTGTGCCTTTACGGACCAAATCCTCTTCAGTCAAAATCGTTCCTGATTTTTTCAAGGCATTAATATGTTTGAGCGTTGGAATATTTTGATCAAAATTGGTACGGCTTAATTGAAGTTTGGCCACTGCAATAGGCAGTTTAGATTCACGTGCTAGCAATTCAGCCAGTTTAGCTGGATTGGCTTTGGCCCATTTACGCGCCTGTTCATAAGCTTTAATCACCGCTTCAATCGCTTCCGGGTTTTGGTTGGCAAATTGTTCCTTGGTACTTAATACGCTGTAACTATTAAAACCGACATTTCTATATAGCAGTTTTGCACCTGACTGGACTTGAGCAGAAGCCATCAACGGATCTAAACCGGCCCAGGCATCAACTTGTCCACGTTCAAGCGCCGTTTTACCATCTGGATGCTGCAAGTGTACAAGCTGAACATCCTTTTTATTCAAACCTGCTGTTTCCAGTGCTTGTAAGGTAAACAGGAAAGGGTCTGTACCTTTGGTAGCTGCAATTTTTTTCCCTTTTAAATCTTTGATACTTTTAATAGGCGAATTTTTTGCAACCAGTAAGGCAGTCCATTCAGGCTGACTCTGGATATAGACGGTTTTAATTGGACTACCATTCGCACGGCTCAGGACAGCAGCCAAACCGGCGGTTGATGAAAAATCTACACTGCTACTATTTAAGTATTCGAGCGAACGGTTACTGCCTTGGCTAAACACCCATTTAATCTGGGTTTTAGGTAAAGCTTTTTCTAATAATTTCTGCTCTTTAACGACTAAACTGGTCGGAGCATAATAAGCATAATCGAGTTTCAGCGTATCCGGGAGGGCTGCCAGGCTATATTGACTGACCAAGCCGAATGTGATCACTGTGAGTATTTTTGTTTTAAAGCCAGAATTTTGCATATACGCCCCGGTTAAATGAGTTGAATGAGATGCGGCAAATATTGCCAGTAACTCAAAGGGCAAGACAAAAGAGTAATTTTAATAAAATTATCTTAATTCCAGATATGCTGATGAATTTGTATTAAGTGTTTGAAACATAATTAAATTTATTTTTAATTTTTCTATATTTTCATTTTATACGAAAAAAATACATCGACATGAATAAAAGGAAAATATGAAACAATTAAAGGAAAATTATATTTTGTAATTTTTATGTCATTTCTATGTAATTACATTGATGGTTGCGTTTAGCGATTGCTGAAAACGATTACTTAAAGAAAATGGTCAAAACTATGTTTTTAAATGGCAATGCAACCCGACAACAGGATTTGATTAGTAATTCAGATCTGTCTGGTGCAATGCATGAGAGATGTGACTAGAAAAAGATATGTGGCCAGATCTACTATTGGGGGCGTGATATAAAATCAAACAAATTAAATTGATTCAAAAAAAAAGCGACTCGATTGAGTCGCTTTTTTTGATTTGTTTTAAG